>CAZOKM010000064.1:0-9629 GCA_964580405.1 uncultured Candidatus Bathyarchaeia archaeon | reverse complement strand
AGGAAGAGTACAAGCGGATACAGGGCACGCTGGGAATCGGCGTCATAAGCGACAGCGAAGACGAGCAGCCCGTCAAGTTCGAGTCCAAAATCGGGACCTTCGCCCTCTGCACGGCTGGCTTCCTCCGAAACGCCGAGGCGCTGTACAGCGAGCTGATTAGCGAGGGCGTCACTTTCAAAAACTCGAGAGTTAAGGCTGGCGTCTCAGTTCCGAACCAGACCGAGATTGTGGGCGAGCTCATCAGCAGAGGAAAGAGCATCGTCGACGGCATCGAAGCCATGTACCAGAAAATCGACGGAACAATCTCCCTGCTGCTTCTTTCACAGAACGAAAAAAGCATCTACGCGTCGGGCGACGCCTTCCCCCTCGTCCTCGCGAACAGGGGAAACGACTGGGCTTTGGCTTCCGAAACCTGCGCGTTCCCCAACCTGAGGTACGAGGTCGTGAAGTACCTTGAGCACCGAGAAATCGTGTCCATAGACGAGTCGGGCGCTAAGACGCGGGCGCAGGCGTCGAAGAGGAAGAGGTTCTGCCCGTTCCTGCACGTCTACTTCGGCTTCCCAACCTCGGACTACTACGGAGTGAACGCGGAGGTCGTCAGGGAAAGGTGCGGGGGCTTCCTCGCCGAAAAGGACGACGTCGAAGCCGACATCGTGCTGGGCATAGCGGACTCGGGGTTCCCTCACTCGGTCGGCTACGCTAAAAGAAGGATGGAGCTCGCAAGGGAAAGAATCAGCGAAGCGCTAGAACGGTTCAGGAAAGGCGAAATCGACGCGAGCCAGCTTGAAGAAGCCGTGAAAAAAGCAGCGAACTCGCTTGTTCCCTTGAGGCGACCCCTCGTGAAGTACACGCCTGGCTGGGGACGGAGCTACATTCCCCCGACTCAGGAAAAGAGGGACCTTATCGCGCGGTTCAAGCAGGTTCCTAACTCCCAGATGATTCAGGACCAGAGAATAGTACTGGTCGACGACTCGATCAGGCGGGGCACTCAGCTCCAAAACCTGCTGAGGGAGAATCTCATGCCCTACGGGCCTATGGAGATTCACGGGAGGATCGCTTCGCCCCCGCAGATGTACCCGTGCATCTACGACTTGTCCACCAAGACCAAAGACTTGGCGACCTGGAAAGCCATGGACAAGACCGAGGAAGACATCAGCAAGTACCTGGATTCAACGAGTCAGGAGTACCTGACCATGGTTGAGGAGATCAGGAAAAAGATCGGCTTCACGACGCTGAGGTTTCAGACCATAGAAAACCTCGTTAAAGCCGTCGTCGAAGCCCCAAACAACAAGGGTCTGAAAGAGGAAGACATTTGCCTGTACTGCTGGACGGGCAAACCCTAGCTGAAAATGGTAGATTTTTCGATACCAAAACATTCTGCATCATTCCAAAAAGGATTTTCTGAAATCATTAATAGGGAATCATCCGCTGTTCGTGCTTCTTTTGAAGATTCAGCATCCGCAAGAAAAAGGATAAATGCCGTATTGGGTGTCTATTTGTGCAGAAGAATCTTGCTCAGGTAAAGCATAAAAGAAAAACCACATTCGGGAAAGTGAAAGTCATGTCGCTGAATAACATTCTTAAGCAGATACAAGATGAATTGGCGAAGAAGGATGCTGCCCGCCAAGACGTTCAGGCAGCCATGCGAAAATGCACGCGGCTGTCGAAAACGGCGATTTTCCACATGCACAAACAGCGGCTCGAAGACGCTGAAGCAGTCCTCGAAGAGGCGAAGGAGCTGTTTGGCACGTTAACCAGCCTCACAGCAAGCTACCCTGACCTTCTCTACATGGGAATCGTCGAAGCAGCCCTCGAAGAATACACTGAAGCAAAAATATTTCTCGCCCTAATCAAAGAGGGGCGTTTCCTAAACAGCAACGAAATCAGCGTCCCGATGCCAGCCTACATTCTTGGCTTGGCTGACGTGATTGGGGAGCTTAGGCGTCAGACCTTGGATTACCTGAGAAGAAACGAAGTCGGGAAAGCCGAGAAAAACCTTGAGCTCATGGAAACAATCTACGTCGAGCTGGTCAACCTCGACGAAGCCAACATCCTCGTTCAGGGATTGAGAAGAAAGTGCGACGTAGCCCGGCACGTCCTCGAGGCGACGAGGGGCGACGTCACAATCGAGGTCAGGAGGACGCACCTCGAAGACTCGATAAAAAACCTCAGAAAACGGCTAGAGGAGAAACACAAGGGTTGAGTCCGTTGAACCCGAGGGACATCCTCAGGAGGGTCGACGAAGAAGGGTTCGAGAAGGTTTGGCAGGACAGCGCAAGCCTGCTTCCCAAGCCTCCGAAAAAACTAAAGGCTGAACCAAAAACAAAGGGCAAGTCCCACCCGTTCTACGACCTCGTCCAAAAGATGAGAGCTGCATTTCTGGAACTGGGCTTCACGGAGGTCTTCAACCCCGTAATTCTGGAAGCGAACGAAGTCTACAAGCAGTACGGCCCCGAGGCTCCTCTAATTCTAGACCGCTGCTATTACTTGGCTACCCTACCCCGACCGGACATCGGACTAAGCAACGCAAAGCAAGAGCAAATAAAGAAACTGGGAGTCGAGCTTTCTGAGTCTAAGGTTTTAGGCCTTCAGAGGGTCCTGCGGGACTACAAAAAGGGCGACGTCGACTCGGACGACTTGGTCGAAAAGATGGCTGACGCCTTAGGGGTATCTGACACGCTAGCTATGCGCGTGGTTTCGGACGTTTTCCCCGAGTTCTCGTCGCTGCTGCCCGAAGCTTCAAACCTAACCCTTAGGTCACACATGACTACGGCGTGGTTTCTGACGCTTCAGGCGGTTCGCCCCGTTTCTGAGCTTCCGCTGAAGCTGTTCTCGGTCGACGTCAGGTTCAGGAGAGAGCAAAGGGAAAACCCGACTCACCTTCGCGTCCACCACTCAGCCAGCTGCGCCGTCATGAGAGAAGCCGTCGACATCGAGGAGGGGCAGGAAATCTCGAAGGCTCTGCTGGAGCCACTCGGCTTCGACAGGTTCAGGTTCGTCCAAAAGAAGGTCACGTCAAAGTACTACGCTCCGGGCATGGAGTACGAAGGCTTCATCTTCCACCCAACCTCGAAAACATGGGTTGAGGTCGTGGACTATGGCATCTACAGCCCCATCGCCCTAGCGAGGTACGACCTCAAAGAGCCTGTGCTGAACGTTGGGATAGGCGTCGAGAGAATTGCGATGTTACTCAGCAACGAGGAGGACATCAGGAGGTTGGTGTATCCTCAGTTCTTCGCGGAGCTCGAGCTCTCAGACGCCGAAATTGCGAGGGCAATAGGGTTCGAGGTTGCGCCCGCGACCAAGGAAGGAAAAAAGGTAGCTAAAAGTATACTGAAAGTTGCAGTCGCCAACGCGGAGGCGCCCAGCCCGTGCGAGTTCCTAGCGTACGAAGGCAAGGTTCAGGGAAAATCCGTGAAGGTTTACATCTACGAGAAGGAACAGGACTCGCGGCTTTTGGGGGCAGCTGCCTTGAACCAAGTCTTCGTCTATAACGGCAATGTTCTAGGCGTCCCAGCGAAGGGGATGGGCAACGTCGAAATCGTCAAAGCCGCCCGCGAAGGGGGAACCCAGACGGGAATCACGTACATCGACGGCATAGCCGCGCAGGCAGCGGCAGGAATAGAACAATCCGTACGTGACAATCGGGTGAGCTTTGACCTTTGGGTTCGGCTGGCCCGGCGCCCGAGCGACATAAACGTGAAAGTCGGCGACAAGGCCCGAAGGTTCATCATGAACCACAAAAAGAAAATCGAAACGACGGGTCCGGTGTTCGTCGGAGTCAGGGCGGAAATCTCAGACTAGGACTGTAACGTTGTTTACTTTAAAATTGCTGCTCTTCCTGGGAGTCCAATGAATTGTTCAAAGTCGAAGACTTCTCGACCGAAGAGGCGAAGAAGCTGCAGCTGTTCCTTTCAAAGAAAGTGGTATGCGAAGATAGGTTGCCCCCACACATAAGCCACGTCGCAGGCGTTGACGTAGCCTACACCGATAAATGCGCAGTTGGCGCCGTGGCGATTCTGAAGTACGATACACTGGAAACGGTGGAAACGCGGACATCCTTCCAAGAAGTAGGCGTTACATATATTCCGTCCTTCCTGTCCTTCAGGGAACTTCCACCCGTCGTCTCAGCCATAACCATGCTCTCAGTTAAGCCCGACGTTTTTCTCGTCGACGGGCACGGGCTGGCTCATCCGCGGCGCTTGGGGTTCGCCAGCCACCTCGGTTTGGTCCTTGACGCGGTCACGATAGGCGTGGCGAAAAGCCTGTTGTGCGGCGAGGTCATCGACAAGGAAATGGGTGGCTGGAAACCCATAGTCTACGAAAATGAAACCGTTGGGGCAGCTGTCGAAACGAAGCCTGGCGTGAAGCCTATTTACGTGAGCGTAGGGCACAAAATTTCGTTGATGACAGCTATAGAAATCGTGAAGCGCTGCACGAAAGGTTACAGGGTTCCTGAGCCCGTCCGCGAGGCTCACAGAGCTGCTTCTGAGGGAAAAATGCTGGAGTCCTGCAAAAAAGAAAAGGTCTAGACTTCGTATTGCTTGTACATTATGGCTTGCGCGTTGGAAAGGTCAGAATATAGCTTGGAGAACCAGTACTTCGCCTTCACGGCCCTGAGCCCCCAAAAGCCCGCGACGAAGAGGTTCACCGCGACAACCACGTTGGAGGCGTACCAGAGCGACCCGGCTTCCATCATCGCCACGTTTCCCAAGCACCAAGCGCCTATGAAGGCTGCGACGTAGATAGTGACTAGGCTAGAAACGAAATGCACCTTCTGGATGGTCTCTCTGGACCTGACCGCCCAGAGCTTGAGCTTGTCAAGCGTTCTGCCGACCCTCATGGACACGTCGCGGATGTCGTCTATCATGAGCGCCAAGCCGCCGTAGACGAGGAACAGGCCTGAATAGATTATGATTGTCTGCAGGCCAGTCGTCTGAAGCCCCAAGGAAGGCAGCAGGAACACGAGAGCGTAGGTCGGAGCGTAGACAGCTGTCAGGGTGACGGGGATGGAGCTTGCGATGAAGCCGTAAACGTAGTGGTGGAACAGGATTCTTTTGAGGTGAACCTTTCCCAGAAGCTTGGCGGGAACGATGTTGAGGATGGCGGTCGTAGCCACGAACACGAAGAGCAGTCCGTAGGCAAGGTAGGGCGAGAAGGACTGCCAGCTGTAAGCGTTGAAGTAGGAGCCGACGAGGATGTTGACTACGGAGGTTAGGCTGACCATGGAGTTGAAAATCAACGCTAGACCAAGCGTCTTGAGGCCTAGCTTGGCTATTATCCTTGACATCGCAGCAAAACGTCATTGAATGCGGCTTTTATAGTTTACTAGATTATAGAATAATTCCTACTACACACAACACTACAGGTATGTTATAAGGGAACAATCTCGGCCTTTGTGGAGTCCGTGTCCAACAGGGCAAAAGTCGCCTTTTCAGTCAGGTACCCGCACACTTCACCTGGATTGACAATTAAAGTCCCGTTTTGTTTGCGAATTGAAGCCTGATGCGTGTGCCCATGCACAACTACATCGTAAGCCGACGTATTGATCATGGACGAAAGAAGGTCAACTTCTTCGCCGTGGAGCAGGGCAATTTTGAATTTGCCCGCTTTGACCTCTGCGAATTTACTGTGGACCTGTTTGCCGATTGACTCGAAGTTTTTCCGCAGCAGCTCTTTCTCGGCGTCGTTGTTGCCGAAGACTCCAACCATCGGAGCCTTTAAAGGCTTGAACCGTAAAGCAGCGAATGGCGCGCTGTAGTCGCCCGCGTGAAGCACGAGCTCAACTTTTTCTTCGTTCAGCTTCTGGACTACCTTCTCTATCAGGGGCAGCATGTCGTGCGTGTCAGAAATCAGACCAATCTTCATTTTTCTTCCATCCTTTATGCCTGTTCTTCGTCTATATTCATTGAATCATAGCTGCGTTTGGTAATATATTATTTCTAAACGTGAAGAAACCGTTAATAGGTGAGAAACCGAAGATAGCGTTGCAGAAAGCTCGATTACCGCAGGAAGACTAGGATTGGTTCAGGTCAGAGTCAATATTTTTAACGTCATGGCTGCCGTGTGCTCGCTGCTTCTTGTGGTTTACGCGTGGCTGATGTTTCTCCCGATGTTTGAGGGGCTGGACCAATACTACGACGTGAGGAACATCATCATCGTGTTATCCGTACTGCTGGTCGGGCTTGCCTGCTTCCAGCTCTACGTAGCAGTACTGGGAAGAGAAGAAAAAGTAGAAGTACAAACTTCGGAAACAGAAAAAGAATAAACCAGAATTACTATTTCTTGACGCCCTCGGTCTTGAACCTCGTAAAGCCACAGTGCCCGCAGGCGTATCGGTCCCCGTGGTCAGCCATGAAGTACCCGGCGCCGCACCGGTCGCAGGTCGGGAGGATCCTCACTGCTCCGTTCTTCTCAAGTTTGTAGTACGCTGAGACCTTTCTTTCGACCTTTTTCTTCTTTTGAGCTTTCGGTTCGGGCTTTTCTGGCGCAACGTTTTCTGTCATTTCTGTTGCTCCTCCTTCTTTTCGGTCTTCGGCGAGTTCCTCGCGACTATGTACTTCGGTTCAGTCGCCTTCGCCTGCTCAGATGAGTCGTAAACGTTGGCTTCGCCGACGGTCGTCATGCTTCCCGTCTTAGTCCCGTACTTGCTTATGAGGATTCGGTCCTCGTTCGCGTCCAAGCTGGCGGAGAGCTTCTTCCTGACCTCAACCCGCGGCGGGGTTCCGCCTTCCTCGTGCGTGATGCGGAATTTGACCTCGTTCCTATTGAGGAGTTCGTTCCGTTTGTTGCTGACGATTTCGACCTTCACCGTCTTCACCTTTAGACTACCTTCAGAAGTTCAGCTCCCATACTTTAGCATTTCGAATTCTGTCGCCCCATTCGGTCGACAATGCCCCCAACCTTTTTCTTGGAGTCCTCGGTGACGTGGACGACGACGATGCCTTCTCTGGGCTGGCCGTAGACCACGATCGACCCGATGGGCGCGGACAAGACCGCAACGAGAGTTAAAAGGTCCTCTTCGCCGTCAACCAAGACTTTCACCCGACCAGCGGAACTGACGGCTTCTTCCACCGTTCGGTACGCCTCATCAGTAATGGTCCCCGCTGGGTTGCCTACGTTGAACGTTTTTTCCGCGTCGAACTCTACTGGCGCAGTAGGCTTCCGCATGATCCTATTGTCTACAATGGCAACGTCGGGAGGCAACCCGCTTTTAACGAGGTTTCCTGAAACTCTGTCTCCCACGGCGATAATCTTCGCTGGCTTTGGTTCGTCAACGATTTCTTTCAGCTTCTCCATCGTCCGCTTGGAGGAGCCTCGAATAAGTAGACCCAAAGGCGCCTTGAGTTCCGTCCGGAGCTCAGACGTCAGAAGCCGAATGCTGATCACCTTATTCGGACGGCGTAGCGACCCTTCTTCGTGATTCCCATGACCTTGGCGATTGATGACCGCTCGGGGTCGATAATGACGACGATGCCGCTGAAGTCGTCGCTCAGGTCCGTGGATTTGCACTCCGGGCAGGCGCTCGCATCAGTGACCGTGTGGCAATTCCTACAAGCCTTGTCAACCATGCCTCATACACCGCCTACGCTTCTGCTGGTTTCTCAGGTTTCTGTTCAGCCTCTGGCTTCGCTTCCTTGATGCCTTCCTCGATCCATTCGAGCTTACCCAAAAAAGGCTGACGGGCTGTCACACCTATTTTTCCGAAGCTGCCCCCGCGCCCCAGCGAGACAGCGGTCGTGCGGACGCGCATCTTGTCTCCCACGGAAATCTTGCGTTTGGACTCTTTGCCCATGAGGACTCCCTGCCTGTCGTCGTACGAGATGAAGTCGTCCATGATCTGCGAAACGTGAATCAACGCGTCCACGGGTCCGACCCTGACGAAAGCGCCGAAGTCCGCCACCTCAACCACTTCGCCCTCAACGACCTCCTGAATCTTTGGATAAAAGGTCAGGAGCGAAAACGTGACTTTGTGGTGGGTCGCCCCGTCGCCGGGGATTATTTTGCCGATTGGCGAGACGATGATGTCGGTCACGGCGATCACGTAGCCGAGCTCCTCGTCGATGATGCCTTCGTACTTTATTTTGAGCTGTTCACTCGCCACGTCCCGCAGGATTCCGCCGAACTTGTCGGGGGGTATCCGAACCGAATCAGTTAATGTAACCACGTTGAACGTTACCTTCCACCTTCCGCAACAAACAATCTCACGCGAAAATGCTATAATTAGCCCGTTTAGACGTTAATGCTAAACAAGGGACATTTAAAAACTTTCTGGAAAATATAACCGATATATTGATGCGTGAAATAATGCCCTACGATGTCGTCATGAGCTCATCGGAGTTCTCCAAAAAGGTGGATAGGAAGGTTTCAGACAAAAAACTACGAGAACTGCTTTCAAGGAGAATTTGTGATCTGCCTCTCACGATAAAGAATACGCGTCTAGAAATCTCCCTCAACCAACTCTATCACGAGCTCGAAAAAGCTGGCATCTCCTTCAAACCCAAGAGTTATCTGACTGACGGATGGGGCTGCCCAAACAAAGTCCCCGTCATCGGCATTCCCTTCTACCTCGCAGACCAGAACCTGTGCAACCTCCAAGCCCAATTCGCTGGAACCAAGATTGAAGACGAGGAAGAGGTGATGATGTTTCTGCGCCATGAGGCGGGGCACACTTTAAACTACGCATATCGCCTTTACAGAAAACGGGAATGGCGTCGGCTCTTCGGACGGTTCTCGCAACCCTACAAAGATGATTATTCAACAGTCCCCTTCAGCCCAAGGTTCGTCCGCCATTTTTCTGGATGGTATGCGCAGAGGCATCCCGACGACGATTTCGCTGAAACCTTCGCCGTGTGGCTCACCCCCAGCTCAGAGTGGCAAAAACGGTACAATGGCACTCCGGCTCTGGCTAAGCTGTTATATGTTCAAGAAATTGTAAAGGAGTACGGTCAACGGCAACCAGCCATAACTGAAGGAAAGCTGCATGTTCCATTACGGGAAATGACGATGACTCTGGAAGAATGGTTCGCGAAGTTTAAGAAAACTGAACACTTCAGGTTTTTGGTCAGCAATGCCCCTAACAATGAAACTATCTAGCCTATTCACAATCAAGTTTTGAGTGTTTTCAATAGCCTAATACCGTTCTAGGAAGGCTCTGCCTCGCTTCAGAGAATTGATGACGTCTTTGCCCGACTCATCCTCAAGAGCGTACCAGCCGTCGTAGCCGATTGACCGCAAGGCTGCGATGTACGCGTCCCACGGAACCGCCCCCTCGCCGACCGTAGCACGTTGCGTTTTGGGGTCGTGATCCTTGGCGTGGGTGTGCACGATCCACGGTGCCAAAACTTTAACCCCTTCGACGACGCCGTGCCTCAGCATGTTGGCGGGGTCATAGTTAATCTGTAAGCCCTTTGAGCCAACGTCCTCGACGAAGCTTCGCAGCGCCTGAGCTGTTTCCTGTCCTGTTTCGATGCAGAAGATTCCGCCAACGTCCTCGCCGTAGCGACCGATCTCGACGCAGGACTTCTTCATCACCTTGTAAGCCGTAGACGACTTGTCCGCCGGAATCTCACCCGGATGCGTGGTCACGACGGGTGAGCTGAGGTCCGCTGCGAGCTTGAGGCTCTTCT
>CAZOKM010000063.1:0-9660 GCA_964580405.1 uncultured Candidatus Bathyarchaeia archaeon | reverse complement strand
GAAGAACCCCCTCAGGCGACGTCGTCGCGTCGGGACCCATGCTGCCGTTCGCCGACCACCGAGCCTTCGACGCGTGCGTGGCCATGGCCGAAACCGGCGTCGTCCACAAGATAACCGGGGGCAGCTCGGTCTTCCGGGAGTACCTGGAGAACCTTTCCTACGGCAAATACTACGGCACCGTCTCATCCGTGGCCCAGGAGCTCGTCAACGAGCTAAGCAGGGAGCTGGCCAGCCCAAGGTTCGAAAGGTTCGAGTACCTTCCGCTCCTAGTCACTGAGCTGACGAACCTGTATCTGCGGCGCGAGCAGGCCGAGTTTAAGATTGCCGAGCTCAAGTCCGGCCACGAAAGCGAGGTCCAGGACGCTGCGAAGAGGAAGGAAGCCAAAAAGGTTGAGCTCACGAGGCAGGAAGCAACGCTTTCCGAGCTCAGGAAAGAGATGAACAGCGAGAAGGAGAAGGCGCAACAGCTTAGAAGTTTCCTCGAAGAGACAGACGACTCCGCAAAGGTCACCACAAAAATAAGGAACAGCATCTCAGAGTCAAAGAGAAAGCAGGAGAAAACCCAGAAAGAAATTTCAAGGGAGTCCAAGCGGCTTGCCGACCTGAAAGCCGAGCTCGAAAACCTAGAAAGACATTACCAAGAGAAGCTCGCAGAAAAAATAAGGGGACTAAACGCCCTGGAGACGGAGCTCCAGCGCCTGAACAAGGCAGCAATCCTCAAGGAGGAGGCAATCCAGCAAGCGGAGAAGTTCCCGGAGGACGACCCAACTTACAGCGGACGGCTGGTTGTCGAAGTCAGGAAGGAAGCGACGCGGAAGATCGAGTGGCTCAACATGGTCATTGAGTACTTCCAGGACAAGTACATGCGCCGCATGACCTCTGCGAAGATACGGTTCAACCGCAACATCAACAGGGCGTTCAAGGAGCTCGAGCTCAAGGGCTTCGAGAACGTCTTCCTCGACCAGAACTTCGGGCTGCACGTCGTCCGCGAGAACGGCGTCCGCCAGCCCGTCGAGACCCTTAGCTCGTCCGAGAAGCTCACCGTGAGCCTGATTCTAATGTTGGCTGCCAGGGACACGTTCCTGCCCGACTTCCCGTTGTTCATCCTCGACGAGCTGACACTGAGCTACGACCCCGCCAGGTTCAAGCGCGTCGTTGACTACGTCAAGAAGCGGGTCCCGTACGTCATCGTGACGTCTCTGACTTCGGAAGGAACGGGAAAGCCGACAGTCACGTACGAGGTCTGAAGTATAACATTATATGGGGATTCCGACAAGAATTATGGTTGAGTCTATCGCGGTTGGATGGTGACTGTGGTTGAGTTCGTGGAAGAGCACGTTTGAAGTTATCCATTCGGAGCTCGAGCTGGCGAAGAGGAAGAAGCAGGCCCTCGACGAGCTACTCGCGAAGAACAGGATGTCACAGCCCACCTACGAACACCTCGTAGGCAGCTTGGACGACAACATCGACGACTTGGAGTCTCATCTGAAGCTCCTCATGCAGAAGATGACGGAGAGGGCTGACGAGCTCGAAAGCCAAGCGGAGCTCATCAAGCTGTTCCTAGTGTCTCTGGAGATGCGGAACATCGCAAAAGAAGTGAAGCAGGAAACCTACGACAGAAGCAAGCAGGCCTTCGAGCTGGGGCTCAAAGCCACCGAAGACGAGCTGGCTGAGATAAAGGGCGCCATAACCAAAGTATTCTAGTCCCCAAAAATAGGCTTCCCAACGATTCGCCATTAACGTCCACAAGTTTTACGAACCTCTAATTAACAGAATTTGCCAACGGTCAGCTGAAGACCATCCATTTTCTGAAAGATGAATAAGCTTAATTGTTTCTGAGACGATACTCACTACCCAAACCGCAAGGGTCGTGCGTCAATCTTGAAAGGCGTTGTTCTCCATGGAGGCCACGGCACAAGGCTTCGCCCGCTCACCCACACGGGGCCGAAGCAGCTGATACCCGTCGCCAACAAGCCCATTTCGCAGTACGTCCTCGAGGACCTGCGGGACTCAGGCGTCAAAGACATCGCCATAATCTTAGGGGACATTTACCCCGAGAAGGTCAAAGAATGCTACGGGGACGGCGCTAAGCTCTGGGTCAACCTGACTTACGTTCCTCAAGGAGACCCAAAAGGCATAGCCCAAGCCGTCAGCCTGTGCGAAAAGTTTACGGGAAAAGATGATTTCGTGGTGTACCTCGGGGACAACCTGCTGAAGGGGGGAATCAAGAAATACGCGGACGAGTTCAGAACCTCAAAATACGACGCCATGATACTGTTGTGCCCCGTCAAGAACCCACAACTCTTCGGGGTAGCCAAGTTCAGCGAAGACGGTAAACTAGTTGGCCTCGTCGAGAAGCCAAAGATTCCACCTAGCAAGTACGCGTTGACGGGCATCTACTTCTTCAGGCCCGTCATCTACGACGAAATAAGAAAGCTGAAACCCTCCTGGCGGGGCGAGCTCGAAATCACCGAAGCCATTCACCTTCTAGTCGAAGACGGGCATGACGTCGGCCACCACGTTGTGTCGGGCTGGTGGAAGGACACAGGTTCCCCTGAGGACATTCTCGAAGCTAATCGCTTGGTGCTGGACGACCTGACCCCGGAAACAAGAGGCGCTGTCGAATCCCAATCGTCAATTCAGGGTCGGGTCTCAACCGGACAAGGGTCGCTCGTGAAGGAGGGCGCCCTAATCATGGGTCCTTCCATAATAGGGCAGAACTCGTCGGTCGGCGCAGATGTCTACGTCGGACCCTACACGAGCATAGGCAACAACGTGGTCATAAAGCGGGGCGAAATCGTCAACAGCATCGTGATGGACGGCTGCCTGCTGGACGCGAAAGAGCGTATAACCGACAGCATAATCGGGCCGAACACTAGAATCGTGTCGAACACCGGGTCCAAGCCTAGCGGAAGAAAGTTCATCCTCGGCGAGTCCTCGCAGGTGGCTTTATAGAGTGAGGAATTAGGACTTGAGAGTGTTATTGACCGGGGACACGGGCTTCATCGGAACCAACATGAAAAGCTTACTCCAGCGAGAAAATGTCGAAGCCTCAGGCTTTTCTAGAAAAAATGGCTACGATGTCTTCAACAAGGACCAGCTGCGCAGAGAGGTAAAGAAGTACGACCTTGTCTACCACTTCGCGGCGGATGCTAAACCAGCGGAAAGCGTTCTAGACCCAGTCCAAACGATCGAAGTCAACCTGAAAGGCTCGCTTAACGTCTTGGAGGCTTGCAGGGAATTTGGAGTGCCGCTTGTTTACCCCAGCAGCTGCGAAGTGTACGGCGACTCGCGTGCACCAATAATTGAAGACTTCCCCTTCAGCCCGACGAACCCGTATGCGGCTTCCAAGGCGGCGGTCGACAGGTTCTGCTACACGTACTTCAGGTGTTACGGGCTGGACGTGAAAATCGTGAGGCTGTTCAACCCGTACGGTCCGCACCAGCAGCTGAACAAGATAATGCCGACGTTCTATTTTCAAGCCGCGAAGAACGAGCCGATAACGGTCTTCGGGGACGGCTCGGACACGCGGGACTACGTCTACGTGAAGGACATAGTAAAAGGATTATGGCTTGCGAGGAACATCCCAAGGGGAGAAGCCGTCAACCTCGCTACGGGCAAAGCCACAACAAACTTGGAGATCGCTGAGCTAGTAAAAAAAATCGCGGGAAGCAAGTCGGAAATAAGGTTCGTCGGCTATCCCAAGGTTTTCGGGGGAATTAGGGCTCAGGTTGGCTCCTGCGGGAAAGCTAAAAGGCTGATGGGCTGGGAAGCCGAAACTCCGTTGGAGAAGGGATTAAGGGAAACCATTGAATGGCTAAGGGAAATAAAGAATTGAGGAAGGCAGGAATGAGGGAAGACGAAGCTGCGTTGCGCGACGAAATCTTCAGAACCGTTAGGCGCATCCTTCAGGCTCGTTCCTCCCAGAAGACGTTCACGCCGGGCAAGGACATGGTGCGTTATGCCGAAGCCGTGTACGACTACGAAGAGGTCGAGGGCATGTTCAACGCCATCCTCGACGGCTGGTTCGGCGTCGGCAAATACGCGAAACGGTTCGAAGCCGAGCTCGCAAGGTTTCTTGGCGTCAAAAAAGTTGTGATGACGAACTCCGGCTCCTCAGCCAACCTGCTAGCCATCTCAGCCCTAACGTCAAACAGGCTAAGCAGCAAAGAAAAGCTCAGGAAAGGCGACGAGGTGATAACTCCTGCCTCCACGTTCCCGACGACCATTAACCCTATAATCCAGAACGGTCTGGTTCCGGTTCTCGTAGACACGGAAATCGGCACATATAACGCCCGCGCAGAAAGCTTCAGTTCCGCCTTGTCGAAAAAAACAAAGGCTGTTTTTGTGCTGCACGTTTTGGGGAACCCCAACGACATGGGCTTCTTAGTTGACTTCGCTGAAGAACACGGTCTCTTCCTTGTCGAGGACGCCTGCGACGCCTTAGGCTCGAGATACAACGGTAAGCTCGTCGGAGGGTTCGGCAGCCTCGGCACGTTCAGCTTCTATCCTGCTCACCAGATTACGACGGGGGAAGGGGGAGCCGTAGCGACGAACGACGAGAGGCTCGCGGAAATCGTTTTTTCCATGCGGGACTGGGGAAGAACGTGCGTGATGCCCGTCTGCGACCCACAGCACTGCCCCGACAAGGGCTGTCCTAAATCCGCCCGGTACGAAAAGCAAGCGGGTTCAGGTCTGCCCGAGGACTACGACAAGCGGTACAGCTACACGGAAATCGGCTACAACCTAAAGCCCACGGAAATTCAAGCGGCGATGGGCTTGGCTCAGCTCAAAAAGCTCCCGGCGTTCGTCGAGGCGAGGAAGAAGAACTACAATTACCTCTACGGGGAGTTCCAAAAATACGGGGAGTTCTTTGTGTTGCCCGAGTCCCTTTCCAAGAGTGAGCCGTGCTGGTTCGCCTTCCCATTGACAATCACCGAAAAAGCTCCGTTCAGAAGAAAAGACGTCGTTCAGTGGTTCACTAAACACAACATCGAAGTCAAGGTTCTCTTCGCGGGCAACATCCTCAGCCACCCAGCCTATACGAACGCCAAGTACCGAGTCGCTGAAAAACTTACGAGCAGCGACCGCATCATGCGCGACTCGTTCTTCCTCGGCGTTTACCCCGGATTGACGGAGGAGAAGCTTGCCTACATGGTAAACGTTATGAGGGAATTCGTCAGCAAACACACTTAGGAGGAAAGAGGGAGCTGCGTCTACTCGTCACCGGCGGCTTGGGCTTCATCGGCAGCAACTTCGTCAGACAGACCGTCAGCGGACACCCCGAAATCGAGGTCACCAACATCGACAAGCTCGGCGTGGGCTCGAACCCTGAAAGCCTCAGCGACATGCAGCACGCGGTAAACTACGTTTTCGTCAAAGGAGACATCTCGGACCCCAAGTTCATCAATAAATATGTCGAAAAAGCGGATGCCGTTGTGAACTTCGCGGCGGAGACTCACGTTGACCGAAGCATAGCTGACCCGTCGCCCTTCGTAAAAAGCAATATTGCAGGCGTTTTCACACTTCTGGAAGCTATCCGTAAAATCAACAGCCCCGCCGTCTATGTTCAGGTGTCCACGGACGAGGTTTACGGCGACACCCTCGAAGGCTCTTTCACTGAGAAGGACAGGTTGTCTCCATCGAACCCGTACTCGGCGACAAAAGCAGCTGCGGACATGCTTTGTCTGGCGTACCACAGGACCTACGGGCTGAATGTGAAGTTGACCCGGTGCACCAACAACTACGGTCCGTACCAGTTCCCCGAGAAGATGATTCCGAAGGCCATCATCCGCGCCCACAGAAACCTAAAGGTGCCCGTTTACGGTATAGGAGAGAACGTCAGGGACTGGATTTATGTGCTGGACCACTGCGAAGCCGTCTTCCGTGTCTTGGGAAAGGGCAAGCCGGGCGAAATCTACAACGTATCCTCGGGGAACGAGGTCTCGAACGTCGAACTCGTCAAACAGATTCTCAGGCTGTTGAGAAAGAAGAAAAGCCTCGTGGCCTTCGTGGAGGACAGGCCCGGGCACGACCTGAGGTACAGCCTCGACTCAACGAAAATCCGTGCGGAGCTGGGTTGGAAGCCAAGGCATACCTTCCAGTCAGCATTAAGAGAAACGGTGGACTGGTACGTCAAAAATGAGTCGTGGTGGAAGCCCTTAGCAACCGAGGAGGTTTTAAGTCCAACACCGTGGAAAACAAAACATTAACTACATGGCATTAGAGGATGAAAGAATGGAAAAACTGGCAATCAAAGGCGGAAACCCCGTCTCCGAAAAGCATATTCCGATAGCTAAACCGATTTTTCCGGAAAATACTTTTCGGGATGTTATTGAGGTACTTCAATCAGGTCACGTTATTCAAGGCTCCAAGACCGCGCAGTTCGAAGAAGAGTTCAGGAAGGATGCCGGAGCTAAATACGCCTACGCCGTCAACTCTGGGACGGCTGCTCTGCACACTGCTTACGCTTCGGTTCTGAAGCCCGGAGACGAAGTCATCGTTCCCGACTTCACCTTCATAGCCACCGCCAGCACCGTAATCTTCGCCGGAGGGAAGCCCGTCTTCGCCGACATAGACGGAGAAACCTTGACGATAGACGTTGAGGACGTTAAGGCTAAAATTACGCCCAAAACCAAGGCGGTCGCGCCCGTGCACCTGTTCGGGAACGGTGCGGACATGAAGGCTCTGGGCGAAATCGCCGAAGAACACAGTCTTTTCTTGGTTAACGACGCGGCTCAGGCTCACGGAACAAGGGTCGACGGGAAGGACGTGGGAGCCTACGACGACCTCAACTGCTACAGCTTCTACCCGTCGAAGACGCTGACGACCAGCGAAGGCGGGTTGGTCACGACCAACTCGAAGGAACTCTACGAAAAGGGTCTACTATTCAGGAACCACGGCCAGCAGACAAGGTACCTATCCACAATATTGGGACTCAACTACAGGCTTACGGACATCGCCGCAGTCATCGGTCTTAACCAGCTTAAAATGTTCAACGAGTTCTTGGCGAAGAGGAAGCGGAACGCGAAGGTACTCTCCGAAGGGTTAAAGCGAATAGAGGGGTTGAAGCCCCAGAAGCTGGGAAAGGGCGTGGACCACTCGTACAGCTACTACACGGTCATCATGGACCTTGACCAGTACAAGTGCACGAGGGACGAGTACGTTGACGCCCTGAAGGCGGAGAACGTCGACTGCATGATTTACTACCCGCTTCCGCCGTCGAAACAGCCCGCCTTGAGGAAGTACGGCTCGAAGGCTAAGTGCCCGGTCGCTGAGGACTTGTCGAAGAGGGTCTTCTCCGTCCCCGTTCACCCAGCCCTCAGCGAAGAAGACGTTGACAAAGTGGTTGAAGCTCTGGAAAAGGTGTCAAGCCACTTCCTGAAGTAGCCAGCTTCTTCACACGATTTGTTTTTTCCTTTTATGCACAATAATTAAAACGTCAAGTGGACATTATACTATGTGGGTGAATGCGGGTTGCTGCTTGAGCACATGACCAGCCCAGACGCGAAGGAGGCTGCCGAGAAGGGTCTAGTCGCAATTCTACCCATAGGCTCCATCGAGATTCACGGTCCGCACATGCCGTTGGGCACGGACGCGATAGTGGCGCACGAAATCGCCAGAAGGGCGGCGGAAAAGGAGGAAGCCGTCGTATTGCCTCCACTATATTATGGCTACGTCCAGGAGAGCGCCCATTTTCCGGGCACCATCTCGCTTTCAGCCGAGACACTGCTGAGCGTGCTGGAGGATGTGTGCGACGAGGCTGCGAGGAACGGCTTCAAGAAGATTCTTCTTGTGAACGGGCACGGCGGGAACAGCGTGCTGCTCAGGACCTTCATGAGGACCACTTTGAGGAAGAAGAAGGGTTACGTTCTGTACGCCATGATTGATCCTTGGGCTGGGATTAACGAATTGGCTGCCAAGCTGAGCGAAGGGAGACTCTACGGGCACGCGTGCGAGATTGAGACAAGCATCGGGCTACACCTCTACGGGAGCCACGTGAAAATGGGCAACGTCAAGAGGGAGGGCAAGCTCGGAAGCACGGGGCTGCCTAAAGGGATCGAGACACCGTTCGACTGGCCAGCATACGCCCTCGACGTCTACGTGGGCGATCCGAGGCACGCGACGAAGGAAAAGGGCAAGATACTCGTCGATAAAATGGTCGAGTTCCTCGTTGAAGTACTAAAGGCCATCCGCAACGACACAAAAGTCCCAATGGTCATGGACGATTACTATAAAAAAGCATACGGCGAAAAGTAAAGCCTTCGAGGAAAAGGCTGGAAGCGGCAAACTATTTTTATGCCTAGTGTATGTGTAGATAACACAATAAAACACTGAACAAGCAGCTCGACCATGCGAAGGGCCGGTCGTCTAGCCTGGTTAGGACATCCCGCAAGGACCTAAGGCAGCCCTTACAAACCCGAAATGACGAGGGTTGAGAGAGGCTGAGGCCGCCGGTTCAAGTCCGGCCCGGCCCACCAATAAAATAATATTCATCAATTGCTGTCGATTTTCTTTTTTTGGATAATTTCTTCAAAGCTCCATTATCCGAATTCTTAGGCGTATTTCGTTAAATACGAAGGTGTCATTTCTTATTCAATAAGAAAAGGATGGACGAGTCGGGTATGAAATTTGGGATAAACATTTCAAGCGTCTTCCCGAAGTCGAAGAACCTTCCGTTGAGCTTGTTCGTGGACACCGCGGTCCTCTCGGAGGAGCTGGGCTACGACGGCTTCTTCATCCCTGACCACTACAACCTGCCCAGAACCAGCGAGTGCACCGAACCCTACACGACCCTCGCCTACATCGCCGCCAAAACGAATAGGATAAAGCTTGGAACCGCAGTCAGCCCTTTGCCTAGGTATTATCCCCCGCAGCTCGCCAAGGTCATAGCCCACCTCGACCACCTCTCCAACGGACGCGTCATCGCCGGACTCGGAGCGGGATGGCACCCCGAAGAGTTTCAGACCTACGCTCCTCAGGGCTGGGAAACCCCCGAGGTTAGGGTGGCAAGGACCATTGAGGGAGTGAGGTTGATGGTCAAATTATGGACCCAAGACAAGGTGACATTCAAGGGAAAATACTATTCTGTAAAAGACGCTGTGCTCAAACCCAAACCAATCCAAAAGCCCCATCCGCCCATCTGGTCGGGAGGCGCAGGCGACTACATGCTGAGGATGACGGCGAAGCTCTTCGATGGGTGGATTCCTACGACTTGGGAGTGGATCAACGCGGGAGACAAAGACGCAAGCAATTATCAGAAGCAAATAATTAAAATCAGAAGATACCTCAAAAAGTACGGCAGAGAAGAGGGCAAGTTCACCTTCGGCGCGATGGGAGGCATAACCGACACGGCAGAGACGATCGAAAAATACCGTAACGTAGGATGCGACTATTTCATCGCGTTTATAGGGGACTACACTCCGGGCCAAGGGTATCCGTTCGTCTTCCACACGCCAGAATACCTCGATTTGGTTAGAAAATTCAGAAGAGACATCATCCCCTCCTTCTAGAGGATTCTAAAAATCCTTTCAGAGTTCTGAAAAACTCTAATAATTGAAACATGAGTTTGATAACTTTTTTGACAAAATTGAGGAAGATTGAATATGTATGAAAAATGTTAAAAAATCCATGCTTTAAAATTCTTGTCCTTTATAATTG
>CAZOKM010000062.1:0-9740 GCA_964580405.1 uncultured Candidatus Bathyarchaeia archaeon | reverse complement strand
AGAGAAAGCCTTCAACGCGAGCTACGGCTTGCCCGTCCTGCATTACACTCAACTTCTCGGATTAGCCATGGGCTTCAAGCCTGAGGAGCTCGGACTCGACGAGCTCAGGGTGAAACCGACTCTTCTGTTAAGCCAAACACAAACAAGATAAGATTCGTTTGGTCTGATTTGTTCAACAATAATTCTGCAATTTTGTCTAACAAACCGCAGCCTAGACCCTATCTGATTTGCAATGCAAATTTTCTGTTGTTTTGGTGCGCAAACTTATTCAGATTATCTTTTCTTGGAATGTGAAAAAATTTATATACTAATATTATTATTTATTAAGAGAAATGGGAAGGTTTTACTATGACGATAGTTCAAATTGAAGATTTGGTCAAGAGTTATGGTAAAACCCTAGCTGTTGATGGACTTTCTTTGACAGTTGAGGAAGGCACCTTGTTGGGCCTAATGGGACCTAATGGCGCTGGGAAAACAACCACAATCAAGGTCATGTTAGGGCTTCTGAAACCCAACAAGGGGAAGGTCGAAGTTTTTGGTAAAAACCCTTGGGACAATCCTGTGATCAAAACCAAAATCGGCGTTGTCTACGAGAAACCGATTTTTCCCATCCACCATGATGTTCTGAGTTACCTTGAAAAAGCGTGCCGAATTTTTGGTGTGCACGAATCTAGGGCAAAAGAGATGCTCGAAACCGTTGGACTGCAGAAAGAAGCCTATACCCGACCCATTAAAGGACTCTCAGCGGGCATGCTCCAGAAATTCGCCATCGCCCACGCTTTGATTCATGAGCCAGAATTCGTCATCGCCGATGAACCGACTTCGAACCTTGACCCGCAGGCAAGAAACGAGATTCTGAACTTAATTTTGAGGCTGCACCGTGACAAAAAAACTACTTTTCTGGTCTCGTCACACGTCCTACCTGAATTAAGCAAAATATGCGAGTCCGTGGCGATAATAAACAAAGGTAGGGTCTGGGCGCAAGGCAGCTTCGCCGAATTACGTGAAAAACTCAGCATTGGAGCAACAAGAATCACAACAACTAGCCCTCAGAAACTTGCTGAAGCTATGAAGGAACTAAGATACGTTAGGAACACAATCGTGGATTCAAGGGGGATTTCGGTAGATGTTCCTGAAGAAAAGAAACAGCAGCTCTATGGAGATATTGTCAAACTCGCAAAAAAAGCTAAGGTCCAAATTTCGGGAATTGAAAGTGAAACTGCCTCACTTGAGGAACTTTATGACCGTGCTGTGTCACAAGGGAGGAATGATTGAGATGCCTAAAAAGCGAGCTTTCATGGAGGTTCTGGCAATTTCGCTCAGTGAAGACTGCAGGTTCCCAGTTCTGGAATTTTTTACATTTTTGTATGTTGTTGCAACGATTTTCTTTTCAAACATGAACTTTGGTAGTGGCAGTGTTGTTCTATTTCAATTTATTAAGACAGATGAAGCCTTGACCTTTAGCATAATTAAAGGATTGACAGGATTCCCGATTTTCTTTCTATTATTACTTATCACTAAAAACATAGCGTTTGGGTTGGGAAACGACCTTGAAAGGGGAACCATGCAAACTTTCCTATCTTATCCATTAACCAGAAGAATGTTATTAACTGCAAAACTGGTTTCATCTGTTGGCGTGGAGATACTTCTTTTTCTGGGGATTCAGGTTTGTGTTCTATACATCATGGCGCCTTATTTGGTCTCGATGTACGTACCAACCATTATTTTGGCTTATGTGGCTGCGCTATGTTTTCCTCTTTTCATCACGGGAGTTGCATTACTGTTGTCATTAGTTCTGAAGAAAGGAAGCTGGGGTTTGATGATAAGCATAATAATGCAGTTTGCGATGCAAATACTCACAACCATTGCTTCGTATTTAAACACAGCAAGCTCTGAAATCATTGTAAAAATCTCTTCCGTAATCAATCCCATAATTGCTCTAGACCGATATTACATGTCAAGCCCGCAACACTTCGTTCAGGAATATTTCTTTGAAAACAACATTTGGTCCCCAAGTTTCTCTGAAGCGATTTACTACATTGGGGCAGGTTATGTTCTTGTTCTATTCATTTTCCTTGTAGCTTATTTCTACTTTGAAAGAAGGTTGGAAATTTGAATTCACGGCAGCTGACTATTGTAGGAAGGATTGGGGTAATCATTTTCATAATTGGCTTCGCAATAATTTTAGTTTCATTAGTCCCAAATGTTGCCATTGGTACATTCTCTAGTTCTGAATCAAGTAATTTTCGGCACGAAGTGACAAATTACTACTTATTGTCATATCAGATGGGAATGAGAATCGAAATTGAGTCAAATTATCCCTTATTTGTCCAATTTCTTAACATAAGCAGCTCCGAAATATATGACTGGGTCGTGGGACAATATCCCGACATAGACGAATTTATGCTCCATTCAAAAATGTTTGATACTGAGGTTATAGAACAGTTCTTGGTAACCCACCCAGGAAGAATCCTTTCGAATATAACCACGGCTGGAAGCCAAAGAATCGATTACTTTCCCGACAAAATAACCAACGTCACAGCGACTATAAAAAACCCACTTGGACCACAAGGTTATGCCAATATAAGAGTAACTATGATTTCAGCCATAATTTCGGAAGACCGCGTTTTCATTCCAAGCATAACACTCATGATTATAGGCAGCCCACCAGCACTTTTATGGATAATAAAGAACAAAAATAGATTTCAATTTCGGGAAATGCAATTTCTTGAAAAGGTAAAAAAGTAGAATTTCCAAAAATACATCTTTTGAAAAAGCCTTTATCGAGATATTATTTATTCACTCTGAGGTCGAACAACAATTGGTTTTTAAACGTGGTTCGATAATAGGGGAATTGAGAAAGGAATGGGCTCTCAAGACGCGCGTGAGCTGGGGTTTCCCGCCCAAATAACCGTCGTCCTCCTAGTCGGGTTCGCCGTTATCGAGCTCGCCTCGTTCGCGGGTTGGTCGACAAGCGTGACCTCGACCCTGACCCTTCCCACAGCCCAGTACACGACTCTGATTACCGCGAGCCTAAGCATCGTCGCAGCCCTCGGAGTCTCCGCAAAAACTAAGGCGGGAGCATACTTGGCGCTTTCGTTGGCGAGCTTCATGGTCGTCGTGGGTGTTTATTCGCTTTACAGGGCTCAGACCTCTCCGCAGCTGAGTTCAGGCTTGACCGCCTCTTCCGTCGCCGCGCTCTTCTCTGGTTTCTTAATCGTTGCCTGCGTCTTCATGGCTGAAATCCGCGTTCCAGAAGCGGCTGAACCGACCCAAAATGCTGCCATTTTCGACAACAAAACTCAGCCTTCCATTGCCAGCAGGTTCGCCATCGAGACCAACGAGGTGTCGAAGAAGTACTTCATCGGTCCGAACGTCGTCTCAGCCGTCAACGGGCTCACGATGAAGGTGCAGAAGGGCGAATTCGTCGCCATAATGGGTCCCTCCGGAAGCGGAAAGTCAACCCTACTTAACCTGCTGGGAGCTTTGGACAAGCCGAGCTCGGGCAGAATCCTGATTGACGGCGTCGACATCTCGGGCCTCAACGAGAACCAGCTGGCTAGGCTCCGCAACGAGAAAGTAGGCTTCGTCTTCCAAGCGTACAACCTCGTCTCGAGGTCAAGCGTGCTGAGGAACATGGAGCTGCCCGCGCTGGTCAAGGGGTACTCCCGGAGCGAGAGGGAAAGAAAGGTCAGGGGGCTCCTCAAAGTCGTCGGGTTAAGCGACAAGATAACGAGGCAACCCAAAACGCTGAGCGGCGGGGAGCAGCAGCGGGTTGCAATCGCGAGGGCGCTCATCAACGACCCTGAAATTGTGCTGGCTGACGAGCCTACGGGCAACGTTGACTCGGCGACTGGGAGGATGATTATGGACTTTTTGAGGAAGCTGAACAAGGAGGGCGGGACGACGGTCATAGTCGTGACCCACAGCCCCGACGTGGCGAACATGGCGGACAGAATCATTTACATACGAGATGGACGAATTTCGAGGATTGACAGAGGTGGAGGAATATCCGCTTGAAAACAGAAACAACAACCTGTCTGCTTTGCGTATTGCTATGCCTATCATTAATCATTCCGTTCTGCGTTGAACCCGCGAAGGCGCAGTCGGTGGAGCTAAAGGTGACACGCGTCGTCTGGGGAACAGACCCGGACACTCCTACAGAGGCGTATCCTGGCGACACCCAGTCTCCCCTGACCGTGGAGCTGCAGAACAACGACCCCTCCACGACAATAAAGGGGGTGTCAGGCGTGCTGCGGTTCCCCGACGGGCGGTTCACGGATATTTACGGGAACCCAAACGCGACCGCGACTGGGGCGCCGACGGTGGGCGACCTTCTGAACCCGACTGACGAGATTGAGCCCAAGGGATTTTTGACGATGACGTTCACGCTTGACATCGGCGAAAACGTCGCAGCTGGCACCTACAGGTACAACATGGAAGTCAAGTACGCCGTCAAGCAGGGCACCTCGTTCGTCGAAGGAACCGCGCGGACCCTCGTCGTCCAATTAGTCGTCTCGAAAATCGAGTCCACCGTCACCGTGTCCGTCACGCCTCAAACGGCGGAAGAAGGGCAAACCGTAAGAGTGTCAGGCTCGATTTCGCCAGCCCAAGAAAACGTCACCGTCACCCTAAAGTACAAGAAGCCAAACGGCGCAACCCTCACCAGAACCGTGAGGACCAACGCCGACGGCTCATTCGCCGAGTCGTACCTGCCCGACTCTGAGGGGTTCTGGAGCGTGAACGCGAGCTGGCTGGGCAATTCGCAGTACGAGAGCAACTGGGCATCAGCCACATTCGAAGTCAGGCTCCCAGTTTCCGTCACCGTTACATCTTCCGACAATCGGCTGGTCAGCGGCGTCGACAACCAGCTTAGCCTCATCATACTCAACAGCGGAGACGTGCCAGTTTCCGCCCTCGACGTGACCCTAACCGTGCCTTCGCCGCTCGTGTTCCGCGGGGGAAACCACTGGACCCTCAACTACCTCGAATCAAGCGATTCAGCCACAATCACAGCGACGGTTTACGGTCCGTCAAGCGCAATTGGCACCACATACTCGGGCACGTTGACCGTGAGCTACCAAGACGGTTACGGGGAAAGCGTAACCGACACTTTTCCGATAGGCTTGGTGGTCGTTGGGCGAATAGAGCTGGTGGCGTACGACGAGACCGTTGACCCGCAGCCCGCTATAAACGGCTCCAGGGTTGAAATCACGACGACCCTGCTTAACAAGGGCAACGTAGCCGCCACGTACGCGAACGCCACAATCCAGCCCAGCGAAATCCTCACGCTGACCTCCGAAAGCACAACCTACATCGGCGACGTCGAAGAAAATTCCCAGTCCCCCTTCACACTCGCAGCCTACGTGAAGGACGATGTTGAGGACGGAACCTATCCTGTTACCATCTCAATCTCCTACAGGGACGACCAGTACGTCGACCACGCCTTGAACGTGACAGTGTACGTGACGGTGGAAGCCCAAGCTGAGACCCAGCCCAGTTCAGGCGGGAATGAAAGCGTTTTCGGTCTTTTGGGCGAGTCGGGGCTTATCCTCGTGACGGTTGCGGCTACGACAATCGTCATTCTCCTCCTCTACCGCCGTAGCGTCGCCAAACAAAAGGCAACGGCAACGTAAGGGCAGATGCGGCGATGAACGTTTTCCAGCTCTTCAACCTGTCCTTCGAGGCGTTGAGGGAGAGGCGGCTGAGGACGGGCTTGACTACCCTCATGGTGGTGATGGGCGCAAGCCTCATAGTCGCGTTGAACGGCACGGGAAACGGATTCACGAATTTAGTCAACACCCAGTTCAGCTCGCTGGGCGCGAACATTCTGATTGTGAGTCCACGAGGCGAAAACATCGACATCGACACAGCGCTGGCGAACCAGATCAAAAAAATCGAAGGCGTCTCAGACGTGATTCTTTATTTCCAGCAAATCTCCGCCATCACAATACGAGGAGAAGCGCAAACCTCGATCATCATAGGCACCGAACAGGACAAGCTCCCCCTGCTTTTTCCGACGATGAGCTTCGAGGAGGGGACCTTCGTCTCGGACACGGACAGCGTGGGAATAGTCCTAGGCAACGAGGTGGCGAGGTCGTCGGACTCGGCGCAGACCCTGATGTCTCTGGGGCAAACGGTCAACGTCAGGTACCAAACTTACGAGGGACAGAAAATTGTGACTGCCCAGCGGTCGTTCGTGGTTCGGGGCGTGCTCAAGTACCTCGGAAGCGGGATAGTGCCCGTGGACCAGATGGTTTTCATCTCCACCTCTGCGGCGAAGAACCTGTTCAAGCGCGGCAGCAACTACGACGGGTTGTACGTTGTCACCGATAGCCCTGACCAGAACAAGGCGGTGCTGGACACCATCCGGGACAGGTACGGGAACGACGTCGTGGTGTTTTCTCCGCAGCAGATTTCCGACATGATTCAGCAGATAACGAGCAACATCTACCTCTTCATAAACATCGTCGCGATGGTTTCCCTCCTCGTCGCGTCCGTCGGCATAATCACGACGCTCCAAACCTCGGTGATGGAACGCATCAAAGAAATCGGGCTGCTCAAAGCCCTAGGGTTCAACAGAACCGTGATCCTGCAGCTTTTCCTCTGCGAAGCCATGATCATAGGCATGCTCGGAGGCACCATAGGCATCTTCCTAGGCATGGGTCTATCTCAAGCCGTGAGCATACTTCTCGCGAGGACGCTTAATATCGACACCATGTTCGGCGCGAGAAGCCAATTTTCGCTGCAGCTCGTCCCCGCCTTCAGTCCCGTCTTCCTTTTCCAGACGTGGGTCCTGTGCATAACGTTAAGCATGGCTTCGGGGTTCTACCCCTCTTGGCGGGCTTCTCGGCTTGACCCCGTCGTGGCGCTGAGAAACGAGTAGGCTGCGAAAAAATCATAAAAGTAGTTTCCCAAAAAAAGTTTTTATCTGCCTTCCCGATTCTATGGATAAATCCGAAAAAGGAAGCCTTCCAAGATGGAGAACTCGGTCGTCGCGTTGCTTCGGGGGACAGACAACAAGGAATTGGCCTACAAGGCGCTGAAGGCCATCAGCGCGGGAGACGTCGTTTCGTCGAAGAAGAGGGTCCTCATTAAGGTCAACATAACCATCATCAGGACGGCCGAGGAGGGCGTCACAACCGACCCCCGCATGGTCGAGGGCGCGATAGAGTTCCTCAAGGACCAAGGGGTCAGGGACATCGCCATCGCGGAGGGCGGCGGGTGCGACGTGACCCAAGCCTTTGGCGAGCTCGGCTACAACGAAATAGCAAAGAGACAGAACGTCAGGCTCATCGACGTCAACAGGGAGGAGGGCGTCCTCACGAAGGTGCCGAACCCGCATTTTATTCCGGAGTTCTGGATTGCCAAGCCCGTCTTCGACTACGACTGCCTGATAAGCGCGCCGAAGCTCAAAATCCACGCGCTGTGGCAGGCCACCCTATCTATGAAGAACCTGATGGGGCTCCTCGCGCGAGGCAGACGGGGTTCAATCCACCGCGAGGACCGCGGAGTCGTCGACATTCTTCAGCTCCTCAAGCCCGACTTTTCAATCGTCGACGGCGTCGTCGGCGGCGAAGGGCACGAGCTCTGGAGCAAACCAGTCAGGATGGACCTGATAATCGCGGGGAAAGACTGCGTGGCAACAGACGCCGTCGGAGCGGCGGTCATGGGGTTCTCCCAGGACGAGATGCCACGGCACATTAGGATAGCTCAGGAAATGGGCTTCGGAACATGCGACCTTAATAGAATAAAATTGTTGGGCGACGTCGCAATCAACGAAGTCAAAAAGGACTTTAATAGGAAAAGTTCACGGTGGCACTGGTGACAGTACTATCGGCTTGCGGTTCATGTAATTTTTGGTCTTCTGATGACTAGATGTGGGTGCCGACGAGTAGGATGACGGCTGTTTTTTTCCGCGTGTTGAAGAAGCCGTGCGGGACCTTCGCGGGCAGGAATATAGCGTCGCCAGCTTCAACTTCGGCTTTCTCTTCGCCGACTTGGACGGTTCCCCCGCCGCGCAGGACGATGTAGACCTGCTCCGCATCCTCGTGCGAGTGAACCTGATTTGTCCCTCCGGGCTTAAGCGTCAGCCGCGCGAAGTTCGTGAAAGCCTTCATCGACTCAGGCTTCGTCTCTCCAAACTTGGCTCCGTGGGCGTCTGCCTGCCAAAAAACCTGGTAGAGGGATGAACCTCCGTGTACATCCTCTAGAGTCTTCTTCTTTATTTTCGTGGTGTGCTTGATGTGCAACCTTATTCAGCTCCCAATCATCATTAACTGCCTGCGAATATTATGGTTCTGGTCTTTCTATATCTTTTTCGTCCTTTTCACGCTTTTTTGTGCTTCATTATTTTGTGCATGTATATCTGCGTGTTAGAAAGCTATTTCATGCGAGGTTCAGTTCTCCACTTAAAAAGGTACTGGAGGACACAGTGTTGTCTGAAAAGTTCAAGCGGAAGTGGGAAGACCAGCCGAAGGGAGTCAAGAAAGTTCTCGGCAAATCGGAGCCTTTGAAGCCCAAAATCAACCGAGTCTTGACCCGCGTGGAAGCCCAAGCCCAGAGGATAAACGAGTACATCAACAAGTACGACTACCGCGACAAGGAAATCTTCGAGAAAATCATCCAAGCCCAGCAGAGGCACGACAGCGCCCACGCCAAAATCTTGGCTGACGAGCTCTCCGAGGTGCGGAGGCAGAAGAACATCCTCATGCACTCGAGCCTCGCGCTGGAGAACGTGTGCCTCAGGCTCCGCACGGTCTACGAGTTCGGGAATACCGCGTCGTCCGTTTCGGGCGTAGTGAACACCCTCAAAAGCGTCAGGAACGGCGTCTCAGGGGTGCTGCCTGACATCGGCAACGAAATCTTCAACGTGGAGACGATGCTTGGCGATATCGTGATGGACATCGGCGGAACCGTGGGCGCAGCTATCGACTCCGGTCCAGTGAGTGAAGACGCGAGTAAGATACTGAAGGAAGCAGCCATCATCGTGGAAAACCGAACCAAGGAAAGGCTGCCTAACCTGAGCGTCCCGCAGGAAGGCTCATACGCGGCAAGCGGCTCCTCAAGCGACAACCCAGTGTAGACCTTCCCCCTTCTTTCATACGCATCGAAAAAGAGCAAACGAGCAGATGCTTTAGGCTACGTATAGCCATTTTTTTTTATTTTCACAACAGGCCTAGCTGGCTGAACCCTTTCCGCAACCGACTGGCTTCCTCGTCCGATAACGGCAGTATGGGGCGCTTCGGCACGCCAGCGTCGATTCCTCTGTACTTCAGAATCGCGTGGCTGGCGGCGGTTGTGGACCTGGCTGATGTGAGCACTTTTCTTGCTTCGATGGCTCTCAACTGCAGTCGCGCTGCTTCCTCGTAGTCCTTTTTGACTATCACATTGTAGAGCTCGACGACGAGCTCGGGGAACACGTTCGACGTCCCGGAGACGCATCCCTTCGCCCCGACCATCATCGCGGGGAGCAGAAGCGCTTCGGTCCCGGACATGAACGTGAAGTCCCTGCGCTGCCTAAGCTCAAGGACGAAGAGCATGAAGTCGATTATGCTGTAGCTGCTGTCCTTGATGCCTTTGACGCCGAAGTCAGCCATCTTCGCCAGAATGGACGGTGTGATAGTGAATCCTGAGGTTTTCGGGATATTGTATGCGTAGACTGGGATGTCCACGGCTTTGACGAGCTGCCTGTAATGCTCCAAGACGGCGGCTTCGTCGTGGCTGTAGTAGTACGGGGG
>CAZOKM010000061.1:0-10183 GCA_964580405.1 uncultured Candidatus Bathyarchaeia archaeon | reverse complement strand
ATCTCCCACTAAAATATTACGTGATAAAGTTCGTGAGCCCAGCCTCTTCAGCAAGTTGAACCGCTCTCCGCATCTCGTCGGCTGTCAGCCTCCTTCCCAGATGGGGAACCTCGTGAGCCCTCCACTCGGGCTTGTACTGGAACATCAGGTTGACCCGCGTGTTCTTGCCCAAATTGCCTGAAATCCAATTCAATATTTCCTTTGTGCAACATTCAAGGTGCCCAGGCAAAACCAGCACTCGTATTATGAGTTCCCCGTGCTCCGCCGCGTGCAGGTGGTTCCGGGTACACACCTCCCAGTAGTTCGGCGCGTCCGATATTCTCTCGGCGCACTCGTTGTTCCCGTACTTGAAGTCCAAGAGGTAAACGTCCGCGAAGCCAGCTAGGAGCTTTGCCGTTTCCTCGCTGTAGTACGAGTTCGAGTTCCAAACGACGGGAACGTTGAGTCCAACGAGCCTAAACGCGCCGAGCCACTGCTCAAACCAAGGCGTCGGCTCTCCGCCCACAAGGTTCGCGTTTCTGCAGCCATTTCGGCGCAGCTGTTCAACAACTAAAGCTAATCTCTGAGGTGAATATACTTCTCCCTGTTCGGACCATTGTGAAATCGTCCAGTTCTGGCAGTGCAGACACCGCATCGTGCAGCCGAGGGTGAAGACTGTTCCTGAAGGCACGAGCTCAGGCTCCTCGCCCATGTGCCCGAAAAAAGACGAGACCATGGCTTGTTTGCCGCATCCGCAGTAACCCTTCTGTCCCTTGAGACGGTTGACGCCGCATTTTCTGGTGCAAAAGTGGCAGCTCTCGAGGATTCTGTGGGCTATTTCAATCTTGAGTTCGAGGAACGAGGTCTTGGCGGTTTCCAGCTCCTTCAGAGAGGTTCGACCGCTGTCAATTTCCTGTTCCAGACGCGTAAATTCTTCTAGTGTTTGATCATGAATTCTCCACAGTTCTCGGACTGAAATAGTGCCGCTAAAGTTTGCGGGTATTTTCCCAGCGACCATGAACTTCGCTGGCTTCTCGTCCTTCATCACGGCGATGTACCTGTGTAAGCTTGCCTTAACCTTCTCGTCTTCCAGAACCGTGTCAGCGTCTCTTCTCAGAATATGCCACATTGAGTTCTAGAAAATACTGAAACGGGAATCTTATTAATTCATGTCTTTACTCGGGCTTTCCCAGAGGTAAACGAGGCCGTTTACAGAACAGAATAGGGGTAGGAGAAGCCTTCCTTGTGGAACTCGCCCTTTACGGCGATGCTTTTTCCGCAGTTGGGGCACTTCTTGTCGCCGGTGACGTTCCATTTGACGATGCTGAAGCTCTCCCTCTTGACCAGTAGCTCGTTGCATTCTGGGCAGTACGTGTTCTCGTATCGGTGGCCGGGAACGTTCCCGAGGTACACGTAGTTAAGTCCCGCTTCCTTAGCAGCGCCATAAGAAGTCTCAAGTGATTTGACTTCGGTTGAGCTGATTTCGGTCAGCTCGTAGTTCGGGTGGAACCTCAGGAGGTGAAACGGCGTGTCTCTGCCTAGGTTGTCCTTTATCCACGTGGCGAGCTGCCTAATCTGTTCCACTGAGTCGCCTATTTTGGGCACGACGAGGTTCGTGATTTCGACGTGGACGCCGCATTTCTTCATTTCCTTCAGGGCGTCGAAAATCGGTTCGACTGAGGGGACGGACGAGAATCTTCGGTAGAATAGGGGGTCGCCTCCTCCTTTGAAGTCGACGGTCGCGGCGTCGAGGTACCCCGAGATGGTTCTGATGGCTTCGGGCGTCATGTAGCCGTTCGTCACGAACGTGTTGAAGAGCCCCTGCTTGTGAGCTAGAACAGAGGTATCATAAGCGTACTCGAAGAAGATTGTGGGCTCCGTGTACGTGTAGCTTATTCCTTGGCATCCGCTGTCCTTGGCTGCCCTGACGACGTCTTCGGGCGGGAAGTTTCTGCCGACGATTTGTGTTTCTTGGCTTATGTCCCAGTTGTCGCAGAACTGGCACCTGAAGTTGCACCCGACCGTGGCGATTGAGAGGACCGAGGCTCCGGGGTGGAAGTGGGAAAGCGGCTTCTTGCCGATGGGGTCGATGTTCGCCGCGCAGGCCTTCGCGTAGTTGAGCGAGTAAAGCTTGCCCGAAACGTTCTTTCTGACCCTGCAGAACCCCGTGGACCCGTCTTGGATTAGGCAGCGGCGACCGCAGAGGCTGCACCTGACTTTATTGTCTTCGGCTTTGTCGTAGAGCATCGCCTCGTGCAAGGACAAAAACTGGCACTTCCCTGATTGTTGCGCGGGTTCCCCGACGCCTTAACTGTAGGTGACGCCCAATTTAATGGTTTCTTCGGGCTTATCGACGATTTTCATGTAGGCTTCGGCTACGTCCTTGAACTGCACCGTCGGTGTAAGCAGCCCCTGACTCGTGAGGTGCTTCTTCTTGAACAGTTCGATGACCGTGTTGTAGAGGCGCTTCCTGTCCCAAAGCGGGTAGTCCCTGTACGGCTCGCTCTCGACCCTCGCGCCTGAGACCAGGGTCTGGCGGTTGAAGTGCCACTCTTCGCCAAGGTTCAGGCCCTTCGCTTCGCCATGGTACCACGAGACTGGGACGACCGTGCCGCCGTACCTGGTGGACCTGATGGCTTCGTGCAGGGCCTTGTACGAGCCGCTTGTCTCTAGGGATATGTCGACGCTTTTTCCGCCTGTGAGCTTCTTCATTTCGAACCCGACGTCGCATTCAAGCGGATTCAACGTGATGTCCGCGCCGTAGGTCTCGGCTAGGTTCCGCCTCTTCTGAATGAGTTCAATCCCAATGACGGTAAGGGCGCCTGAGAGCTTCGCGAGCTGGACTGCCATGAGCCCTATCGCCCCGAGGCCGAAGACCGCCACCGTGTCGCCGATTCTGACTCGCCCTTCGCGGACCGCCATGAGCGCGACGACCGCGGGGTCGATGCAGACTATGTCCCTATCGCCCAACTCGACGGGCGCGACGGTCACGTTCTCCTCGTTGACCGTGTGCGTCTCCCGTATCGGGAGGTAGCCGTAGACTCTGTCACCGACCTTGACCTTTTTGGTTTTATCTCCGGCCTCCGTGACTGAGCCGACGGTCATGTTCCCCAGGTTCATGGGAAACTTGGCGGTCCACCCCTTTCCTGAGCTTTCTGGGAGGAAGAGCCCCGATTCGGCGTCGTACCGTTTGTTCGTGAGCGTGGACGACCCGAGGAAGATGGGCAGCATCGTCCCGTGCTTCTCGGCTGAGAACTGGCTCTTTATCCTAATCTGGTTCGGCTTCAGGGGCGGGTCCTCGTATTCCCTGAGGGCAAGCTGCTTCGGGGCGGTGGCAACAAGTTCCTTCGGCACGTCAGTCACCTTTTGTGTCAGTTAATTAATGCGGTTTTTGGGGTGCTACATTATTTTGGGTCGATGATATAAGTTATTCCCATAATTGTGCAGGCTTGAAAATTTGTCTGGCAGAGCTTTAGTCCTTTATGGCTTCGATGAGGCTCATGACGTTCCAGAGCTTGACCCGCGTGTAGGGCGGCATGTTCGGGTCCTGAAGAATCTCATCGAGGATTGAGATGGCGTTGGAGGCTTTGATGCCGACCGTGTGCCCCGTGGACTGAAGCGTGTCCATCGCGTTCTTCGCGGCCCTCCTGATGTTACGGGGGGTCGTGTTGTCCTCCGAGACCTGACCAAGGATGAACATAGCTTGCTTGATTTTCTCTTCGTATTCCTGCTGCTTCTTCTTGCTGACCAACGCCTGACCCCTCTTGACAAAATAATTTTGTTACGCGGAGTTTGTTTAAGCGTTTAATAGAAAAGAAGCTTATAAGCTTATTTCGTTTGTTTATTATGTTTCCTTTTCTTTCGCGCTAGAAAGCTCCCTGCGAGAATAGCTATGATGACGATGGCAGCTATCAGTTCGATACTCATGTAGTTGAGGCCGAATGTAGATTCCACGCTCATCGGCGAGTCCACGCTTACGCTGAGCTGACTGTTGGTTGATGCTACGGTTCCAGTCCAACCGTTGAACTGGTAAAGGAAGGAAGATGGCTGGGCTGAAAGCAGAACGCTTCCCCCCGCTGGCACATATATCACTTCGGTGCTGCCTCCACTGACTGTGCCTGAAGATTCGGGATAACTGTATGATATTGAGCCGCTTGGTTGCGCTGTGATTGTCAAACTGTATTGATGGGTATATTCTATGGTCTGGGATGCGTTCTGCGAAGCAAGCTCGACGGTTCCCGAGGTTACGTCAGAGACGTACCTTTCGCCACTTCCCACGGAAATCTGAGACGACACGTTCCAGTTGTATGAGCCAGAAGTCGTCGTACTGAAGGTGATGATGCTGCCTGTGGAAGACTGTGTCTGCCCTCCGAATGTAACTGCCCACCGAGTTCCGTTTGGCAGTCCTTGTTCACTAAATGTTACTAGGTAATGAGCTCTTAAATGAGCCCCAAAAGCGTAGACAATGCCATCATAGGAGCCAACGTACACTATTCCGTCGGCAACCGCGGGGGAAGACCACACGGGAGAGGACCGCACAGCGTTTCCGGTTTGGTAGCTCCAAATTTCTGAGCCTATATCCGCGTCTAGGCAGTAGACGTTGTAGTCCCCTGAGCCAACGTAAACCTTTCCGTCAGCGACAGCAGGAGAGGACCACACATAGTTTCCGGTTGTGTAGTTCCATATTTTCGAACCGTTGTCCGCGTCTAGGCAGTAAACGTTATAATCATAGGAGCCCACGTAAACCCTTCCGTCGGCAACCGCGGGGGAAGACCACACATCATTTCCAGTCTGGTAGCTCCAAATTTCTGAGCCCGTATCAGCGTCTAGGCAGTACACGTTGTGGTCCCATGAACCTACGTACACCTTTCCGTCAACAACGGAGGGCGAAGACCACACAGCATTACCGGTGTGGAAGCTCCATATTTTCGAACCGTTGTCCGCATCCAAGCAGTATACGTTACAGTCTCCTGAACCTACGTACATCTTTCCATCGGTAATGGCAGGAGAAGAGACCACAACAGACCCGGTTTGGTAGCTCCATATTTTCAGACCGTTGTCCGCATCTAGGCAGTACACGTTGCAGTCCCATGAGCCCACGTACACCCTTCCATCGGCAACGGCAGGGGAAGAACGCACCTCATTTCCCGTCGTGTAGTTCCATATCTTTGTACCGGTGTCTGCGTCTAGGCAATAGACGTTGTAGTCATAGGAGCCAAAGTACACCCTTCCTTCCGCAACGGCGGGAGAAGAATCCACAATAGCCCCGGTTGTGTAGTTCCATACTTTTGAGCCCGTGTACGCGTCTAGGCAGTATACGTTGCAGTCCCATGAACCTGCGTAAACCCTTCCTTCGGCAACGGTGGGAGGGGACCACACGCGCCATCCGGTTTGGTAGCTCCATATTATGTTGTTCGTCTCAGGCGCTGTCGAGTCCGAGTATCCTGTATGCGCAGGGTCGTGATGGAACGTTGGCCACCAGTCAGTCTCCGAAGTTGCACATACAACGGATACTGAGAACGTCAGCATCACTACAAGGCAAGTAAGCAGCACCTTCAGAGTGAATCCTCTCGCCATGAAATCCACACTTCCACATCACTCTTTTAAAATTTTTTATATGTCTTGCGTCCCTTTTTTGGACGACAAAAATTTTGATTTACGCATTCTTATAGAATGTCCTCATAAACTTGAAACTCATTTTCCCCTAAACCAATTGCTACTTGGCATTCTAGGAATTTAGTCTCGGGATTCTAGGGCTATGGCTCTTATCCACGATGAGTCCAAGCCTGCGACGTTCAGCGGGAGCCCAATGAAGAACACCCTTTCCTTCCTGACTTGTTCAAGGTTGACTAGGCCTTCGATGAGGGGAATCTCGTTCTTCAGGAGGTTCACGTGAGTGGCTGTTGAGCCGCCGGGAGCCTCGACCCTGATGTTCTGGACGCCGACCATCCTGACGGCCTTCTCCGCGAGGAATTTGGATGCTTCAGGCGAGATGTAGGACTGCTCGTCCCGATTCAGAGAGCTCCACAAGAGGACAATGTCGCCCTTCCCGACTTTAACAAGGTGAGAGGGTAGAATCGGCTGCCCCTTACCTTCTTTCGGCTTTAAGCTTGAAAAGTCGAGGACAACCGCCTCGCCCAGGAATTTTTGAATCGGCATTTCGGAGCTCGACTTCCCGTCCTGTGCGAAGTGGGCTGGGAGCTCAACGTGGGTGCCGATGTGCGACTCGGCTTCGACCCAGTTCATTATCATCTTGTCTGGCGCGTAGACGAACTGGCGGAGCTCGAACCTGCGTGTCTGGCTCCCGTGTAGGTACTCCCCGTTCACCTTGAGAGCTCCGGGTCGAATTTCTGCTGAAAGGTCGATTATCCTATAATCCTTCAAATCAATCATTTTCGTCACGTCAATAATGTCTCAGGTTGCTTTGTTCCATTTCGCCCTTTTTTCTTCAAACTCTTTACGCGTCATCAGGAACCGCGCGGGGTTTCCGACGACAACGGTTTCGGGAGCCACGTCCTTTGTCACGACCGAGCCCGCTCCGACCACAGCGCCCTTTGCGACTCTGATGCCTGCGAGTAATGTGGAGTTCGCGCATATCAGGGCGTCCTTCTCGACCGTGACTCCGATTAGGCGTTTGCTCAGAGGATACGGGTCGTTGGTGAAGCAGACGTTCGGGGCAATGAAAACTCCGTCCTCGATTGCCGTGAGGTGGGGGAGGTACGCGTTCGATTGGATGATGACTGCCTTCCCGATTTTAACGGTTCCGTCGAGCTTCGAGGAGGAGCCGACCAGCGAATCGTCGCCCACGGTGCTTCCCTCCCTGACGAGGACGTTGTGCCCCGTCCTGACCCTGTCGCCTATCTCCGCCGTCTCGTAGACGATTGTTCCTGAACGGAGTATGCAGTTTCTTCCTATCTTCGAGCCTCTGCTAACAGCGTCGTATGTGCTTGCGTCGAACTCTTTCGGGAGATTCAGAGCCTTGAGCGACTTCTCGACTGGGTACCCGACTACGACGTTCGCCGCGATTAGTGAACCTAAGCCGATTGTTGTTTTTCCGAGGACGACGGCGCCTTTTTCGACTGAGCCTTCGTTCTTCGCTTGTGGCGAGATGTAGCCCGACATGGACGTTCAGACTGTGTTTCGTTTTTTGGGCTTTTCAAGGTTGCGGTAGAGTATATCTCGGATTCTGTCACATTTTGTATTGTATATAACTGCAGTTTCTTGTTGATGTTTTTTCAGTTACGTATATATACCCAATCTGAGCTTTTTTTCTATTGAGGAAGGGTTATGGCAAGGCGGTCAAACAAAGAGACGACCCAAATGTTCAGGTCCATTGCGGTCCTTCTTCGCAACACAACTTGGAAATGCGGTAGACTAGAACGCCTCGTCGTTAAGAATCTGCAGAGCCACTTCGTCAGGGAGGGCAAGGCGTGGTCCAACATCAAGGACATGCTCTCGCAGTTCAAGCTGCAAGGGAAACAGAAGAATGAGTTCTTCGACGCGCTCAGGCGGCTGGAAAGAAGGCGCATAATAAAAATCGAGTTCTTCGAACTGAATCTTCTCTAAACTGCCCAATTTTTCCCAAAATTTTTATTCTCTCAAATAAGTAGCTGTTACTCTTTTTTTGGCTGCACGGATTCTTGGAAAAGCTTCTTCACAGCCGTGATTCGGGCTTTCTGCGCGAGGACGTCCGCAGTCACAAGGGTCAGGGCTTCCTCTGGGCACCATTCCACGCATTTGGGCTTTCCGTCACATAGGTCGCAGACGAAGACAACCTTCTTCTCCGGGTGCAGCATGATTGCGCCGTAGTCGCAGGCTTCGATGCACCATCCGCAGCCGTTGCACTTGTCCCCGTCCACGACTATTACGCCCGTCTCGCTAGACTGAGTCAAAGCGTCCCTCGGGCACGCCGAAACGCACGGCGCGTCCTCGCAGAGCCTGCACGTCAAAGCCATGTTAATTACGGGCGGAAGCCGGACAGCGCGGATGCGGGACTTTACGGGGTTGAAGGCCTTCTCTTTCTCGAACGAGCAGGCGTACTCGCACACGCAGCAGCCCACGCACTTGTCGGGGTCCGAAGAGACGAATTTCCGGTCGTGGATATTTGTCATTTATTCTCCTCTCGTAAAAGCTAAACCTTCTTTTCGACGATGTACGCTAGGTCGTCCATGGACAGCTCCTTCAGTTTCTCTAGGGTCGGCACGCCCTCTCTCGTCCAGCCCCTCTGGGCGTAGTAGTCGTCCAGCATGAAGTCGAGCTCCTTCTGGCTGACAAAGCTCCCCTTCGACACTGTATTATCCGGAATGGGGGTGCTCATGACCTTGGGGGGCATGTGGTCGTCCTTCCTCGTGAACCCCTCGCGGATGTTGAAGAGCCTGCCGAGGACGTTGATTCTTTCGCCCGCCCTCTTGAGCTCCTCAGCCTTCATCTCCAAGCCCGTGACCAGCTCGTAGTATTTAGCTAGGTCCTCGTACTCTTTAATGTAAACTCCCCTGGAGAACTTGCACACAATCAGCGAGTCGATGACCGTGTAGAGGTCCTCGATGTCCACGACTATCTTGGAACGTCCCTTCTCGACCGTGAAGCGGTTAACCGTTCCCTTCAGGTCCGCTGCGTAGGCCCCGTGGCGGTTGTGGTCAGCGCCGCGGAACGAAACCGCGTAGCCTATTGCGGCTGTCTTCAGCCCACGTATGTCGTAGCCCGTCATCTCGAGGCCCTTGATGTGGTTGGCGTACTGGTTGGCGCCCTTTCCGATTTTCTGCGCCGCCCTCTTCACTCCCTCGGCTAGGATGTCGCCGAATCCCTCGCGTTTGCCAATCTTGTGGACGAGCTCCACCATGGCTTCCGCGTTGCCGAACCTGAGGTCAAGTCCATCCGTGTCCTCCTTAGAAATTATGTGGTGCTCGTAGAGGTCCATGGCGAAACCCACGGCGTTGCCCGTCGAAAGGTTGTCCAAGCCGTAGTAGTTGCACAGGTCCATCGCCTTGATGATGGCGTCCAACCTGTCCACGCCGCAATGGGGACCAAACGCCCACAGAGGCTCGTACTCGACACGGCACGTCGTCCCCTTGTACGGTCCCTCGTGGACGGCAGCCAAGTGCTCGCACCGCATGGCACAAGACGAACAACCATCAATTTTCACGACGAACTTCTCGTTCAGGTATTCGCCGCTGACCTTCTCGGCGCCCTCGAACACGGCGTTCGTGAAGTTCCTCGTCGGCAACGCACCCAGAGAGTTATGGACCAAAACGTTCACTGGGGTTCCCAAGGTGCGGTATTTGGCTGTCGCTGAGCCCTTCATCCGCTCGTGCATTATCTTAACGAATGCCATGAACTCGTCGGGCTTGGCTACGTTGACGTCGTTCGTGCCTCGGAGGGCTATGGCTTTGAGGTTCTTGGAGCCCATGACAGCTCCCATGCCTGTCCGCCCTGCAGCTCGGCTCACGTCGTTGATTATGCAGGCTGGGCGTGCCCGTTTTTCTCCAGCGAGCCCAATGGCTGCGACTCGGACGTAGTAGTCTCCTAAATCGTCGCGGATGGCTTCCTCGGTTTCCTGCGGCGACTTGCCACACAGGTGCCTCGCGTCCATCAGCTGGACGTTGTCGTCGTCGACCCAAGCGTAGACGGGCTTGTCGGACGCGTTCAAAAAGATTATAGCGTCGTACCCTGCCCTCTTCAGCTCCGAGCCGAAGAACCCGTGCGACTTCGCCTCGCCCACACCTAATGTTAAAGGAGACTTCGACACGAAGGCGTGCCCGTTCCCCCCGGTGGGAGCCATCGTCCCGCTCAGCGGTCCCGTCGTCAAGACAAGAGGGTTCTCTGGGCTGAACGGGTCGGTGCCGGGGGTCGAGTTGTCGAGGAGGAGGCGGATTCCGAGTCCGATTCCGCCGATGTACTTCTTGGCGTACTCTTCGCTGAGGGGGCTGGTTTTTGTTCTGCCGTTCGACAGGTCGACATACAAAATTCTTCGAGCGTAGCCGAACAGAAATGGGAGCCTCCTTGAATAGAAAAATAGGAAAACACTGCGATATTTAAACATAATCACAATGGAAAGCACAGAATTGGGTGCGTCACACGCTCTTTTACGGCTTCTTTTCGTTCGGTTTTGCCTGTTCCCTCAGCCACTTGGCGGTTTCCCTGAGGATTGGGTGCTCGGAGACGTCTATGACGGGGATTTCGAATCCGCTGAGCTTGATGGACGGCG
>CAZOKM010000060.1:0-10304 GCA_964580405.1 uncultured Candidatus Bathyarchaeia archaeon | reverse complement strand
ACGCCTCGGCATACTTCATGAAGCACCCGCCAGTCCAGATACCCGACGAAGAAGCGAGAAGAAAACTGGACGAGTGGATTAAGGAAACCGCAAGTTAAAACTACAAAATCTTTTTCTTGGTTCACGAATACAATCGATAAAATGTTCATCCGAGGACACAATAATTGTGTTCCATTTCTTAGCTAGAGCAACATGTAACTGATTTAGGGCGAAGGAAATGACGGACGTAAAAATAAGCATCATTGGGGCTGGAAGCGCCCAGTTCTCGATGAGCCTCGTGAGAGACGTGTGCCTAAAAGAGGGACTGAGGGGCAGCACCGTCTGCCTAATGGACGTGGACAAGGAAAGACTCGACCTCGTTCACGGTCTTGCACGCAGATTCAGAGATGAGCTGAAGGCTGACCTGAAGCTCGAGAAGACCCTTGAAAGGGAGGAAGCGCTGAAGGACGCCGACTTCGTAATCAACACGGCACTCGTCGGGGGGCACTCGAACGCGGAGGCAGAAAGGCTGGTCGGCGAGAAACACGGGTATCACAGGGGAGTGGGCTTAGGAGGATACTTCCATCAGCTTCAGCTGATGCTTAGCGTCGCAAAGGACATGGAAGACGCGTGCCCCGACGCGTGGCTCATCCAGGCTGGGAACCCCGTCTTCGACGGCTGCACGCTCATGACCAGAGAAACCAAGACGAAGGTCATTGGACTGTGCCACGGTCACCACGGAGCTTACCGCATCGCAAGCGTCATAGGGATTGACCCCAGCAAAGTCACCTTTCAAGCGCCAGGCGTGAACCACTGCATATGGCTGACTGACTTTCGCTGCGATGGTGAGGATGCTTATCCGTTGATTGACGGGTGGATTGAGGAAAAAGCCGAGGAGTACTGGAGTACGTGGGACGGAAGCCCCCTTGACGGCGAAATGTCCCGTGCGGCGGTGAACCTCTACAGGATTTTCGAGCGGTTCCCCGTCGGCGACACGGTTCAGCAGAACCCGACTTTCGCGTGGTGGTACCACGCTGACGACCAAGCGATGAGGAAGTGGTTCAACAAGCACGGCGGGTTCCTTTCGAAGACGGGTTGGGACTACTACCTTGAAGGCTTAAGCAAACACATCGACAGAATGAACCGCCTCTACAACGACCCGTCAACGCCCGTCACAAGCGAGTTCCCTCCGAAAGCAAGCAACGAACAGCACATCCCGATAATCGACGCCTTAGTCAACGGCAACGAAGCAAAGTACCAAGTGAACGTGCCAAACAAGGGCGCATTAGCAGGATTCGCCGACGACGTTGTGGTCGAGGTTCCAGGCTTAGTGAGTGGACGCGGCGTTCAGCCAGTCCAAGTTGGGCAGCTGCCAAAGCGCCTCACACTGCAGATTCTAGGGACGTGCGTGCATAGAATGGAACTTGGGCTTGAAGCCTTCCTCAGCCACAACAAAGAAGCCCTAGTCAACATGGTCCTTTGGAACCACAAGACCCGAAGCTACGAACAGGCTGAAAAAGCCGTGGAAGACCTGCTGGCTCTGCCGTTCAACGAAGACCTGAAGGCGCATTTCCGATGAAACCGCTGAAAGGTTTATGGCGAACTTTATTAAGAAAAGGTTAGTTTGAGTAACTGGATTGGAGGATTCGGCGTGCAGGAAAGCCATGAGTCAAGCGAACTGGTTGGGTACCTTGAAAAGATGCTCAGAATCAGGTTCTTCGAGGAAAAGGTCAACGACCTGCTCAGCCGGGACATCGTCAAGGGAGCCTCGCACCTCTACGTCGGTCAGGAAGCCGTGGCGGTCGGCGCAGTCGCAGCCATCCGAGGCGACGATTACATCACCAGCACTCACAGGGGGCACGGGCACTGCATCGCGAAGGGCGGAGACCCCAAGCTCATGCTTGCGGAGCTGTGCGGCAAAGCCACGGGCTACTGCAAGGGCAAAGGCGGCTCGATGCACATCGCCGACGTCAAAGCAGGGAACCTGGGCGCCACGGGAATCGTGGGCTCAAACATTCCTGTTGCAACGGGCGCTGGGCTGTCCATGAAGCTCCAGAAGACCGGCAAGGTCGTTTTGTGCTTCTTCGGCGACGGCGCGACGAACACGAGCGCATTCCACGAGTCCGTTAACATGGCGGCAATCTGGAACCTCCCAGTAATTTTCGTCTGCGAGAACAACCTCTATGGCATGTCCACCGCCGTAACCAGAGCCTTCCCGTTCACGGACCTCGTCGAAAGGGCCAAGGGTTACAACATCCCGGGCGTGATCGCGGACGGCATGGACGTCCTCGACGTAAAGAAGAAGGTATTCGAAGCCGTCGAAAGAGCTCGGAGAGGAGAGGGACCGACCTTCGTCGAGTGCAAAACATACAGGTACTACGGTCACTCCAAGGGCGACCCGAAGGCATACCGAACAAGGGAGGAGGAGCAGATATGGAGGACCCGCGACTCAATAGCCAGCTTCGAGAAGAAGCTCGTCGAGCAGGGAGTCATGACCCAGAAGCAGGTCGAGACACTTGAAGAGTCGGTGACGAACGAAATCAACGAAGCCGAAAAGTTCTCCCTCGGCAGCCCGTACCCGCCTGTAGAGTCGCTCTTCGAAGGACTCTACACAGACGTCTACGTTGACCCGAAAACATCCATCAAAACCCTTGCCGAAGCCAAAAGCAGGGGCGTGAAGATGAAGAAGATACGGTACGTTCAGGCCTTAAACGAGGCGCTGAGGGAGGAGATGCTGAGGGACGAGAGGGTGTTCGTCATGGGCGAGGACATCGCCATCTACGGCGGCGCCTACAAGGTCACCAACGGGCTCTACCAAGAATTCGGGGAAGAGCGGGTGAGGGACACGCCGATTTCTGAGGCAGCCATCGCAGGCGCAGCAGCTGGCGCTGCAATGACGGGGATGAGACCTGTCGCGGAGATCATGTACATCGACTTTTCGACGATTGCCACGGACCAGATCATCAACATCGCAGCCAAGAACCGCTACATGTTCGGCGGGAAGTCAATTGTTCCCGTCGTCTACCGCACGCAGGGAGGAGCAGGAAGGGGCATAGCTGAGCACCACTCCCAGAGCCTTGAGGCGTGGTACGAGCACATCCCCGGGCTCTTCGTGGTGATGCCTTCGACGCCGTTCGACGCCAAGGGATTATTAAAGACTTGCATCAGGGACGACAACCCCGTCATGTTCATCGAGCAGAAGCTACTCTACGGCACGGAAGGCGAGGTGCCAGAAGAGGAATACACTGTCCCGCTCGGGGTCGCGGACGTGAAGAGGGAGGGCTCCGACGTTACGGTAGTTGCCTATTCGAGGATGGTCCTCCTAGCCCTGGAGGCGGCAGAGGAGCTCGCCAAGGAGGGAATCAGCGTGGAAGTTGTTGACCCGCGTTCGCTGAAGCCGTTCGACGCTGAAACCGTTATCGGCTCGGTTAAGAAGACGAGTAAAGCCGTCGTGGTTCATGAGGGCTACCGCACTTGCGGCGTGGGAGCGGAGATAGTGGCTCAGATTATTGAGAAGGCTTTCGACTACCTCGACGCGCCAGTCGTGAGGGTCGCGGGGGAGGACGTGCCGATACCCATGAGCCCGGTGCTGGAGGCTGTGGCGATACCGAGTAAAGAAAAGATTATCGCTGCCGTCAAAAAGCTCGTGTAGCACGAAAACAACAATAAAACTAATTGCTTTTCTGGCCTATTTCTGTTTTTGTGCTTGCGCTTCTCCTATCCGCTGGATTGCTCCCCACTGCATTTCTTTTTTCCTGAGAACGTCGATTAGCGCCCTAAGCTTGATGAAGTTCCGTATCTCCTTGTAGCCGACGACGAAAAAGGGTGAATACACTATGAGCTTCATGTCCTCGTTGTCCATTTGGAGCGCCAAGAAGCTGTACGTCGTCTGAAGCACGACGAAGCAGCCCAGCACCGACAGGACCTGCAAGCCGTACCCTTCCAGCACGGCGAACACGATGGACACGATTGAGACTATCGACGCAACGGGGATGAACAGCATCGACAGCAGGACGTAAGGGAACGTCAGTGTGTGCACGAACCCGAACCTCGATGAAAGGAACACGTTTCGGTGCTTGCCGAGTGTCTGGAACGTCCCTCGGTTCCACCTCAACCTCTGTTTGTAAAAGTCCTTCCAGGTCACGGGGGCTTCGGTGTAGACGTGCGCCTCTGACAGCGCTTGCACGACTTTTCCCGTCTTGAGGATTTTGACCGTCACGTCGAAGTCCTCCGTCAGGGTGTCCTTGTCGTAGAAGCCTATCTCCTTCAGCACGCTTTTTCTGAACGCAGCCAGGGGGCCGGGCACGACGGGCACGACGCCGAAGACGTCGAAGACGCGGCGGTAAATGTTCTCGTTGACGATGTACTCGAGCGCTTGTATCCTCGTCAGGAAGTTGGTCCGGTTCAGAACCTCAACGTTTCCCGCCACGGCGTTGACCATCGGGTCGTCAAACCTTTGAACGATGACCCGCAGGGCTTGCCTGCTGATTAGGCTGTCAGCGTCGCACGTTATTATGATTTCACCCTGTGAAAACAGGATTCCGGTGTTCAGGGCAACGGACTTCCCGCCCGCCTTCTGCCTGTGGAGCACTTCTACCCCCTTCTTCTTGTACTGCAGGGCGAGTTCGTAGGTTCTGTCCGTTGAGCCGTCGTCGACGACGATGATTTCCTTCGACGGGTAGTCGATTTCGATTAATGCTTCGATGCACCTTTCTATGACCTTTTCCTCGTTGTGCGCCGGAACCACAATCGTTATCGCCGGATATTGAGCCGTCATTTTAACTATGAACCTCCCCTCCTGATACTGGTGGTAGATGCTGAGCGGCAGCGCCATGAAGTTCGAGAAAAACTCCAACGTCATAGCCGACAACAGAACCGCCGATATAAAAGCGAAATATCCCGTGTACAATGTGAGCCACCCGAAAAGGAACGGAATGACCGTGGATAGAATCGTGAGAAGGTTGAAAGCCCACGAGGCTTCCGCGGCGCGGCTTCGTTTGGCCCTCCTAGCCATCAACAGAAAGAAAGAAGCTACCGCGGCCCCGATGAAGAGGCTTATCCATATGACGTTGTTGGGGATGAGGAAGACTATGGACATGGACTCGATGAACAGCACAATCCCGATTGCCAAGAACTTTATGTTCTTCATTTGTCAGCTCCTTGAATATAGGTAATCAAGTCACGAGGATGGATGCATCCCCAGATAGAGGCGGCTTCATGTAAACCGAGGATGCAGATTCTAGGCTCAGCGGGAAGCGTCAACACGGCATTTCCCTTGGGAATATGACTATTTCATCTCGTGCCCACAGGAATTATGTCGTCCTCTCGATAAATAGCTTCCATCCCAGACTTGAGCCTGGAAATCATTTATACGGAGACTCGGTAAAGTACGGTTCAGAACCTAATTACGCATTTCCGAAAGGGGAAACAGTCATGAAAGTTCTTGGCATAAACGGCAGTCCCCACAGAGACGGAAACACGGTGAAGCTAATAAGCGAGGTCTTCCGCGGGGCACGAACGAACGGTCACGACTGCGAGATGGTCCACTTGGTCGATTTGGACTTGGACTACTGCAACTGGTGCGAGGAATGCTATCCCGAGGGCGTCTGCCTAATTGACGACGGATTCCGTGACCACCTGAAGAAGATTATCGAAGTCGACGTGCTGGTTGTTGGGACGCCGTCAATTAATCGTTCGGTGACGGGGTACATGAAGAACTGGCTGGACAGGCTGTGCACGAGCCAGCTCGTCTACGTGGTTGACGAGAACAGGAAGGTCACGATGTGGTCGAGGATACCCGAAGGAAAGAAGTCAGTTGTAATTGTCCAAGGCTGCACAAGCCTACTACAGGAGACCATCGAACCCATAAACGTGGTTATGAACGTGCTCGGAATCCCGATAACGGAGAGGCTCATAGTCTCTCAGGTGGGCTTAACGCACGAGGACACGGTCGACAAAAAACGCGACGTGATGCAGAAAGCCTATAATATTGGAAAAAACATAGAATAATCCATATAATTACTTTTTTATGATCCTTTCGAATTTTTCCTAATTGTCATGTTGGATTAAGCACTTAATTGTGACTTTGTCTCGACTATTTTTTGCAGCACCTCCCCCAACTTTGTAATAAATTTCAAATACGCATTCATCGTTAATTAATGAAGAGCAGTTTGAGAAGCCAAATGAGGGAAATCTGCCATGGGAAAAATCGAGGTATCGTTGAATGGCTCGTGGAAACTTAAGGGCTTCACGGAACTTGAGGGCAAAACACAAAGAGCGTGCGAACCCAAGTTCCCAACTGAAGATTGGTTTTCGGCAAAGGTCCCGGGAACAGTTCACACGGACCTCATGGCGAATAATGTTATTCCGGACCCGTTTAGGGACCTGAACGAAGAGACCGCCCGGTGGGTCGACGACGTTGAGTGGTGGTACCGCAAAGACTTCGAGTTGTCCAGCGACGTTCTGGAAAAGGAAATCGTTGAGCTAGCGTTCGACGGCATCGACACCTTCGCCACCGTATGGGTGAACGGAACCGAGATAGGCGAAACGTGCAACATGTTCACCCCCTATCGATTCAACGTAAAAAAATACATTATAAAGGGCAGGAACACAATCGCCGTCCGCCTCAAGCCAGCCAAGAAGGCGGCGGAAGAGCTGCAAAAGAAGCACAAGACCCTGCAGGCAAAATACAAGTTTCCGCCAAGGTCCTACCTCAGGAAAGCCCAATACTCCTTCGGCTGGGACTGGGGACCCACCCTCCCAACGGCAGGCATATGGCGCAGCGTAAAGCTCGTAGCCTACGACAAGGCGAGACTTGGTTACATTGCATCATTACCTCTTGACGTTCGGGGCAGTAAAGCAACTGTTAAGCTTACAGCTGAAATTTACTCTCCAAGGAAATCCAAGGTCAAGGTTAAGTTTACGTTGAAAGACGCCGAGGGCGAAGTGGAGAAGGAGGCCGAGGCTAAAGCCAAACTAGGCAGAACCGACGTGGAGTGCACGGTCGACCTTAAAAAGCCCAAGTTGTGGTGGCCCAGAGGCTACGGACCTCAAAACCTTTACAAATTATCAGCTGAGCTCTACGTGGGGGATGAACTTCAGGACAGAGCGGAGACAAGGGTTGGTATACGAAGCGTGGACCTGGTTCAGAAGCCAGACGATGAGGGGAAGACCTTCATATTCAGAATCAACGGTAGACTGGTTTTCTGCAAAGGTGCCGACTGGATACCTGCGGACTCCTTCCTGCCCAGAGTGACAGAGCGGCACTACCGCAAGCTCTTGGGGCTCTCAGCCGAGGGAGGGATGAACATGCTCAGGGTTTGGGGCGGAGGTGTCTACGAAGACGAAATCTTCTACGACGTGTGCAACGAGCTAGGCATCATGGTATGGCAGGACTTCATGTACGCGTGCGCCGAATATCCTGAGGAGAAGTGGTTCCTGAAGGAAGCCGGAAGAGAGGCTAAAGAAGTCCTGAAGAGGCTCAGGAGGCACCCCTGCATAGTCCTCTGGTGCGGCAACAACGAGAACCAGTGGCTAGGCCCTATTTATACGGGTAGACGAGGTGGCGGAACACTCTCAGGCCTCAAAATATACGACAAGCTACTGCCGAACCTGTGTAGCAATCTTGACCCCACCACGCCCTACTGGCCCAGCAGCCCGTATGGAGGTGAAGACCCGAACAGCGCGTCCGAGGGAGACAGGCACAACTGGGACGTGTGGAGCGAGTGGAGAGACTATCCAGACTACCTCATGGACAAAGGGCGCTTCATAAGCGAGTTCGGGTGGCAGTCTCCCCCAACCGTGGAGCACATGAAGGAGTATCTGAGCGCTGAATGTTTGCATCCGCAGAGCAGAGCCGTCGAAGCTCACGAGAAACAGGTCGGAGGACTGGAAAGACTCTACACGTACCTCGCGGCTCACTACCCCGTGAAGGAAGACTTCGAGCTCTTCACCTTGTACTGCCAGCTCAACCAAGGCGAAGCCCTGAAGACTGCCGTCCAACACTGGAGGAGCCGCATGTTCAAGACCAGCGGCTGCATAATATGGCAGCTAAACGACTGCTGGCCCGTGATAAGCTGGAGCCTCGTAGATTACGGGTATAATCCCAAGCCCGCCTACTACTTCGTTAAACGCGCATTCACGCCGATACGGGCAACACTGACCGTCATAAGACCCGTGTCTCCCTCCGCAGGCAGGAAGCTTGTCGGCCGCGTCCACGTGATTAATGAGACAGCCGAAAAACTCGATGCGACCGTAAGGTTCTGCGCGATGAATTACGACGGCGCGGTCCTCCGTTCGGAACAGCAGGCAATCTCGGTCTCGCCCTACACGTCCAAGCTAATCATGGAGAGAGAAATCAACGAGCTGCCCCCGGCTGACGACGGAGTCATAACGGTAACGCTGGAAAAGGACGGGAGAATAATATCCGAGGACTGCCGAACGCTACTCGAACCCAAGCACCTGAACCTCCCCAAGCCGTCAATCAAAATCAAATCCACCAAGGTCAGCGATGGGAAATTCGAGGTTCACCTCGAAACTGACGTATACACTAAAGCCCTGTGGCTAAAGCTCCGAGGAATCAAGGCGCAGTTCGAAGACAACTTCTTCGACCTCCTGCCAAAAAGCCCAAAGAGCATCAAAATCTCTACCGGGGGAAACCTAAGCCTAGAAGAATTCAACAATCGCCTGACAGCGAAGCCTTATCCATTCTGCTGAAATAAAAATGAACAATATTACCATCCCCAGCCAAAAAATGAGACCCGAGGTTTACCCCAAAAAATCCATCTTATTTCAATCTTCAATCCCCGGAACTTGCTCCCATAACGACTCATAAAACACGTTTCCGCGCCTATTTCTCCAGACGCAAGACACAGTGAATAAGAATTTGGCGCCCTGGCCGGGATTTGAACCCGGGTCAGGCGGGCGACAGCCACCGATACTAGACCGGGCTATACTACCAGGGCTCCGCTGCGAAGCGCCAGAGTTTGCTTAAATTGACGTTGTACTTAAGTTTATCTAGGATAATGAACGGTTCAAGGTTTTTATTTTATTTGTCTTAAGACTCAGCGAAGTTACCAGCGGCTTTCTCGCTTGAGAATCCAGTCGAGGTATGCCTTCATTCGTATCATCGAGTAGTATGGTCGGTAAAACAGGACCACTATTGGAAGAAGGTAGATGCTTTTTAGGTCGCCCTTTCGGGGAGACAGCAGACCAGCGGTAACGAAGGCGACGAGCTCCAAAACCATGTACAGCATGAAGCTGAAAACCGTGATGTAGATGAACGTCGGGCTGTAGAAGAATATGAGGTAGCCAAACCACGTTAGCCGCATGAAGAGGACGACGACGTCCATGAGAAGCATGTCGAAGACCGCAGCCACGAACCTGACGTCGAAGCCCTTCCCGAACAGCACGTTCCTATGCTTCCAAAGCGTCTCCGCCTGACCCTTCGTCCACCTTACCCGCTGTCGCCTCCAGTCCCCCCACGTTTCAGGCACGAACGTCCACGAAATAGCCTTGTCCACGAAGTAGAGCCTCTTCCCCAGCTTCCTCATCTTGAACGTGAGGTCGAAGTCCTCGGTCATCGTGTCCCTGTCGTACTCGCCCAGCGAACGAACGTTCTCCTTCCAGAAAGCCCCGAAAGCCCCCGAAATTATCAGCAAAGTTTTGATGATCTAGGAGAACCGCCTGCCTAGCTCCAGGGAAATCAGGTACTCGTAGGCCTGAAGCCGCACCAGGAGGTTCCTCGAGCCGCCTTCGCCCCCCATGATGCGGACGTTCCCCGAAACCGCGCTGATGCTTGAGTCGCTTAATGGCTTAATAATTTCCTTCAGCGAACCGCGCTCGATGAGAGTGTCAGCGTCCACGACGACAATCACATCGCCCGAGGCGAAGACGAGACCGTAGTTCAAGGCAGTCGCCTTCGAGCCGCTTGCAACGTCCCGGTGCAGCAGCTTAATCAAGCCCCTGCGGGAGTAGGGGAAGGCCAGCTGGTACGTTCTGTCCTTGGACCCGTCGTCAACAACGATGACCTCCCTGTTCGGATAATCGGTCTCAAGAGCCGACTCGATCGCCCTTACTATTATCTTCTCCTCGTTGTGGGCGGGAACAATCAGGGACACTTTCGGAAAGAAGTCGCTCCTAAAAATCGGTGGACGAACCCTCTGATACAAGGTGTGTACCAGAAGGAACGTGCATTTTCCTATGGTCCGGAAAAAGTCGATGACCAGCATCAGCCAGAAAATTGAAACAAAGTCCTGAATAGATAAACTACTCAGCCACTGGGCAAATCCTTCAATAAATGAACTCAGAATTAATAATAAATAATC
>CAZOKM010000059.1:0-10713 GCA_964580405.1 uncultured Candidatus Bathyarchaeia archaeon | reverse complement strand
GCCCGCTGGGTCGCGCCCTAATGAAGGATTTTCCCGGGCAACTCTCGGCGTATTGCAACTGCAGCAGGGGCTGGATCAGGGAGATGTTGGAGTCCGCCCTGAAGAAACCCGTGAAGGTTGAGCTCGAAAAATCCGTCATTCAAGGAGACAGCCTTTGCAGGTTCAAGGTGACACTTTAAAAAAGTCAAGAATAGGAGTGTTGATTGTTGAAGAAAGAGACCGATGGATGGGACATTTCCGTCTGCGGGTTGAACTGCGCGAAGTGCGAGATACTCTTGGCTGGGCAAGGCGACGAGAAATCGATGGAGAATTTACTTGGATTCTTCAAGGACCTTAAGCCCGAGAACATCGTTTGCGGCGGATGCAGGGGTCCACTAGACAGGCACTGGAGCGCCGACTGCAAGTTCCTCGCGTGTACAAAAAGGAAGGGCTTGACGTACTGCTTCGAATGCACCGAGTTCCCGTGCGGCGACCTGAAAGCCTTCGCTTCGGATGGTCCTCCGCACCACAGGAAAACCGTCGAGAACATGAAACTTATGAAGGAAATCGGCATCGAGTCTTGGCTCAAGGAACAAAAGAAAAGTGGACGATGTGTCTTCTGCCCATGACCTTCAACTTACTTATGACGTTCATGCTTAACAGGAGTTTGCTATGAAGAGAAAGCCATTAATCACGTTACTTTCCGATTTTGGCTTAAGAGACTCGTACGTCGCAGAAATGAAAGCCGTGATTCTGTCCATTTGCCCAGGCGTAACAATTATTGACATCAGCCACGAAGTCGACAAGTACGACGTGCGGATGGGAGCCTACACGCTGGCTAGGGCTGCGCCCTTTTTCCCTGAGGAAACAATCCACATAGCCGTGGTTGACCCGGGCGTCGGAACCGAAAGAAGACCCATAATCGTCGAGTCTAGATGCAGCTTCTATGTTGGACCCGACAACGGGCTCCTGATGCTCTCAGCTGTTAAAGAGGGGGTTATCCATGTCTACGAGGTAACCAACCGCAGATACATGCTCAAAACGGTCTCGAAAGCATTCCACGGACGCGACATCTTCTGCCCAGCTGCTGCCCACTTAGCAAGGGGAGTTAAGCCGTCAGAGTTCGGTCCAGAAATAGTAAATCCGCTTGTGCCGACGTTCGCCCAGCCATCGGTGCGTGACCAAGAGTTACGTGGCGAGGTGGTTCACGTGGATGGCTTCGGCAACATTGTCACAAACATCGCTGAAGAACATTTAAAGGCAATGGGTGTCAGGGAAGGCGAACAGCTCTCGTTTGTCTTGAAAGATTACGAAGTTTCGGTTAGGCTATGTTCAGCTTATGGTAACGTTTCGGTAAACAATCCTCTGGCGGTTATCGGTAGCGGCGGCTTTCTCGAGGTCGCCGTGAACAGGGGGAATGCTGCTCAGAAATATGACGTAAAATCTGGGGACAAAATAGTTATCAGGCCAAGCCACGAATGACTGTTGTTTCCAGTTCACTTCAGGTTCGTTGCGTCGGTTAACTTATTATGCTTCTTTAAAGGATTACGGATTATTGGGCGTGAGTCTTTATGTTTGAGCTGGGCGTGATTACAGACGAAATCTCGCTGGACGTTGAGAAGTCTGTCTCGGTGGCCAAGGAGCTGGGCTTGGACTGTATTGAGTTGCGGAGCTGCTGGGACAAGAATGTGAAGGACCTGACGGACGTCGAGGTTCTGAAAATAAAGAATATTGCGAAACGCGCTGGGTTGAGGGTTGTCTGCGTGGCTTCGCCGTTCTTCAAGTGCAGCATCACGGGTCCAGCCGAGGTCAAGGAGCACATGGGCTTCCTTCCTAGAGTGATCGAGATAACGAAGCTCCTCGACGCCGAGCTCGTCCGAGGCTTCGCGTTCTGGTCCATGAAGGACACGAGCAAGTACTGGAGCCCCATGATTGGGAAGCTGCGCGAAGCCGCTGACCTGTGCCGCGAGGAAGGCGTGGTTCTAGCCCTCGAGAATGAGTATTCCACGATTGTGGGCACGGGGAAGGAGTCGAGGAGAGCCGTCGAAGAGGTCGGTTCTAAAAGCCTGAGGCTGGTTTGGGACCCGGGGAACGCCTTCTGCGCGGGCGAAGTTCCGTACCCCGATGGCTACGTTGAAGCCCGAGACTACATGGTTCACATGCACGTAAAGGACGGCGTCCGCGATAAAAGCACGGGGGAGGTCAGGTTCGTGGCTGTCGGAAGCGGCGAAATAGACTACGCTGGCCAGTTCAAAGCCTTGGCTGACGATGGTTACGATGGATGCGTGTCAATCGAAACCCACTACCGCATCCAAGGAGACGGAGAAAAAAGCACAAGACAACTGCACGCTGGGCTCAAGAAAATCATGGGCGACCTCGGGCTAAAAAAATAGTCTAATTCGTCGTTTTTACCCAGACCTTTTCTCAATGAGCTATAAGGGAAACGTTTACTTTTAATTCCATTCGGCGCATTATGATACTGGTCTGATTGGAATGTCGGAGTCAGAGTCTCTAGTGCCTTACCTCAGGGAGGACAAGGGCGAGAAGCAGCCCACGGTCATCGTTGACAGCCGGGAAGCTTCGGGGGCTTCCAAAATACTGAACGGCTTGAAGGAGAGGGGCGCAGTTGTCGAGGTCAAGTATCTCGAGAAGGGCGACTACGTGGTTTCGGAGGAGTGCGCTTTCGAGCGGAAGACGGTTCAGGACTTCGTCTACACCTTGACTCGGCGCCACCTGTTCGACCAGCTCTTCCTCCTGAAGGAGGCTTACGCGAAGCCGTTCATGCTCGTTGAGGGCTACTTGCCCATAGTCTTCAAGTACAGCAAGATCAACCCGTCCGCCGTGTGGGGAGCCATGTTCGCGCTGGCGAAGCAGGGCATAAACATGGTTCAGACGCCGAGCTACAAGGAGACGGTCGAGTTTCTCTACACGTCGGCCAAGCAGGAGCAGATCGTCGAGAAGAGGGCGCTGGCAATCCACGCGGTCAAGAAGGTTGAGACCCTAGCGGACGCCCAAGTCTTCTTCTTGGCTAGTTTACCAAACATCGGACGCGAGAAGGCGGTGAGCCTTCTCGAGAGCTACGATACGCCGTTCAACGTGCTTGTGAACCTCGGACGATGGTCAAAGGACGCGTTCGGGCTCGGACCCGTAATAACCAAAAAAGTCGAGGAAGTCCTTCATACATCATACGCCGAAGCTAAAAACAAGTAAGAAGCCTTTTTGCTGCCTAGCCTTTTATGACGGCCATCGGGACAAGCCTTGCTACTCGCGTCGCGATTCCGACCGCGTCAGAAACCTCTGCAACCTTGTCGACGCTCTTGTACGCGCCGTCCGCTTCCTCGGCAAGCACCGACGCGCTGGCTGACCTGACGGCGATTCCGCGTTTCTCGAGCGCCGCCTTCACGTCGCCTCCCCAGAACCTCCTCTTCGCGGCTTCGCGGCTCATCATCCTCCCCGCCCCGTGTGCAGTCGAGCCGAACGAGATCTCCATGGATTTCGGCGTCCCCACGAGCACGTATGAGCACGTGCCCATCGAACCCGGGATCAGCACGGGTTGGCCGACTTGCCTGTAGTCCGCTGTGACGTCCGGGTGCCCTGGCGGGAAGGCTCTTGTGGCTCCCTTCCTGTGGACCCAGACCTTCGTCTTTTTGCCGTCTATGCTGTGTTCCTCGATTTTGGCGATGTTGTGGGCGACGTCGTAGACGAGGTTCAGCCCAATCTTTTCAGCAGACGTCTTGAAGACGGCTTCGAAGCTTTGGCGGACCCAGTGCGTAATCATCTGGCGGTTAACGAAGGCGTAGTTCACCGCGCACGACATTGCCTTAAAGTAGTCCTGCCCTTCGTTGCTGAGTCCAGGCGCGCACGCCAGCTCACGGTCGGGCAGAGAAATCTTGTACTTCTGGACCGCCCTCTCGGTGACTTGGAGGTAGTCGGAGCAGATTTGGTGGCCGAACCCCCTTGAGCCGCAGTGAATCATGGCCGTGACTTGGCCTTCGTGGGTCAAGCCGAACGCCGCCGCGACCTTAGGGTCGAAGATTTTATCGACTTTCTGGACCTCGAGGAAGTGGTTTCCTGAACCGAGCGTCCCGATTTGCCCGAATCCGCGGCTTTTAGCCGTGTTCGAGACCTTGTCGGGGTCCGCCTGTTCCATGCGCCCGTTTTCTTCGCAGTGCTTGACGTCGTCTGGCCATCCGAACCCTTGGTCGACGACGCGTGGGACTCCCTCAGTCACGATGCGGTCGAGCTCTTGATGGGACATTTTGACGTCTTTCCTGCTGCTCCCGAGCCCCGACGGGACGTTGCTGAAGATTACGCCCGCGAGCTCCGCAAGTTTGGGCTGGACGTCTTTCTCCGAAAAGTTTGTAGTAAGCAGTCTCACGCCGCAGTTAATGTCGTAGCCCACTCCGCCTGGGCTGATGACGCCCTCCTTGTAGTCCGTGGCCGCGACCCCCCCAATCGGGAACCCGTACCCCTCGTGGCCGTCGGGCAATGTGATGGAATACTTTCGGATGCCAGGCAGGAAGGCGACGTCCACGCACTGAGTCAGCGTCCTGTCGGTCCTCATCTTCGACAGAAGGTCCTCGTCGGCCAGCACCAGCCCTGGGACGCGCATGCCTGGCCTGAAAGTCTGCGGGATGCGCCACGAGTACTTGTCGGTTCGTTCTAGGGGGACACTCATCATTATTCGCCTTCGAAATTATAATGGAAAAGGGCTTGATATAAACCCTTATCGACGATAGTGGTCTTTGCTGCCTAAAGCTCGAAGTCTGGTTTGTTTTGTTCAACAATAGGAAATGCCGTTTGACCAACAATCCCCTAGACCTTGTCTGATTTGAGTGGCAAATTTTTTTTGCGTTTGAGTGCCATTCAGCCAGCCTAGAGGGGGCTATATATAGACGAGTCGGAAAAACTGACTATTCCTTAAGAAACTGGTCTGATTTGTGTAACATCCGAATTTTTGTTATGTGTGACATTTACTGCAAGGTTCTACTGTTTGAGTGCACTGAAATTGTTCTGTTTGAGTGGCATCTGTCTTTTGGGTCTGCGTCGTTATTCGGTGTTAGTCGTTTAGGGTTTTCCGCCCTCTCCTTTAAAGAAGAGGCAGAAGAAGCACAGCGAAATCGTGTACAGGATTCCGCCAGCGAGGAAGGTGTAGTCCCAGCTCATCGCTGCGAGTATACCCGACATGCCCGGCGCCAAAATCGCCAGCGGAGTCTGGACCGCGTTGAAGGTGTTGATTTGCCTCGACCGCGTCTCGTCGTCGGTGAGGTTCTGCGTCATCACGCTCGTGGCGGTTGAGCCGATTCCTCCCCCCAAGAGGTCGTGGACGAGGAAAAGCGCCACGAACACCGGAATGGGGAAGGTCCAGAGCCCAATCGCTATAAATGAAAGGGCGTACGCCGAGGTCGTGAATATGTACGTCTTCCGCAGCCCAAGTTTTTTGATGACCCTTTCAGACAAGGGCGTGGTCATGAAAGCCAGCCTGTGCAGCACCGTGAGGAGTGATATCTGCGCAATGTCAAGGTTGTACTTCCCCTGAAAATAAAGCGGCAGGAGGAAGCCGTGGGCAATCCCGAACCCGAGGCCAGAGATGGCTGATACCAAGGATAGAACGAGGAGGTTTCTGTCAATCTTAAAGCTGTAGGCTTCTTTGAGGGACATCTTTTTGCCCTCTTTCCTGTTGCCCTCTCTGTAAAACATCAGAATGAGGAATTTTACGGCTTCCACGAGTGCAAGAACTAGAAAAAGCCCCGAATAACCCAAGAGGTATAGAAAGAAGGCGAAGAAAATTGTGCCTGAAGCCTGCAGTAGGAATTCGACCGTCGTGAACCAAGAAAGGAACTTAGCATAGGAGTCCCTTGCGTTTTCGTAAAGCATGATGCTGTGGACCGTCATCCGGAGGTTGTCCTGTAAATCATTTAGGAATTTTGTGCCCAAAATCTGTAGTTCATTAATTGAGAAAGGAAAGAGTGTTTTTGACGCAACCCCCGTGGCGCATGAAGCCAAGTAAACCTTCTTTTTGCCGTAGACGTCAGCGTATTCCCCTAGAAAGATGCGGAGGAAGGATATGACGAGTGTCGATACGCTGATGATTAGCCCCATGTCAATAAGCGAAATCCCTACGCTTTCGAGGTAAAACGGGAAAAGGAGCTCAAAAATCCCAACGATGAAGGCAGAAAGCAGTCCTGAGACAAAAATTACCTTAACGTTCTTGTCCACATAAACCACTTTTGCAGTAGTAAAGCCCTGAAAGCACAGCTAAACCCCTTTTTGCCCCCGAAAAATAAGAATGGACGAATCAGCCTTCGACGACGTAACGGTACGAGATGTGTTCGCCAGCCGTTTGGCTCTCCCTCGTCACCTTGACTAAGTCTCCCGGTCGGGCGCCGATGACCTTGGAAATCGGGTCCGAAGTCCTCAGCAGAGGAAGCTGGTACGGGTGCACCCGGTACTTTTTGAGAACTGCCTCTTTTTCTTCTGGCGACAGAATCTCGTGCGTCGGCACAAGGAAGTGGTCGAAGATGTTGAACGATGGAAAGTTGGGCGGTATCAGCTCGACCCCCTTCTTCCTCGAGTTCGCCTTGGCCGAGTACGTGAACCTGCCGTTGGAGATTATCACTCCGCCGTCGAGACTCTGGGTCTCAATCCGCTTCGACAGCTGGTTGATGTAGCGGATGCCGATGGTATCGACGTTGTTTATCGCCCAAACGATTAGTTTCTTCTTTTTTCGGCCCATAACCAAGAAAACCTTGCCCTCTTTTACCTCTTCCTCGCTGTGAAGCTTGTATCCTCTGAGTTTGAGGAGAATCTGGACCTTCCTGTCAAGAATCGTATCAGAACTCAAGTGGCAGTCTCCTATGTCTCAAACGCGGTATGCAACTTCGCAACATTAACCTTTAAACTTTGCGCTGAAAACAATACCCCAATCATGTTCCGTTTTTATTGCTTCTTCCCGAGAATGCTTAGCGCTGCTCCCCAAGCCGTGCAATACTCACCATCCTTAGGTACAGAAGCCTTGAAGCCAAACATTTTAGTGGTTTGGCTAATCATTTTTGAAACTGATGGGCTTTGAACCAGCCTTCCAACGAAAAAGATTTCGTCGCCAAGACCGCACGATTTCGCAGCAAAAACCGAAACAACGCCCACAACCTGAGAAACCAAGTTAAAGATTCCAGCAGCCACGTCCTCAGGCGGGGTCTTGAGGCTGAGCCGTGCGAGGTTTGACGCGGTTGCATCAGCAGGCACGATTCCAACAGGTCTACCAGCAATATCTCCAACGGTTAAATCAACCTTGTTCGCGTCTCCCTTTGAAGCCAAGGATTCAAGTGCCTGAAAGCCGTTGACACCTAACATCCTCTTCGCTAGTCCCATGACCGTCCCTCCGCCCACGCCTGTGCCGCCCACATGCCTGATGTCTCTTCCGCAGTCACTGGCAGAAATTACGGCCGTTCCAGTCCCCACGCTGACGATTAGCGCTTGTCGTCTGCATGACTGGAAGAGTCCCCCAATGCCAGTCGCCGCGATTTCATCAACCTTTTGGACCGGCATGCCGAGAAGTTCATTACCGATTAGATGCGAGTAGCATCCCGAGACAGCGACCCTTTGAACGACGGAACCGTCGTCGTTACGGTCGAGAAGGGTCTTCATAACCTGTTTAGCTGAAGACTTGCCGCTCGAGGTTTCTATGAAACATTTTTGCTTTATCTTCATTTTTTCCAGTATGACGCCCTTGGTGGTGCTGGCTCCGACGTCGACGCCTGCGACAAGTTGACCGCGGTCTCTTCGAGGCATGCCTGCTTGTTTTCCCCTCTAAGTTGTATTGGATATTTTCTTCGTCAGTTTCTCTGACAAGGCCACGAAGACCAGCCCAGTTGCGAGGATAACTCCTGCAGATAGAAGTAGAAGCTCGGGCGGCACCGTACCAGCGAAAAGCTGGCTTCCGTCAGGCGCGAACGTTACGAGGACGTAGACTGCGACGAGGACGAGGGTCACTAGACCCGTTGATTTCATGATGTCCGCTTTACCGCTTGGCTTAATGTTTGACACGCCTTTTATTCCCATCTTCGACAACGTGGGTTCTATGTAGATGACGAGTACGGGGACGAGGGGAGCCACAAAGACCACCATGGTCGTCACCCAGAACAGCGTCAACCCCACCACCACGGCAATCTGCAGGTTTGGTGGCAAAGGACCCAATATGGGAACGATGTACAAAGAATATGCCAGAACGCCGAGGGCTGCGACCAGATTGCCAACGAACAACGCGGCGAAGTTGCTCAAGAAGAAAGATGAAAGCGACTTTCGTTTAGTATAGAGCCAACCTAAAACGTAGAAGCCTACGAAGTTGCCTGGAACGCCTGCCACTAGACTCAACAGCGGAGTCGTCAACCCGAAAAAGGACAGGGCGAAGTCTCCCAGAAAGCAGCCAATGGCTGCCCCGACGCCTCCAACGAACGGACCAAAGACAACGGAGAAGAATGCGGGAACCACAACGCCTGGCGCAAATTGCCCAACTCCCCAAGGCGTCGGAATGAAGGAAGTAACCGTTTTTGCCACGGCGTAGAGCGCAGCGTTGATTGAAATTAACGCAAGCAGCAGTGTCCTCGGGATTTGCTGATGGGGGTTCTTTTCTGATGCCTTGTTGTCAGTTTTTTCCTTGTCTTGCCTTTCGGGAAGGACAGCCAATGGGACCACCGTGATGTTTCAAGCGCCATAATAAATGTCAACATATAAGAATTTCCTATGAAATGTTCATACGAATCCATACTGTTTCAAAGCAAACAATAAATAAGAAAGCCCCGAAACGATATGCCAACACCACAATCGCAATGGCAAACAGCTTAGGCGGACAAGCATTGAACTCGAAATTCAAGGTCGTGGGACTCGGAGGAACCTTCGACGAGCTGCACAAAGGCCACCGGGCGCTACTCAGCAAAGCCTTCGCCATAGGTGCACACGTCCAGATAGGGCTCTGCACGGACGAGTTCGCGAGGAAGCTCACGAAGAACCACGAAATCGCACCCTACAAGGAAAGAAAAAAGGAAGTAGAAGACTTCCTAAAAGAAAATAAGGTCCTTGAGAGGGCTGAAATAATCCCCATTTCCGACTCTTTCGGGACAGCCACAACGGACAGCAGCATTGAAGCCATCGTCGTCAGCAGAGAAACTGAGCCAACTTCGCGAGCAATTAACGCTAAAAGGAAGGAGAACGGGTTGAAGGCGCTTGAAGTCATCGTGATAGACATGGTGCCCGCGGAGAACCACGTGAACATCTCGACGACCCGAATCAGGCGCGGGGAAATCGACAGAGAAGGGCGACTAAAGAAAAGGTAGCACAAAAAGATTTTTTTCTCTGCAGTCAGGTTTAAAGGATTCTCGCGACAATATGTCATCCAGAAACAACCAGAGTTGAATACGGCGAGATGGCGAAAAGGTCGGGGTACGCTGAGCTCCCCCTTCACGGCGGCAGGGCACCCCAGTGGCTAGTCGGAAGAATGATTCCTCTGGCAAGGCAGATTGTGACGATAATTCTCGACGAGTACGGCCACGAGGTTTTTCTACGCCGAGTCTCCGACCCGAACTGGTTCCAAGCCCTGGGCTGCGTCTTGGGCTACGACTGGCACTCCTCAGGCGTCACGACAGTATTGACGGGAGTCCTTAAATCAGCAATAACGCCGAAGGAATTTGGCTTAGCTGTTTGTGGCGGAAAAGGCAGAGCCTCCCACAAAGCCCAGTTCGAGATAGGCTCAGCGGGCACGGAACTCGGATTATCGACTGAAGACATTGGTACGCTGAAGTACGTAAGCCGAATAAGCGCCAAGGTGGACAGCGTCGCAATCCAAACTGGCTATCCCCTTTACCACCATGCCTTCATCTTTTCCCAAGAAGGCGAATGGGCTGTGGTCCAGTAGGGGATGAGCGTCGCCGACAGGACCGCACGAAGGTACCACTGGCTCTCAGAGAACACGAAGGACCTCGTCGAGGAACCTCACGCAGCCATCGTTGGAGACGTAAAGCGGGCAGCAGCTCTGGACATGACGGCGAAGGAGAGCGAGGGAAGCCGAAAGGTTTCGGTTGACCTGGCGAAGGAAAGACCTAAGGCGGTCGCGAGGCTGCTCCAGTCGGTGCGTCCAGTTTACCAAAGGTCGCTTCAGGAATGGATGCCTCTGGGCAAGGCCAACGACGTGACATTTGACTATCTGAGCATGCCTGCCACGATCAACTGGAAGGCCATGGAAAGCGCCTACGAGTTCAAGCCGACGAACTACGAGGAACTCCTGAGCGTGAAGGGCCTAGGACCATCAACAGTCCGCGGGTTGGCTCTGATTTCGGAGCTTGTCTACGGTGAGAAACCGAGCTGGAAGGACCCCGTGAAGTATTCCTTTGCTTATGGAGGAAAGGACGGCGTGCCCTTCCCTGTCGACAGGAAAGCCATGGACGACTCGATCCAGTTCCTCGCGGAGGCCGTCGAAAAGGCGAAGCTCGGTGACAAGGAAAGGATGACGTCGCTACAGAGGCTCAGAAGGTTCGCATCCTCGCAACAAAGCACTCAGTGAGCCATAAAGAAATCTGACAATCTGGAAAGCCGTTCTGAATCGAAATAATAATATTAAATACCAAATTCAGATAGTAAAAACGTTGAAAATTGAATGCAGCGGTGTGTGAATTGGTGAAAATCGGCATCATCGGCGGGTCGGGGCTTGAGGACCCGAAAATCCTGAAGGAACAGAAGGAG
>CAZOKM010000058.1:0-11141 GCA_964580405.1 uncultured Candidatus Bathyarchaeia archaeon | reverse complement strand
ATACAACGCAACACAAGCGGGGGTTGCCAAGCCAGGTCAAAGGCGTAGGCCTGAGGCGCCTATCCCGAAGGGGTTCGTGGGTTCAAATCCCACCTCCCGCACCAATATCATCAATGCTTATGCATCTTCACCATTTCAGTGGGTCTGAAGTGTTTATTCTATGAACAGCTTGTTTCGCAAAGGCTTTTATTTTTCGTCGTAGAGATTGACGGCGTGATGAGAAATGAACAGGAATTTAGTTGTCGTGTTCGTTGCTGCCACGATCCTAGGAGCCTCGTTGGGCAGCATTTTGTCGTATCTCATCCTCCAATCGAATCTTCAAAGCTTCCAGACTCAGATAACGCAACTTGAAACCTACAACGACGATCTTCAGTCGCAGGTCGACAGCCTACAAACCAGCATAAACGTCCTAGAAGAAAGCGTCCACTCCCTCTCTTTGGAGGCAAAAGCAAGCGAGATGCGAAATGCGATCGAGAGCGATTTGAGCAACCTCATAACAATTGGCGAAATTGTCGCCGCGCTCCCCGAGGTGCGCTCAGCCGTCTGGGAAACCATGAGGGCAACACTCGCTACGTACGAGTCTCGGCTGGTGTCCGGGTCCTTCATCTGGTTTTGCTACCCGAACGGCACGTATTATACGACTACTCAAGGGCTCATCAACAGGACCCTCAGCGACCGCCCGTACTTCCCCGTCGCGATCGGGGGGAACGTGAGCGTCGGAACCACCGTCTACAGCAGGTCCTCAGGCTTGGCTGTTCACGTGACAGCCATCCCCGTCTTCAACGGCACAAGCGTCGTCGGCATCCTAGGTATAAGCACGCCACTGCATGAGTGGGCCGAGTCGATTGCTGCCCGACTGGGCATCGACCTTCCGGACTTCTTCTTCGTTCTCTCAGAGGACGGCTGGATTCAAATGCATCCGCAGGGCGAGATGATTCTTACCGCGAACCTGGTCACTGGAGAGGGCATGGACGCAGCCGTCCCCTACGCTTCGTTGACGGAATTTCTTGAAGAAGCACTCGCAGCGAAGGAAGGAACGGGAATATACGAATATGGTGATGTCGCAGGAACCTGCGGGTACACCACTATAACAAGTCTTCATTGGGTCGTCTTCTACGTTGAAGCTTGAGCCGACGTTGTCTATCCATGACTAAGGGATGCTTTTTCGTAAACTTCAAGCTATTTCTTCATTAAAAAGGTTAATCTTCTTTCCCTTCATACGACCGTCCTGAAATTTTTTTTAATGCTAGTGCGCCTAATAGAGTTTAGGAGGTGATGTTGTGAAAGCTGATGCGAAGACTGAATCTGAAGTGTTATCATCGCTGAACAAGCATTTCAAAGCGTACGAAAACAGGGATTTGGATGCGGTTCTGTCGTTGTATGCCAAGGATGATGGCGTAATAGCGTACGGTTCAGGCGCCGACGAGAAACGTGTCGGGCTGAAAGAAATTAAGAAACAGATTGAACGCGACTTTGAACAGTCCGAATCGGTATCTGTAAAGATCGAGTGGAGTTCAGTCTCGGCTACCGGCTCTGTCGCATGGGTCGCAGATGACGTTTCAATGGCAGTAAAACACGAAGGAAGAGAGATGAGGTTGCCTGCAAGGTTCACTGGAGTTCTAGAGAAACGTGACAAAAGATGGTACTGGATGCAGTCGCACTTCTCGTTGCCAGCTGCTGGTCAAGCCGAAGGTAAATACTTCCCCCTGAAAGTTAAAGTAAAATGAACAAGCGAGATTGTTTATGTTTACTCTCTCAATTCCAACTTCAATTTTTAAGTAACCATCTTAACAAATAGAAAAAATCCTAAACAGGTTTGCTGCTTCGTCTTCTCATGACGAATATACCAACGACTACAGCGACTGCCGCGACTCCCACGCCGACGACCGCGTACATTATCGGGAAGCCTTCCAGCGGAGTTAACGTAACCGTCGGGTTGAGGTTCACCGTCTCGATGCTTGGAACGATTGATGCCACATACTCCAGTCCCTGATAATCGGGTTCGTTGGACCAGAAGTTGGCTTGTAGGACGACGTTGTGGTCAGCTCGCACCAGATGGGTTCCTGGCTGACTGTACATGTAATAAGTGTTGGCTGGGACCGTTTGGGTGAGACCGTCGATTGTTAGTTGGGTGTCGTCGTTCACGAAGAAATATGCTTCAATAAACGCTTGGGTGGGCAGATGGACCATTGTGTCCTGATTTGGCTGGATGCCGATGAACATAACTCCGTTGGCGTAGCCCGTGTATATTCCCCCTAGATTGGAACGCGTGATTTCGATGCTTCCGTTATGCATAAAAGTTAAAGTGATTGATTTGTCGCTCTGCACAGCGATGGCGTTCGCTGTCGGCTGGATTGCCGTGCCAGTTCCTCCAGTTACTGTGAACTTGGTCAACAACTGCTTGGTCTCAAGGTCAAAGACTCTCACTTCGGTGTCTTCAGCAGCCATTATCCGGTATCCGTAGTCCCTTTGTTCGTCCCACCCCCACTCGCCCTTCAATGATTTCGTCAGAAAAAACGTTCCAACGAAGCCTCCCTGTGCGGAGGGAACGGGAAAACATGTGCAGTCGCCACCTCCCACAGCTGGGATTGACACGGACTGGACCATAATGTTGCCTGTGGACACAAACTTGTAGACCTTGAAAGGGCTCAGTATGGCGTTTTTGTATGAGTTGGCCTCAAGCGAATATTGCTGCTCGTCGCCATCGTCGCTGGTTATGGTAACCGTCGACTTTTCTAAGGCCAGAATCGTGTATTCGGCGTTGATCCCCTGGCTGGAGCCCATAAAAACGAACTCCTTCCCGACATACAAACCGTCCGTAGACAAATAGGAGCCACGCGGCAGTGGCGCCTCTCTAGCAGTGGCATCGGGGATGCTGTGATAATTGAGCAACAAGACAGAAACCTGCTTGCTAGACACTACCTTAAAGACCGTGCCACTAGAAAGTAGAACAAATTGCTTCTGCATGCTGTTGATTGTCACTTGAGAAGCTATTCTGTCATGCGTCAGGTCATAGACTATAATGTTTGTGTCGTCTTCTGCAGCGCTAACGGCAAGTATTGAGGCGTTACCCGTTGAGCCCGTGTCAAGCCTCCAAACTGAGCTGCGGTCGTTGTAATCTGTAAGATTGTACCGGTATATCTTGGAAGGCACAACACCGTAGTAAGTGTAATCCGGATTCCCCGAAACTAGACAGATATGGGCACAGAACAGGCACGAAAGGCAAATGACGAATAAAATCACGAACAAATAAACAAAAAAAGACTTGGAGCTTTTCAAGAACTGCATGCCTATGCGCTCCTGAATACCCTGATAGTACGTATATTGGCTTATGTTATATTTAATAATAATGTGCGTTACAATCGCGAGGCCCTTCCGTTAAGCTTCGCATCTTTCGCTTGCATAAAAAACACCAAAGGTTATCAACTAAAATTCCCTCTAGCAATTATAAGTCAGAATCGAAATTCAATGCACTTTTAAGTCCCTTTAATAAAGAATGACTGAAAATGGAGGCTAAACGCGTGGGTGCATTGCTCAAGATTGATAATATCATGTTTTTTGCCTCGAACCTTGACAAGACAGCACAATTTTATTCGGACGTTCTAGGGTTGAAGCGCGCCTGGACCGATGAAAACCGGGGGATGATCGGATTCGTGTTTCGGAAAAGCAATTCTGAAATAGTAATTCATAACGACAAGAGCCTGCCAAATCCTTCGTTCAATTTTTTAGTGAAGAACGTTGAAGCGTTTTGCGAGAAATTTAGAGCGAAGGGAGGCAAGGTTGTCATGGAGCCCTTCGAGGTGAGGTGTGGAAAGTACGCGGTCGTAGCGGACCCTGACGGAAACGAGCTCCCGATAATAGACTTAACAAAGTTTGGTGGCAAGCCGAGGTACGATCAGTAGCATCATGCATTTTCTTCGGGTTGATACGATACGTTTAAATATCAAAGTTGATATCGATGGCGATATCAATGGTGATATTAGTTGATTGAGCGTGGAAGGCACTGGATGAGGCACACCGCGATTGTGCCCAAGGGCTTCATACGTTACCACGTTCTCGAGTCTCTGGGCGAGAAGCCGATGTCTGGCTCGGAGATCATGAGCGAGGTTGAGCGGAGGACGAACGGGCGCTGGAGACCAAGTCCGGGCTCAGTTTACCCTCTTCTGTCTTGGCTTCAGGACAACGGCTACGTGAAGGAGCTGCCAACAGACCAGAACGGGCTGAAGCGTTACGAGCTCACCGATAAGGGTAGGAGCCTCCTCGAAGAGCAGAAGACGATTAGGCTGAAGTTCAGGAAGGAAGCGAAGTTTTTACCTCCTCCCTTCCTCGGGGCGCTGTGGTTCAGGATTCCGCCAGAGAAGATGGTCAGAAGCATGGAGACGATGCGTAGGCTGATGTCGGCGTTTTTTGAACTTGGAGGTACTTTGGAAGCAAAATTCTCCGAGGAAGCCCTAGAGCAAGCCTGCAAGGTCCTTGACGAGACGGCAGGAAAGATTGAGGAAATAAACAAAAACCTGAGACAGTCCAAAGACGAGTAACAGATAAGGAAAGCGTGGAATCCAACGTGGCGACAATTGTTCAGACGGTTGAGCTTAAAAAGACCTACATGCTTGGCAAGGTTCCAGTCTTCGCCCTGCGCGGCGTGAACCTGAAGGTTGAAAGCGGAGATTTCGTCGCGATTGTTGGTCCTTCGGGGTCAGGCAAGTCGACCCTTCTGAACATGATTGGCGCTCTCGATAAGCCGACTGAAGGGAAGGTGCTTGTTGACGGGGTGGACGTTTCGGCGCTGAACGATGATAAGCTCGCGGAGCTCAGGCGGCGCGTGGGCTTCGTTTTTCAGTTCTTCAACCTGATACCGAGGCTTACCGCCAGCGAAAACGTGGAGCTCCCCCTAACCATTACAGGTCTCAGCAAAAACGAAAGAAGGAAGAAAACGTTCGAGCTTCTGAAGGCTGTTGGCTTAGGCGAGCGTGTTGACCACAACCCGACGGAGATGAGCGGCGGGGAACAACAGAGAGTAGCCATCGCGAGAGCCTTGGCGAACAACCCCCGTTTTCTGTTGCTGGACGAGCCCACTGGCAACATCGACTCCAAAACAGCGGACATGCTGGTTGGTTTACTTAGGAGTTTGAACGAGGAAAAGGGAGTCACCATTATCATGATTACGCACGACCTGAACATTGCCAAACACGCTAAACGCGTCATTCGTCTTTTAGACGGCAAAGTTGAGGAAACAAACATCGGAGCGGAGTGAGATTAAAAATGAACGTTTTGGACATCTTCTCTTACGCTTTCAGCAGCATTCGGCTGCGGAAGCTCAGAGCTGCCCTGACGACATTAGGAATCGTTATCGGAATCGCAGCCATCGTTGCTTTACTCTCACTCAGCGAAGGCTTCAGGATTGCGATAACCAGTCAGTTTGAACGAGGCTTCGCCTTGGACGTCCTCACCGTGACGACGGGTCAAGGGTTTGGTTTCGGACTAGGTGGCGCAAGCAGCGGAACGTCGGATGAATATTTGACCTTGAACGATACGCGGGCGATTTACGGGATTACGGGTGTGAAACTGTCTACAGCCATAACATCGAAGTCGGTCGGTCTCTCCTCAGGCGATTTAACGTTCACTATCACCGCCATGGGCGTAAACTTCACTGAGTACTCTCAACTCTACAGCACATCGTTCATCGCTGAAAGTGGCTCTATGCCGAACAGTCCAGAAAACGACTCGATAATTCTGGGAGCCCGAATAGCTGACCCGTGGCAGAACGGCACCGTGTTCGCTGAGGTAGGCGACTACATCAACGTATCGTGGATCACTGGCTCCATCACCAGACCAGTCGTCAAGAACTACGTGTTTCATGTGGTGGGCGTTCTCAAGGAAATCGGAGGATTCAGCATAAGTGGACCATCCGACACCCAAGTCTACATCCCGATATCGACGGCTCAGACGATATTTGAGACAGACAGGGTCAACCAGATTTTGGTGCAGCTCGTTAATAGTGAGCAGACAACCATAGATTCAGTGACTGCATCCGTGGAATCCTTGTTTAACGATAAGGTGTCGGTTTTATCTCCCGCTGCCGTGTTGAACATCTTCTCCAGCATACTCTCGACGGTTCAACTGTTCCTCACTGGACTGGCTGGAATCTCGCTGTTGGTTGCGGGAATAGGCATAATGAACATCATGATCGTTTCGGTCATGGAACGCACTCGGGAAATTGGTATTCTGAAGTCTCTGGGCATGAAGAACAAGACGGTTCTGGTGATATTCCTCTGCGAAGCTGCCGTAATTGGTCTACTGGGTGCAGTTATCGGCATAGGCTTCGGATATGGGCTTTCAAGCTTCGTTGCAAGGTTCGGTCTAGCCTTGATGGGTGGCGAAGGAAATGGCATATTAAGTGAGCAAGGAGCTGGCATAGGTTTCAACATTACCCCAGTTTTGACTCCCACAGTCATCGTGGGTGCCCTCATATTTGGCGTCGCAACAAGCGTCCTTTTCGGCTTGTATCCTGCTTGGCGGGCGTCGAAGCTCAAGCCCGTTGAAGCGTTGAGATACGAATAATAATGACGACAAAGGCTTTATGGAGGACACCAAATGACAAACGCGATTCACACAGAAGACTTGATGAAAAATTTCGGCAGCTTCGTTGCGGTTAATGGAGTCGGCTTCGACGTCGTCAAGGACGCGGACGATGTGAGGAAGAAAATTGGCGTCGTAACCGAAAAGCTCGTAGCCTACGACCGCCTTACGCCGCTCGAAAATCTCGGTATCTTCGGTCGCCTCTACGAGATGAGCTCTCAATCCATTAAGCAAAGAGGCGAAGAGAAGAAGACGGTTCTCCTGACGACGCACTACATGGATGAGGCTGACCGCCTCTCCAACAGGATTGGGATCATCGATTATGGGAAAATCGTTGCTTTGGACACGCCGAGTAATCTTAAGGCTTCTGCTGGTCAAAACGCGACGTTGGAGGATGCTTTCATAAAACTCACTGGGACCAAGATTCGCAACGAACCTGTAAAAAACAATCTGAACCATAGACCAAGATTCAATTTTGGAAGAAGAATGAGATGAAGCCGCTGAAAACGATTGAGGAAATTCTGACCATAGCGTACAAGGATTTGAAGGAGTTCCAGAACTTGTGCCAGGAAAAAGTTGAAAGGTGTTGGAAAGTGAATGTCGTCAATTATTGAAACGTGCGCACGCCATAAAGGAGCAAAAGCAGAATGATGCGGCTAGCCAAATATTTGAAACCCTATCTGCCTTTGCTACTGATCACCATTGCCCTTCTGTTTGTCCAGGCGAACGCCGACCTAACCCTGCCCGACTACTTGTCCAAGATAGTTAATGTTGGCATACAGCAAGGCGGCGTGGAGAACGCAGTCCCAGTAGCAATCCGCCAGAGCGAGATGAACAAGCTCGTCATCTTCATGAAAGCCGACGAGCAGAAATTGGTCCTAGCAGACTATACGCTGGTGAACAGTAGTAGCCCAGATTATAACAAGTATGTCAATGAATATCCGGCGCTGGCTAGGGAACCGGTCTATGTACTGAATCCAATTAACAGCACTGAGATCAGCAAGCTGAATCCTGTGCTGGGGAAAGCATTCCTTATCGTCTCTGGCATACAGCAGATTCTGGCAGACCCGGTTAAGGCTGCGGCCATGGCTGCCAGCATAGGATTCGATCTGTCCAAGATTCCGCCTGGGACGGATATTTTTACCTTACTCGCGCAACTTCCCGCTGCTACACTTGCCGAGTTGAGCAGCATGTTCGAATCCAAGTTGGCAGCGCTGGGTGATAGTATGATCATCCAGGCAGCTGCCGCACCTATCAAGGCCGAGTATGCTGCTCTCGGGATGGATACTGGAAAAGTGTCAACAAATTATATTGTTCAAATAGGCACGCAGATGCTTCTTGTTGCCCTGCTCTCAGGCATCTGCACTATCACCGTAGGCTTCCTGGCGGCTCGAACAGCCGCTGGGCTGGCGCGTGACCTGCGCAAGGATGTGTTCGAGCGGGTTGAGAGTTTTTCTAGCACCGAGTTCGACAAGTTCTCCACGGCCTCGCTGATAACCCGTTCAACCAACGATATCACGCAGATCCAGATGGTGGTCATCATGATGATGCGCATGGTCTTCTATGCTCCCATCATCGGGATTGGAGGAATAATCCGGGCAATCGGGAAGAGCACAAACATGTGGTGGACCATTGCCTTGGCAGTGATTGTGCTGCTGGGCATTATCATTACAGTTTTTGTTATCGCCTTGCCTAAATTCAAGATCGTCCAAAGTTTGATCGACAGGCTTAACCTCGTCACCCGTGAGAGCCTGTCGGGCATGATGGTCATCCGGGCCTTCAACATGCAGGACTCCGAGGAAGCCCGTTTTGATAAAGCCAATACGGATCTGACCAAGAACAGTCTGTTCATCAACCGTGTCATGGTCATCGTAATGCCGTTTATGATGCTAGTTTTGAGCGGAGTGTCCTTGCTGATCATCTGGGTCGGCGCTCATCAGGTAGCTGAGTCCACAATGCAGGTCGGTGACATGATGGCTTTTATGCAGTATGCCATACAGATCGTTTTTGCCTTCCTAATGATGGCGGCGATGTTCATTATCCTGCCAAGAGCGGCTGTATCCGGTGACCGTATCGAGGATGTACTCGAAACCGAGCCTGCCATCAAGGATCCGAAAGATCCGAAGCATTTCAACGAGCCGGTTAAGGGGATAGTTGAATTCCGCAACGTCACATTTCACTACCCCGGAGCCGAAGAGGATGTTCTGCATAATATCAGCTTCATCGCTCAGTCCGGTCAGACTACTGCTCTGATCGGTACCACCGGTTCAGGTAAATCCACCATCGTCAGCCTGATTCCCCGCTTTTACGATGCTAGTGAAGGCGCGGTCTACGTTGACGGCATAGATGTACGGGAGGTTACGCAGCACGAACTGCGCGATCACATCGGTTATGTCCCGCAGAAGGGCACGCTGTTCTCAGGCACGATCGAAAGCAACCTGCTTTACGGCGATCAAAATGCCACGGATGACGAACTTAAGATAGCTGCGGAAATTGCACAGGCAAGTGAGATCATCGCAGAAAAACCCGAGGGCTTACAGTCAGAGATTGCACAGGGTGGGGTGAACGTCTCTGGAGGCCAGAAACAACGCCTCTCCATCGCTCGGGCACTAGTCAAGAAAGCCCCGATTTATATCTTCGACGACAGCTTTTCAGCCCTCGACTTCAAGACCGATGCAGCTTTGCGCAGGGCTCTCAAAGCGCAAACCAGTTCGAGCACTGTCCTGATTGTGACCCAACGTATTGCCACTATCAAGAATGCCGAGAAGATAATCGTGCTCGATGAGGGCCAGATCGTCGGCATGGGCACTCACCACGAACTAATGGAGAGCTGCGAAGTCTATCGGGACATTGCCCTGTCGCAGTTGAGCAAGGAGGAGTTGGCATGAAGAACAGCGACAACACTTCTCAACCTCGCGAGCGGGCAGGCGCTCCAGTAGGACCAATGGGTGGTCGGGGCCCGATGGGCGGTGGCCCAATGGCCATGATGCGTAGAGGCGAAAAGGCGCGCGACTTTAGAGGTACCCTAAAAAAGCTGATTCAATATCTTGGGCACTATAAGCTATTAATCCTGTTCGTCTGGTTACTTGCGATCGGCTCCACGATCGCGAGTATATTTGGTCCCAAGATCCTGGGGAATGCGACTACAAAGTTGTTCGAAGGAGTGATGGCACAGATTTCTGGTACAGGCTCAATCGACTTCACTTATATCGGAAACATTCTCCTTGAAGTACTCCTGCTGTACCTCCTGTCCGCCGCGTTAAGCTATGCCCAGGGCTGGATAATGACCAACGTGGCGATGGATATCACCTATCGCCTTCGCAAGGATATCGCTCAAAAGATCAACCGTATGCCGTTCAAGTATTTTGACGGCACAACCCACGGAGAAGTACTATCCCGCGTTACCAACGATGTGGATACAGTCAACCAGACACTTAATCAGAGCCTGACCCAAATCATTACCTCCATTGTCACAGTGCTTGGTGTGCTCGTGATGATGCTCACCATCAGCTGGCAGATGACCCTGGTGGCTTTGGTGATACTTCCAATATCGTTCGGCATCATCGCCTTGATCGTAGGCAAGTCGCAGTTATTCTTCAAACGCCAGCAGGACTACCTGGGTCACATCAACGGTCACGTCGAAGAAATGTATGGCGGGCACGTTGTGATGAAGGCTTTCAACGGTGAGGCGAAGAGTGTTGAGCAATTTGATCAGATCAATAACACACTCTACGACTCCGCATGGAAATCGCAATTCCTCACTGGCCTGATGTTTCCCATCATGAATTTCGTAAGTAACTTGAGTTACGTCTTCATCTGTATCCTCGGTGGCTACCTGGCCGTAGAAGGCGCCATCACAATCGGCGACATCCAAGCTTTTATCCAATATGTCCGCTCGTTCACCCAGCCGATCACGCAGATCGCTAACATCTCCAACACCCTCCAGCAAACCATGGCCGCAGCTGAACGGGTATTCCAATTCCTGGAGGAAGCCGAGGAAGAACCAGATATCGCCGTCCCAGTTGTGTTGAAAAAAGCGGAGAGACGCGTAGACTTTAAGAAGGTTCGCTTCGGTTACAGTCAGGATAAGATCATCATCAACGACTTTTCATTCTACGCCGAACCCGGTCAGAAGATCGCAATTGTCGGTCACACCGGTGCCGGCAAGACCACAATGGTCAAGCTTCTGATGCGTTTCTACGATGTCAACAGCGGTGCCATTCTGGTGGACGGCCACGACGTGAGGGAGTTCAAACGCAGCGACCTGCGAAGCATGTTTGGCATGGTCTTGCAGGATACCTGGCTCTTCAATGGCACAATTATGGAGAATATCCGCTATGGCCGCTCTAGCGCTACCGACGAGGAAGTCATCGCCGCAGCCAGAACCGCCCATGCGGACCATTTCATCCGTGCGCTACCAGGCGGATACGATTTCGTTATCAACGAGGAGACCACCAACATTTCGCAGGGTCAGATGCAGTTGCTGACCATAGCGCGTGCCATCCTAGCTGACCCGGACATCCTGATATTAGATGAAACTACAAGTTCGGTGTGGGTATCCA
>CAZOKM010000057.1:0-11351 GCA_964580405.1 uncultured Candidatus Bathyarchaeia archaeon | reverse complement strand
TCCCATTACTATACGATGTGGGACGCGGGGGCGTCTGCCACCAAATCATGGTCGAAAAGGGGCATGTCCTCCCGGGCGAGCTCGTCGTCGGCGCGGATTCCCACACATGTACCTACGGGGCCGTCGGAGCGTTCGCCACGGGCATAGGCTCCACGGAGATGGCGGGTGTCTTCGCAACTGGGGCAATCTGGCTCAAGGTTCCGTCTTCCATCAGAGTCGACGTGGAGGGAAGGTTCAGGAAGCACGTGACCCCCAAAGACCTTATATTATACGTTATTGGCGAGGTGGGGGCTGACGGCGCAACCTACAAGGCCGTCGAGTTCACGGGCTCAGCCATCGGCGGAATCAGCATGAGCGGGCGGATGACCATGTGCAACATGACGGTCGAGATGGGCGCCAAAACGGGCCTAGTCAACCCCGACAAGGTCACTCTCGAATACATAAAAAAAGTTTCCGACAAGCCGTTCAAGGCTTTAACGAGCGACCCGGACGCTTCTTACGAAAAGACGGTTGATGTTGATTTGAGTAAGCTTGAGCCACAGGTTGCGTGTCCTCATTCGGTTGACAACGTGAAGCCAGCCAGAGAAGTCGAAGGCACCAAGATTGACCAGGCCTTCGTCGGCTCATGCACAAACGGTCGGCTTGAGGACCTAGAAGTTGCTGCTGGTTTCCTTAAGGGAAGGAAGGTCGCCAAAGACGTGAGGTTGATCGTCACCCCCGCTTCGCAGGAGGTCTACATGCAGGCTTTGAAACGTGGCCTGTTCGAGGTCTTCGTGGAGGCAGGCGGCTTTGTGTGCAACCCGACGTGCGGAGCCTGCTTCGGCGGCCACATGGGGCTACTCACCTCAGGCGAGGTCTGCGTAAGCACCTCGAACAGGAACTTCGTGGGGAGGATGGGCAGCCCCGAGGCAAAGGTTTTCTTGGCTTCTCCAGCAACCGTCGCCGCTTCCGCAGTCGCGGGCAAGATTGTCGACCCGTCGAATTTTATGGAGGCTTAACGGAGTGAAGGTTTCAGGAAAAGCGGCTGTCTTCGGAGACGACGTGAACACGGACGCCATCATCCCGGGCAAGTACTTGACTATACTGAATCCCGCGGAGATGGCTGAGCACGCCATGGAGGGGATAGACCCGAAATTCGTGGCGAAGGCCAAAGCTGGCGTCGTCATCGTCGCCAGCAAGAACTTTGGCTGTGGCTCAAGCCGCGAGCAAGCTCCGTTGGCTCTGAAGTACGCTGGCGTGAGGTGCGTACTCGCTGAGTCGTTCGCCCGAATCTTCTTCAGGAACGCGATTAACATCGGGTTGCCTGTCCTCGAAAGCCCGAACGTCTCGAAAGAGGTGAAGGAAGGCGACGTATTGACAGTGGACCTTGAAGAAGGGCGAATCGTTGATGAAACGACGAACCGCGCAGTCAAGGCGACGAAGCTTCCCGCGTTCATTCTCGAAATCCTGCAGGACGGGGGCTTGATCGCCCACCTGAAAAAGAAGGGAGGAAAAAAGCCGTGAAGTACGAAATCGCCCTAATCCCAGGAGACGGAATCGGTCCGGAGCTGACTGAGACCACGCTCTGCGTCATGGACGCGGTAAAGAAGAAATTCGGACTCAGCCTTGAATTCATTAAGCTAGACGCAGGTGACGCTTGTTTGAAAAAGACGGGGGTTGCTCTTCCCGAAAAAACGGTTGAGGCAATTCGGGGCTCTAGTGCTTGCCTTAAGGGTCCAGTTGGCGAGACCGCGGCTGACGTCATCGTGAAGTTGAGGATGATGTTTGACCTTTACGCCAACATTCGACCGATCAAGGCGTACCCGAGGGTGCCGTGCCACAGGGGCGATATCGACCTCGTCATCGTGCGGGAGAACACGGAGGGACTGTACAAGGGCTACGAGTTCATGGTCGGCGACGACGCCGTGGCTCTGAGGGTCATCACGCGGAGGGGCAGCGAACGCATAGCCAGAAAAGCATTTGACATAGTGTTGCAGAGGAACGGGAAGTTGAGGGTCACCGCCGTCCACAAGTCCAACGTCCTGCGGAAGACGTGCGGGCTGTTCGCCGAGGTGTGCAGGGAGGTCGCGAAGAATTATCCGAAGGTGAGGTTCAACGAGCAGTACGTTGACGCGGCTTCGATGAGGCTGGTCAAGGAACCCCAGGCGTACGACGTGATCGTGACGACGAACCTCTTCGGCGACATCCTGTCGGACGAGGCAGCCCAGCTGGTCGGCGGACTCGGCATGGCTCCGGGAGCGAACATCGGCGACGGCTTCGCGCTTTTCGAGCCCGTCCACGGCGCTGCGCCCACGAGGGTCGGCAAGCACACGGCTAACCCGTGCTCGATGATTCTGGCTTCGAAGATGATGCTCGAGTGGCTGGGCGAGAAACACAAGGATGCCATATGCGCAAAGGCAGCTGCCGCGGTCGAACGGGGCATAGTCGAAGCCCTGAGCAAAGGATTATCGGTTCCAGATTTAGGCGGCAAGCTCACGACGATTCAGATGGGCGAGGCCATCGCCGCCGAGATTTCTGGATTGCAGCTCTAAATTACGGTTCTAGGAGGAAAAGGAAGAACATGGAGAGAATAAGAATTTTCGATACGACCCTGAGGGACGGGGAGCAGACTCCCGGCGTGTCTCTTACGCCTGAGCAGAAGCTCGAGATAGCGGTGCAGCTCGACAACTTGGGCGTCGACGCGATAGAGGCGGGGTTCCCGTCGTCCTCCGAGGGCGAACAAAAAGCCATCAAAGACATAATGTCCGCTGGATTGAAGGCTGAGGTCTGTGGCTTAACCCGAACAAAGAAGAACGATTTGGACATTGCCTTAGCGTGCAACCCGGACTCGATTCACACCTTCATTTCGACGTCGGATGTCCAGATGAAGTACGCGCTGGGCATGACTCCTGAACAGGTCTTGAAAGCTGCGGTTGACTCTGTCCAGTACGTTAAGGATCATGGGGTCGTCTGCGAGTTTTCCCCAATGGATGCGACGCGGACCGACTTGGCTTTCCTGAAGAAGATCTGCAAGGCAGCTGAGGAAGCGAGAGCAGACCGAATCAACATTCCGGACACCGTAGGAATCATGGAACCCAGTTTCATGGAAAAGCTGATTCGGAGCCTTAAAGCCGTCGTGAAGACTCCCTTGAGCGTCCACTGCCACAACGATTTCGGCTTGGCTGTCGCGAACTCTTTGGCTGGAGTGGTCGGGGGCGCATCCCAAGTCCACGTAGCCGTGAACGGCTTAGGCGAAAGAGCGGGGAACGCGTCGCTGGAAGAGGTCGCGATGGGACTTAAGCTCATCTACAAAAAGGAGACGGGAATAAACACGCAGCTCCTCTATGGCACCTCGAGACTCGTTTCGCGGCTAACGGGCGTCATGATCCAGCCGAACAAGGCTATCGTCGGCGAAAACGCCTTCTCGCACGAGTCAGGCGTCCACACGCGAGGCGTGACCGTGGAACCCTTGACCTTTGAGCCGTTCAGCCCCGAAGTCGTTGGTCGACGAAGAAGGCTGATTGCGGGCAAGCTCGCTGGGAAACACGGGATAAAGGCTGAGCTCGAGGACGTTGGACTACACCCGAACGAGGCTCAGCTATTGGAGATCGTGGACCGCGTGAAGGACCTGGGTGACAAAGGCAAAACCGTGACGGACGACGACCTGTTCGCCATTTCGAGGACCGTCATCGGCGAGGGCGCTGAGGAACGAATCATCAACCTGTCCGATTTCGCGGTGACAACCGGCATCCACGTGATTCCGACGGCTTCGGTGAAGCTCACACTCGATGGAAAGGACTACGTCGCCGCTGAGACAGGTGTGGGTCCAGTGGACGCCGCCATTAAGGCTATCCAGAAGATAACGGACCAGCTCGCGAACGTGCGGTTGACGGAGTACCGCCTCGAGGCGCTGACGGGCGGGTCCAACGCTGTCGCTGAGGTCATAATAAAGGTCGAGGACAAGGAGGGCAACGTCATCTCGGCGAGGGGCGCACGCGAAGACATCGTGATGGCGAGTGTCGAAGCCATGATCAACGGTATAAACAAGCTGCTGGCGAGGCAGAGACGCCAAAAAAGAACCTGAGGATTCAAACGCGATGGGCGACGCAACCTTTAATATAATTGCACGTTCAGTTTGTTGAGGTTCGGAAAGATGGGTAAGACCATATCCGAGAAGGTTCTGAGCCGCGCTTCGGGCAGGGACGCTTACAAAGGGGACATCGTAATCGCGAATGTCGACGCTGCGATGGTGCACGACTCGATGGCGAAGCTCGTGATGGATGCCTTCAGTGAGATGGGCGGGAAACGGTTATGGGACTCGTCGAAGGTCGCGGCAGTCATAGACCACGTTGCTCCGAGCGCCAATGAAGCCATGTCTGCGGTGCAGAAGAACCTGCGTATGTTCACCCTCAAGCACGGCGCCAACTTTTTCGAGGTGGGCTCGGGCGTGTGCCACCAGCTTATGGTCGAGTCGGGCTTAGTGTATCCGGGCGGTCTCGTTGTCGGCTCTGACTCCCATACGTGTACTTACGGGGCGATTGGGGCGTTCGCGACGGGCATCGGCTCCACGGAGATGGCTGCCGTTTTGTTGTCGGGGAAGCTGTGGTTCAAGGTTCCCGAAACGCTCAAAGTCGTCGTTGATGGTGAGCTGCCGCCGATGGTTTTCCCGAAGGACGTGATTCTGAAGATTGTTGGAGCCGTTAGGGCCGACGGAGCCAGCTACAAAGCCATAGAATATTTCGGGTCAACCGTTGGGGCGATGGACGTGGAGGGGAGGCTGACCCTTTCGAACATGGCAGTCGAGATGGGCGCCAAGGCGGGGCTGGTTGAACCCGACGCGAAGACCGCCGCTTACCTAAAATCATTGGGGCACAAGCCTCGCGCAGGGTTCAAGAGCGACGGAGACGCCGAGTACTGCGGGGAGTTCCGGTTCGACGCGGCGGAGATTGAGCCTCAGGTCGCGTGCCCGGACTTGGTCGACAACGTCAAGCCCATTTCGGAGGTCGAGGGCAAAGACGTGGACCAGGTGTTCATCGGCTCGTGCACGAACGGGCGAGTCTCCGACCTCAGGGTCGCAGCCGGAATCATGAAAGGAAAGAAGCTCAAGAAGGGAGTACGCGCAATCGTCATCCCCGCGTCTCGGGCGGTTTACCTGCAGGCCATGAGGGAGGGCTTGACCGAGGTCTTCGTCGAAGCTGGGTGCGCCGTCTGCAACCCGGGCTGCGGGCCGTGCGTGGGCGGGCACCAGGGCATCCTCGCGTCGGGCGAGGTGTGCGCTTCAACGTCGAACCGCAACTTCAAGGCGAGGATGGGGAGCGCGGAGTCCCAGATTTACTTGGTTTCGCCCGCGACTGCTGCTGCTACGGCAATCACGGGCAAGCTGACTGACCCTAGGAGACTCGTCAAGGAGGCTTAAACTGCATGGCAAAGAATGGTAGGGCTTGGAGGTTCGGGGACGACCTGAACACGGACATCATAATCTCGGGGAAGCACAAGCTCAGCATAACCGACCTCGACCAGCTGTCGAGCCACGCGATGGAGGCCGCGCGGCCAGAGTTCGCCGCGAGGGTCCAGAAGGGCGACTACGTTGTCGGGGGCAAGAACTTCGGCTGCGGCTCAAGCCGCGAGCAGGCGCCCCTAGTCCTCAAGCACCTCGGAGTCTCAGCGGTCATCGCGAAATCGTTTGCGCGAATCTTCTACAGGAACGCCCTGAACATTGGGCTGCCAGCAGTCGAATGCGAGCAGGCCGACAGAATCACGGAGGGGGACATACTTGAGGTCGACTTGGAAAAAGGAGTAATCAAGAACGTTTCGAGGGGCGAGTCCTACGCCGTCAAGCCCTTCCCAGCTCAGCTAAGGGTTATTCTGTCCGAAGGCGGACTCGTAAACTACGTCAAGAAGCACGGAAAGCTGCCGTGGTAGCCTAAGCGTCCGCTTCGTTCTGGCTTAAAGCTTATAGTCCATGCGGTTCACAATAACTCATTCAGTGTGGAGGATTGAAGGCGAATGTCCACGCAGGAATTGTTTAGCTACATCAACTCTCACGCTGACGGCTACATCGAAGACTTGCGGAAAATGTGTCGGCAGCCAAGCGTATCCGCACAAAACAAAGGCATACACGAATGCGTCCAACTCTTAACAGAAATGATGACCGAGGCTGGAATCAGTGTTAAAGTTATTCCAGTCAAGGACGGCAACCCCGTCGTCTTCGGCGAGCTCAAGTCCGAAGGCGCCAAGCAGACTCTCGGCTTCTACAACCATTATGATGTGCAGCCCCCCGAGCCACTTGAGCTTTGGAGTTATCCTCCCTTCGAGGCCAAGGTCGCGGACGGAAAAATTTACGCTCGTGGCGTCGACGACAACAAGGGGAGCCTCGTAGCCCGCCTCGAAGCCATCAAAGCTTTAAAGGCTATTTATGGTCAGCTGCCTGTGAACCTGAAGTTTTTCGTGGAGGGCGAGGAGGAAATCGGCAGCCCGCATTTGGAGTCGTTCGCCAAAGAAAATATGGAATTGCTCAGGACCGACAGCTACGTGTGGGAGGGCGACGGCGTTGACGAGAGGGACCACCCGAACGTCAGCCTCGGCGTCAAGGGCATACTCTACGTCGAGTTCAAGGCTAAGGGGCCTCAGAGGGACGTGCACTCGTCGCTGGCTCCAGTCGTCCCCAACCCGGCGTGGAGGCTGGTGTGGCTACTCTCTTCTTTAAAGAGTCCCGACGAGAAAATCAAGATTCCGCACTGGTACGACGAGGTTGTTCTGCCGACCAAGGAGGAGCTTAAGATTCTCAGGGAGGCGCCGTTCGACGAGGAAGCCGACAAGGAAGAGCTCGGTCTCAAGGAGTACCTAGGCGGGGTGACGGGCGTCGAAAGCCAGAAAGCCCTGCGGTTCTCGCCCACGTGCAACGTCGCGGGGTTCGAAGCTGGCTACACGGGTCCGGGATCGAAGACCGTGCTGCCCTCCGGGGCGATGGCCAAGGTCGACTTCAGGCTGGTCGAGGCTCAGAGGCCCGACGTCCAGCTCAGGCGGCTGAAAGAGTACCTGAAAGTTAATGGATTCGGCGACGTTGAGGTCATATGCCACGGCGGCTACGAGCCTTCGAAGACCTCAGTTAATGACCCTTTCGTGAAGCGAATCGTCCAAACAGCTGAAGAGGTCTACAAGGCTAAGCCCGTCGTCTGGCCGACGGTCGCGGGTACGAGTCCGTTCTACGTGGTCAAGAACTGGATGGGAATCCCCGTTGCCTCCGCGGGCGGAGTCGGCTACCCGGGCTCCAGGATTCACGCGCCCAACGAGAACGTCAGAGTCAATGACTACGTGAACTCCGTCAAGTTCGTGGCTTCGCTGATCCGTTCGTACGGAAACTGAGTCTAGCCACCCATATTCTATCGGGGTCATCCTTATATCGGGTCGCCTTCAGAGGTTTTCTGCAAGGTTACTTGGGGGCGGCTTTCGTGGAGCTCGCGGTCAACGTTAAGGGTCTCGTGAAAGTCTACAACGGCAAGGTCAAGGCTCTGGACGGCGTCGACCTCGAAGTCGAAGCTGGCAGGACATTCGCTCTGCTGGGCCCGAACGGCGCAGGCAAGACGACGCTGATGAGGATTCTGACCACGCAGCTTAAGCCCACCTCCGGCGAGGCGCGGGTCTTCGGGCTGGACGTCGCCCGCAGCGACTCCGAGGTCAGGAGGATCGTGGGCTACATCCCCCAGGAGATGAGCGTGTGGAGCGACATCACGGGTTTCGAGAACCTCCTCATATACGCCAAGATCTACGGCGTCCCGTCAGGCGAAAGAAAGAAAATAATCCAAAAGGCATTGGAGATCATGGGCTTGGACGCGGTGGCGGACAACGTCGTCAAGACGTACTCCGGCGGCATGATCAGGAGGTTGGAGATCGCCTGCACACTTCTGATTGGTCCGAAGGTTCTGTTTTTGGACGAGCCCACGATTGGTCTCGACCCTTCGGCGCGTAAAGCCGTGTGGGAGGAGCTGTCGTCCTTCAGAAAAGAGTACGGCTCAACGGTCTTTTTCAACACGCACTACATGGACGAGGCGGACCTCTACTCCGACGAGATAGCCATAATCAACGGCGGTAAAATAGTCAAACTGGGAACTGCTGAGGAGTTGAAGCGCTCCGTCGGGGGCGACATTATAACACTCAGCGTAGCGGATCACAATGTCGGCGGAGACGTCTTGGACGAGGTTAAAGGGCTGAGCTTCGTGAACGACGTCATCGTGAGTGACTCCGAGGTCCGCGTGATCGTTGAGGACGCTGAGACAGCTTTGCCTGCAGTCATGGACGTTTTTAGAGGCAGGGGCATTGTTGTCGCGAAGGTTTCGATGACGAAGCCTACGCTGGACGACGTTTTCCTCAAGTACGCTGGGACCAAGCTCGAGGCGGGCGGCGGCCTGACGGACGTTAGGCAGGTCAGGCGCATGATACGGAGGGGGTAGAAGTGAGTTACTCGCTAAGAAGCGTCCTCGTCATGATGGAGCTCGAGCTCAGGAGGCTCAGGCACGACAGGACCGAACTGTACACCCGAGCCGTCCAGCCGATCCTGTGGCTGGCCGTGTACGGACCCATAATGAGCAGCGTCAGGGCCATTCCTACGGGCGGGATTCCGTACGAGGACTTCATCACTCCGGGCGTGCTGATTCAGTCGACGACCTTCATCTCGATCTTTTTCGGCTTGACGATAGTGTGGGAGAGGGACTCGGGGATTCTGAAGAAGCTCCTCGTCACGCCGGTCTCGAGGTACTCAATCGTCGTGGGCAGGTCCCTTTCCGCAGGCGTCAGGGCGGTCTTCCAAGCCCTCATCATCGTCCCGGTCGCGCTGCTCATCGGCGTCAGGTTCATACCGAACCCCCTATCCTTCGCCCTGGCGTTCCTAGCGATTTTCTTTTCCTCAGCGGGGTTCGCGGCAATCTCCATTTTTCTGGCTTCCTTCATGAAGACTAGGGAAAGGTTCATGGGCATCGGCCAAGCCATAACCATGCCCCTGTTCTTCGCGAGCAACGCGCTGTACCCCGTTCAGATGATGCCGTCCGTTCTGCAGTACTTCGCGAACTTCAACCCCCTGAGCTACGTGGTGGACGCCGTGAGGGGTCTGCTGATTAGCGGGGACCTTGCTAGCCTTCCCCTGGACATCGGCGTCATAGCAGTTTTCGACGTTTTAATATTCGTCGTGGCTTCGGTGAGTTTCAGGCGCATCATCGAATAGCCAGATTCTTTTTCGTGCAGGGAATTCGTGTCCAGAACGTGTTGCCTTGACCGCGGCCGTTTCTGGTAAAGTTTAAAGCAGAATGCGGTTTATCCTTAGTGTAATTCATGTGCCCTGAGAGATTGGCGTGTCAAAGCCTGACCTTCAGTCTGAGCTCACGCTTTTCGACGTGACGAATTTGGTCGTCGGCGCCATCATCGGCGCGGACATCTACGTGGCCTCGTCGTTCGGGGCGGGCTACCTCGGACCGCTGTCCCTCGTCGTGTGGGTCGCAGCCGGCATCATATCCATCGTCATCGCTCTGTGTTTCGCCCAGTGCGCGTCTTTGCTCCCGGAGGTCGGCGGACCATATGCCTACGCGCGGGAGGCTTAGGGGCCCTTCGCAGGGTTCATCGTCGGCTGGTCCCTTTGGCTCGCCGAGTGGATTGCGTTGGCAGTTTTTCCCGTGGCCTTCACGCGCTACCTGATGTTCTTCTTTCCGGACTTGGGCTGGCTGGCTCAGGTTGCCGTCAAGACGCTGTTCGTGGCTCTTCTCATCGTGACCAACATCGTTGGCGTCAAGGCAGCGGGGAGGACGAACGACGTGCTCACGCTGGTCAAGCTCGCGCCCCTGGTCCTGTTTTCGGTGGCTGGGCTGAGCTTTATCTTCTCGAATCAGGCGGTCGCCGCTGCGAACTATGCGCCGTTCGCTCCCTTCGGCTTCGCGAACTTCGGGAGTGCTTTGGTCCTAATTTTCTGGGCGTACGCGGGCTTCGAGATTTCGACGATTCCCGCTGACGAGATTAAGAACCCGGGGAGCACGGTTCCGAAGGCCATCGTCTTGGGCATAGCCATCGTGACCGTCTTCTACTTGACGACGAACGTGGTGCTCTTCGGCGTCCGACCCTGGGAGTCCCTGGCCACCGACGTTGCCCCCGTGGCCTCAGCCACCGGCAGCATCTTCGCCGCGAGCCCCCTGATGGCTCTGATAGCTGGCTTAATCGTCGGCGTTGGAGCCCTGATTTCGGTGGCTGGCTCCGACGAGTCGGGGATGATCGGCACCTCAAGGCTCGCGTACGCGTTAGCTGTGGACGGCTTGTTTCCGCATTTCTTAGCGAGGATTCACCCGAAGTTCAAGACTCCGTATCTGGCGATTATCATCCAAGCGTTGACGGCGCTGGTTGCCTCGATCTACGGGAACCTTGGTTCGCTTATCTCGACGTCGGTGTTCTTCATGGCCGTCGCGTACCTGTCCACGAGCGCCTCGATGTTCTGGCTGCGGAAAAAAACTCCCAAACCGCGTTTCACTATTAAAGGTGGCTCCGCGGTCGCGGTGCTGGGCGCAGTTTTCTCGGTGTACCTGATTTCGCAGTGCACCCTCGACCAGATTACTGTGGGACTCGTCCTACTCGCCGTCGGAGTGCCCATCTACATTAAGTTCTCGCCCAAGAAGGAGCTCACCGAGCTCAAGAGGGAGCTGTACTCCAGGTCGTCCGTGCTTGAGAGGGCGTACAGGCAGGAGCAGAGGTTCCTCGCGCACGCGCTGAGGCACGTAAAAAGGGTCTACCGAAAAGCCGCCGGGAAGAAGCAGTCGTGGAGCCAGTGAATATTCTTAAAAACAGGATTTCACTAAATTATTGTCAGGTTTCATTGTCTATCTTGTTTTAGGGGTGTGTTGTGTTGGTGAAGGAATTGTCCTACAAGGAGGTTCGTAGGGAGTGCGACCCGAAGCTGATGGAGTGCGACACGACTGAGGAGCTGTCGCCGCTCGACGAGATCATCGGCCAGGACAGGGCCATCCGGGCGCTGAGGTTCGGCATCGACATCAAGGAGCGGGGCTTCAACATCTACGTTGCGGGCGTCCCAGGCACGGGCAGGACGACGACGGTGAGGAACTTTCTGGAGGAAGTTGCTAAGACGAAGCCCGTTCCGAAGGACTGGTGCTACGTGTACAACTTCCAGAACCCGTACCAGCCCAACGCCATCGGTCTGCCTCCGGGCAAGGCTAGGGTTTTCCAGAGTGTTCATAAGTGACATTTCTTAGGGCGTGCAATGGTCTTAAGGTTCTAGTCAAAAGAAAGAGCGCCCGTTTCGGTTTTTTTGCGCCGATGGTTCGTTTTTTGGGGTTCTTTCGGGGTCTAGAGCGGCGTTGCGCTTTTTGGGGTCAAAACTTACG
>CAZOKM010000056.1:0-11404 GCA_964580405.1 uncultured Candidatus Bathyarchaeia archaeon | reverse complement strand
CTATAATGGGAGTATACGTTAGGGACAACGCCAAGCTCATCACGACGAGGCCAAGCATTATTCCCGTCATGACCGCGGTGTATGACCTTGTTACGAACTTGTGTCCCTCAGAATACAATCTCGCTATACTGTGTGTGTTCATGCCTGTCACTAGAACAAATTTATGGGGGCGAACAATCATAATTCTATGTTTTAGAACAGGCGTTCTAAACACTGGACAGCAGACGCAACTACGCAGAAAGGCTTCGGCGACAACGAAAAAGGGAGGAGAGGAGAGGAGCTTGCTTATTCTTCCTCTATTTCTGGCTTGCTGCGCGTGAACAGGAAGACGCCCACAGCCATTATGCCTGCGACTGCTCCGGCGCCGATGATGTAGATTTTGTACTCGTTGAACCACGAATCACTCACCGTGAAGGTTGCGGTGCTGCTGCTTGAGGTCTGGTGGAACTCGTCTCCTGGTACTCTTGCTTGAACTTGCCACTGCCCCTTAAGGTTCGGCTGGAATGCAAGTAGATCGTAGGAGCCGTCGGAGCCCGTGTAGACTTCCCTCGTGACCGTTGTGCCGTCAGGCTTCGTGAAACTCACAACGACTTTGACGTTCCGCTCAGCGGGTAGAACGTATCCCGCCACGTCCAAGTCCTCTCCCAGATTAATGGCTGAATGCCCAGCGTTGCACGTCACCGAAGTCGAAAGCTTCTGGACGCTGAACGAGTAGGACTCGCTGGATGCTTCCCACCACTCTTCGTCTCCAGACCAACTCGCTGAAACCGCCCAAGTTCCAGCTTTGTCGGGGGTGAAATCGTAAGTGAAGGAGCCGTTCAGTTCAGCCTGCACTGTTCGTATGGTGTGGGCGCCTTGGTAAACGAAGTCGAGGGTCACGTTAGCTTGTCCTCGCGACAGCCAGCCGACGACCTGCGTTGTGCCTCCGCCTTGAAGAACCGTCCTCGACAGCACGATGTACAGGACCGAAGTGTTCTTGACGACGTACGAGCCTTCCTTCACGGCGGTGTTTCCAGCCACGTCCACGGCTGTGACTCTGTATTTGACGGTTGTTCCTCCAGGCTGCCTTGGGATTGTTGCCACAAAATTATCGTCCGCTGAGGAAGCCATTTCGACGGCGGTCCAGTTCACCCAATCGTTCATGGTGTAGTTCAACGTGATGCTTTCTAGCCCTGACTCGCCGTCAACAGCGCTGGCGGTCACTTCGACGTCTTCGCTGGAGTTGGCTCCGCTAATCGGGTTCGTGATGCTCAATGTTGGCGCATTAAAGTCCGTCTTGAACATGAAGGTGACGTTGCCTTCGCCCTCCTCCGCTATCAGGGCAAGATGGTACAAGAGCAAATGACTTGGGTCGTTAGTTAGCCCTGACGAGTAATTGACCAGCATGTCTTGACCGTAATATTCGCAGCTCGCAGACGCGTTCGCGTGGTAGAAACCTTCAGCGTCCAGCCTGTACCCGCCGTACGTGACTGACTCAGAGGTGGTAGCGTTTCCGTACAAGCCATATTCCCACGGCAGGGGTACGCCATTCAGTATTGTCCCTACTCCTGCCGACGGATTCGCCATCAGGTAAAGCTGAGCCTCATACATGTCCAATGCGCCAGGAATAGTGACTGGGACCTCAACCCGTCCAGACGTCGTTGTGAACTCGTAAGCCCAGTAAGTATCCACTGTAGCTTTGTTATCAGCACCTTTTCCTTGCATGTGGACCTCATACCATTGGTTGCATTCCAAATGCTCGATAATCATGAGGGTTCCAGCTTTAGCTCCCTTGCTTTCTTTGCCGTCGTTCTTCACCATAATGCTGTAATTCCCCGAATATTCTGGTATAAAGAAGGATTCATCAACCGTTGTGCCCAAGTGTTCTGGCAGCCCAGCTGACTCAGTGTGCATCGATTCACGGTAACCGAATGGATTGTAGACATAAATGTCATAATCAGTTTTATCCACAAGAGGAGTGGAATCTATCCAATCCCCGTAGAAATAGATATGATACTTTGCTCCAGCCTTAAGGTTGCAGACGTAGGTCCAATTGGCATCTTTTCCTTGACCTGCCCAAATTTGGCTTTCGTTCACCCTGATTGGAGACATGGGTTTCCCTATATAGGACCAATTTCCGACATTGTACGGAACAACGGGATATGCTGAAACTTCACTGATTCCTGCTGGAACATTCTGTGAAAAACTTATGCTTAATAAAAGCGCCATGAAAACGAATGCTTTCAATAAATGCTTGTTCACCTTTATCCTTCCTTCCGTATTTAGATACCACAAATCGAACTGTAGACTAGAATGGCTGTGCGGGAAGGTAAAAAAGAGTTATGAAAAGCATCTATGTATCAGAAACAAATACTGAACCAATTTAGGTCAAACATAATTTTCCGTATCATAAGAAAAGAATGGACTCAACCACTTCGACAAACCGAATTCTGCATACCATTATGGTCGCATGTGTGTTGCCAGATAGATGCCTGCAACGGACACTATGATGAGCACTATCGCGTGCTTGAACCCAGCTGAGACCCTTCCAGAGACGATTTTCCCCGTCACTATGCCCAGAATGAACGAGTGCAGGATGAGGGGGGTCACAAGCATCCTCGTCAAGTCCGCCGTGGCGATCGAAGCACCGCTGAGCGCACTCATGTTCGTGAACAGCTGCAGCAACATAAGAGTCGTCACCGTCAGGATGCCCGCTCCCATGTAAGGCACGAGGAACAGCGGGGCGAGGCTTGCCTTGCGTTCGGCGTCGAGCTCCCTAGTTGTCTCAGCGAACTCAGCAAGGCTTTCTAGGCTTTCCTCCGTCCCACCACCAACCTCAATCGTGTCGATGAGGAGGTATAGGTTCACGAGACACAACCAGTTCTTGACCCTGCTCTTGAAGTCCTCGAAAATCTGCCTCAGCGGAATCCCCCAGCTGATCTCCGCGCTCATGAGCTTGATGTGCTTCGAAAACTTCCCGTAGTCCCTCTCAGCCAGCGACTGGATGCTCTTTTCGGGGCTCAACCCTGTTTTTCTGTTTTCGACGAGGTCCCTGAGGAAGTTGGTCACGCCGTCGAGAACGCCCTTTTCGGTTTCTGAATAGTGGTAGTCGAAGACGGTCATGGGCACAGACAGCGTTATCAGGCTCAACGCTAGGCCTAGGGCTGGCTCTGTTCCGGCTTTGAGGGAAAGTAAATTCTGTAGCATAACGGGTATTTCAGGAAGAAGCGGAAGAGAAAATAAAGTAAAATTGAAGTATGGAAAAACCATCTGAGTGGCCACGAAAAATGCAGCTGGCACCGAAACAGCCAAAGCAAGGTACGCCTTCCACTGAGAGATGGGGTTGCTTATCTGCATCGCGTCCGCGAAGTATAGAAAAGCTATGGAGATGCCGGGCAGCAGGGCGAACGAGAAGAAGAAGAAAGTCTCTGGAGGCATGGCTTGGAACTGAGGGAAGCTCAGGGACACGATGAAAATCATGTATATTCCAAGGGTTCCGAGGATAGCAATAATCGTGTAGCCCTCCATGAGCATCGCCATGTGGTCGCCCATCGCCTTGATTCTAATCGCCATCTTCTTGAACATGGCCTCTGTCTGGCTGTACATGTAGTGGAGGACGTCGCCGCCCGTTCTCATCGTCGAAGCGTAGCCCAGAAGCAGCTCCTTGTACTCCTTTAAGCCCAGGGTCTTCGCAGCCTTCGCCATCGCTGACACGGGGTCCATGCCCGTCGAGAGAATTATGCGTTCGATGCGCTCTATCTCGCTCTTGAGCTTCGGAAGCAGATCGGTCTCCCTCAACCTCAGCAGGCTCGCGTAGGGGGTCAAACCCCCACTCGTCATCACGCTCAGGTACATCGAAGCGTAGGGAATCTCGTTCTTCAGCCCCGAAACCTTGTTCGACGCCATAACCTTCGGGATGACGCCGCCGACCATTAGAGCGAAAACTGGAGGCATGACAATAATTAGCAGCATGAAGGGAAGCGGTAAAACAAACGGGATGACGTTCAGGAACAGGAGGAGCAGAAGGATGGCCGACACGTTCGCTACCATGTAGGTAACGAAGCCGATCATGCTGAGATAGACTTCGGGGTGGAGCTTCATGTTCGCGGCTTCCATGTCGGTCTCTATCCCCTTGAAAACCCTCATTAGGCCGCGCCCGAAGCCGTTGAAGTGCGCGTAGCAGAAGTCTTCAAGCATTCCCCTTTCATGTCTCCCTCAATGTAGTAGGCGGGCTAGGCGTTATCTCAAGTTGCGGCATCAGCCGCGGTTTAGTTATTCTCGGTATTTTTTCCAGTTTTTCCTTCCTCGTGGTGTTATAGTATTCAATGATGGCCTGCGTGACGTCGTCCTGGCTCCGCCTCCCCGACTTCAGGACCTCTTCGAGCTTCCGCTCCCTCCGCTTAATGTCCGCGACGAGGTCTTCCTTGGTCAAGCCCTTTTTAGATGCAATCTGTTCCAGAAGATAGCTTTTCTCTAAACAAGTGCTGAAAGTGTCTTCGGTGGGCGACCACTCGGAAATGAGGTTGTACTTCCCGAAGTCGACAACCTCCCAAACATTTCTGGCTCTTCTCCCAAAAGACAAACCCATCTTCTTCTGCGGGAGCTCCACCCTCGAAACGTAGATTCCGACGTTCATGAGGGGAATGTAGACCTCAGCCACGTTCATCGGGGGCGACGTCAATCGCTTGACGGCGTGGTCTAAGCTATCAGCGTGCATTGTGCAGATGCCGCCGTGCCCGGTAGCAACCGCTTGGAAGAGTGCGTAGGCTTCTTCTCCTCTGACCTCGCCGACGATGATGTAGTCTGGTCTGTAGCGGAGGCTGAGCTTGACGAGGTCGAAGAGGCTGATCGACGTTTCGTCCGCCTGCCCGAACTTGAAGCCCTGCCTGCTCGTGAGCTGGACCCAGTTTTCGTGCAGGGTGTTGAGCTCAGCGATCTCCTCGACCGTCACTATCTTGTCTTGCGGCTTCATCAGGCTAATGAGGGCGTTAAGCGTGCTCGTCTTCCCCGCGCCCGTCCCGCCGATGAGCATCATGTTCATCTTGTTTTCTAGGAGGAACCAGAAGTAGGCGGCGAGGGTCGCGTCTATCGTCCCGATGTTGATGAGGTCTATGATGGAGAACGGGTCCTCGCGGAACTTCCTTACGCAGAAGCTGCTCCCAAACGTTGAGACTTCCCTCCTGAAGGTAGCCGCGAGCCTGTGCTTGCCCGGCAGCATGGCGTCGAGCATGGGGTGGGCGCTTGAGATGTGCTTGTCTCCCATGTGGGCGAGCTTGACGATGAAGTTGTCGTAGTCCGACTCCTGCGTGAACTCGATGTTCGTGGGGATGCTCTCGTATTTCCTGTGCCAGATGTAGATGGGGCGGTTGAGCCCGTTGCATGAGATGTCCTCGATGTTCGGGTCGTTCATCGGCACGTCGAGCCCGCCGTACCCCGCCAAGTCGCGGATGACGTAGTAGTAAATCCTCTCCCAGGATTCGGCTTTGAACAGTCCTAGGCTACGCTTGTACTTTTTAGTGAGCCTTTTAGCCTCCGAGAGGATGTACTCGTTGATGTCTATGGCGAGGGTCTCCGGCGACGAGAGCTCCTTCGTGATGAGCGAGACAATCTGCTTGTACGTCTTTTTCTCCCTCGGGCTGAGCTTCACCTCCTCGGCGACGTACTTCAGCGCTCCCTCGGACGAGACGATGTTGACCTTTGTAAGCGGATTGTGAATCCAATAAGTTTCAATTAAGGAACTAGGCGCGTCCTGCTTCGCTTCCTCCTTCTTTTCGGAGGCTGGTTTTGGCATTTTTTCTTTTTTGGCAAAAAGTTTCGAAAAGATGCCGCCCTTTTTGGGTCCGGGTTTCTCCTTTAGCTTAAGTTTTTTCGCATCTTTAGCTTTCGTGGACGCTGGTGTTTCCTTCTGTTTTTTCATGCTCATTCATCCGGTGGAGTGGAGAAACCGCTGTTTCCCTAGGGGCTTGCGGATTGGTACGCAGAAGCTGAAGTCGCAGTTGATAAATGGTTTATGAACATTTCCTACGTAGCTCGGAAACGTATTGCGAACCACATCCAGTCACCATGTTGCCTCTCAGGGGTAGTAGTCGGTGTCGCTTGTCTTCACGTCCGCGGCTTTATCGTAAGTCCAGCCGTCTTTGACCAAATTGTCAACTGTAAACGTAAATGTCAATTTCCCGCCAAACCAGCCTCCCCATCCCCCCCAGCCTTGATAGAGAGTGGGTGTAGAGTGAAATGTTGCTTCACCATTGGAATCAGTCCACTCGTTCGGAGTCCCGCTTATGGAGAAGCTCCAGTGGCCTGACACTTTTACTTCTGGGACAGGGTTTCCGGAGGCGTCAACAACGGTCACTGTTGCTACTCCGCGGACGTAAGTATAGAAGAACCACTTGTAAGAACTTGTTTGAACATCAACGTTCAAGATGTGCATTTTTTGAGTTTGTTGTGTCCCTGTGACGTTCAGAACCACGGAGCTGAAGTTTCCCCAGTTTCCAACAGCGTCTCTTCCGTGAACGTAAATGACGTGGTTCCCATAAGATAGATCGGCAGTGCTCAATTGCGCCTGGACGTTTTCCACTAGCGAGTCGAAGTAGCCGTCCGAAACCGACATTGGCGTGCCGCTTCCGTTTCCCCCGGTAGCGTCAACGAAATATTCCGCTGAAATTATGATGTTGGCGTCAGTTGACGTGTCGTTGACTGTCGCTGTCAACTTTGTTGTCGATGGCTTAGTGCACGGGTTTGGGGTAGCTAACACTTTCGTCGTTATGGGGCCATCTGTGTCGTTCTTTTGGCTGACGAGTACGCCTCCCTTGTTGATGGCGGCGACAACTATTCCTCTGCCATCTCGGAGAATCATTTTGATCTTGGCTGGAGATTGATAATCATCGCCTGCGGAAAACGTAATATTATAGAATCCACTGCCTAGATAAGTCACCCCGATGTTTGACGGGTCCACTTCGGTGAATGTGGCTTTACCATTCATATAAAAAATTTTTACTAATGAAGCCTCCAGGTCGGTTACGGGAAGATCGTTTTCTTCCTGTAATTGGATGGTGAAAGCCGCTTTCTTGCCTTGTTCTGTTCTGTCTAGAATTTGGAGTCTTAGCTCTGATGTTACATTTTGCTTTAATCCGTAGAATCCGTAGCTTAACATGTCTAGGTTTAAGGTGGCAGATGCTTTGGAGTAGTATTCGAAGTAATATTCGGAGGAGTTCCATTCGCACTCAAATTCAAGGTTTGTTATGGTAAGGTTTATGGAGCGACCAGCATATTGCTGTAGGATTGTGTTTTGCCAGTCGGTCATCATTTTAGCGCCGTAAATTTCTGCATCAGGATACTCTTCTAGGGTAGTGTAGTTCTCGTAGCTGTACATGCTTGACCTGAGTTCCAGTTCTTTTGACACTTCGCTGTTGGCTAGAGCCAGAGCTCCGCGGAAGTTCGAAACGATCTGCGTCACGTCTTTTCTGAAGTCGTCTTTTAGGAGCTTGACATCAGTTATTGTGGTTGAAGACAGCAGAGAAGCGACGGAAATGAACAGAATGGCAATTAGCAGGGCTGAAGCAATGAGAAATTGTCCTTTATTATTCCTGAAGTTTCTTGCCATTCTTTATCCTGTCCCGTAGATGTTCAGTTGTATGACGACTACGTCGTATCTGACTTGGAGAAGAATGTCCTTGGAAATCGCCAAATAGATTGACTCCAGCTGGTCAGCAGTAGGAGCATGATAATACTTGCTCTCGCTAAAGGCGATCTGCTTCAATAAGTCCTCATCCAAATTTTGAGAAGAACCCAACCCGATTGTGTAGATTTTACCCCCCTTGCCTAGAAGAACCTTCGCGTATTCTGATTGATTAATCGCGTATTCTTGGGCAGAGGGGCAACTTTCACTCAAATATGTTGGGTGTTGAGGAAAATGTGGACAGGGTCTATTAGCTTTACCGTCCGAAAGAAGAATCATAACCCACGTTGCGCCAGGTCTACCATGATTAACGAATTCTTCATTTGCATAACTTATGCCTCCACCTATGTTAGTATAGCCAGCTTCTCCAGATAGTGGGTTTAGACTGTTAATTGCATTTACAATTTGGCTGGTGTTGTTTGTTAATGAGGACATCAGATACGCACCTGTGGCAAAAGAAACAAGACCTACTCTATCTCGAGATAGAGTGAGATTGTTTACAAAGGTTATAGCGGCCGTTCTAGCCATGTTTATTTTAACTTGTCCCTTATCGTCTGTTTCGTTCATGCTGCCTGAAACGTCCATGACCAGTATGACGTCGACTGGCTGATATTCTACTTTGGAGAGTGGCAACGAGATTGTGTAGGTTCCTGAGCTCGAGAAGACGTTGTAGCTCGAAAATGATCCTGAGCCCATATTTGTAGCGTTTAGCAATGAACCGTTCGTCATGGAGCTTCCGAAGGACACGGAATACACGCTGTCTGGCGGAAGAAGGGTCGAAATCAGGGTCTCCAGCTGGGCTTGGGTGAAATCTCCGCCTTCCATTATCCTCTGGATGACGTTGGGGTCGCATAGCACGTCGTAAATGTTTTCTCCGGTTTCGTTCAGGTTGCTGTCGTCGACCGACACGTTGACCCTGGAAAGGTAGGTGGTTGCCGAGAGGCCAGCTATTAGGAGGATGCAGGCTATCATCGCCTCGATTACCCTCATCTGGCCTTTGTTGTCGTGGATCGTACCTCCGTCACCTCCAGACCTCAAGCTCGAAATAGTATGTGAAGCCGTCGATCTCGACGTACTTGGCAGCCCAGTCCGTGTTCAAGCCGCTAAAGGAGCCCGGCGTATAGTTGAGGCTGGCGACCAGCGGAACCTCGCTCTGGACGACCCGTCCGCCTTCGACCCTTACCTTCAGGTACGGAGGGTCTGTCTGCATCGTCTTTACGCCGATCAGGTCTGCGCAGACAACAACGTAGCCATCTGCTGATGACCCAAAATCTAACGTGCAGAAACCGTCCATTCCTGTTATGCCCTGGTCTTGAACCCAGTTGCCGCTCAATCCTTGAGTTTTTGGCACATAGTACCCTGTTACGTTAACGTTGGCTAGAGGTATGCCCTTGTGGTTTGTGACTGTTATTTTGTACTTTCCGCCCCCCAGCGACTGAATCTCGATAGGGAAGATTGGCGTTATCCTGATGACGAGGTTGATGTCTGAGGTTAGCCCCAGAAGGCTTCTGAGTTTCCCAGGCGAAATCCACGGAAAGTCGGTGTGGTTCTCGTCGAGCCTTATGACCTTTTTAGGATCCAGAACATACGTTCCCGTTGATTCTTGAGATGCAAGTCCGAAAACAAGGGGGGTCGTTGAGCTCCAGTTCGCCGGGTTGCCGGGGGACAGCAGCATCATGTCGATTAGGCTTTCCGCCATGTTGTAGTCTTCTTCCATCATCAAGGCGGTCGTGTTCGAAATGAGGGACTGCAGATTCAGGTTGAGAGCAGCGAGCATCACGAACATCATGAAGCCCGCCAGGATGTACTCGTAAATTGCGTTCATGCCTGGTACGGCTCCCCAAGTCCTACTGTTATCTGGTCCCCAGTCTTCAGGCACCAAATCATTATGTACCTGTCTTCGCTGTACACTTTGGCGTCAGGGTCAAGGTAGGACCTCTTGAATTCGGTGCGGATGCGGTTCTTGGTCTCAACCTTGGACGTAGCATTCAAATCGTCGTAATTCCTAATGCTGCTCTCGGCTGACCAAGGAAGGGCATACTCTCCGTAGACTGCGGAGTCGGTGGTCAAGCAAATTCGTACACGCATACTTTGCCCTGTTTTCTCTATGGCCATTTCGTACCCGTAGGCCGTCAGTCCCGCCGGAAGGGTGATGTTCTTGATTAGGAGTTGGTCTTCGTCGCTGATGTAGCAGAGCGAGACTAGATCCATCGTGTCTGAGCCGATGTAGTTGGCGATTTTGCTGAGCTGAACCACGATTATGTCGTTTTTGAATGAAGCTATCGACATGGAATAGTACGACCCGAAGGAAATGAAAATCAGCATCAGCGACACGGTTCCAATTATGTGGGTCACGGTGGTGGAAACCATCTACCCACCTCCAAGAACGGTAATCCTAAAGTCTATGATTGAGAGGTTAATCACTGTTGACAGTGTAGCGTTTCCACCCAAATCTATCAAAGACTTAGTAGGGCTTTCTTTGTTGCCCAATTGTACTTTGATGTTAAAGTTTCCAGATTGAAAAATCTGTTGGGTTTGGATTCCCATGTTTTCCAGGATAATGCGTGATGTTTCGAGCGGGCTTATGTCGCCTGAACTCAGTCTGACTACTGTTATTTCTATCACGTTTCTTTTAACAGGGACAGGGTTCGAGCTATCATAGTAGCTCATTACTCCACCATAAATGCATCGGATTCTGCTGCAGTCAAGGGAGACCCAGGCACCATTGTCTTGGTACTTTTTTACGCAGCTTAGTGAGCCATTTAAGCCGGTGAGTAGTAGTGAGCTGGAGCCGTCGTTTCCGACATAGTAAAAGTTCGAAGAGACGCCTACGCGGTCGCCTCCCTCAACCTTAAATTTGTATTCGAGGATTGACGCTACGGTAAATAAGCCTGTTCCATTTGTGATGTGAATTGTCATGGTTCCTTCTTCGGCGACGTAGGGGTCTGTTGTCACAAAGCTTGTTGTGACGGTCCCAGTTGACAGGGGCTTGAACATCATGTTTTTCGTCATTCTTTCTAGGCATAAGACGGCGTTAACTGACTGATCAAAATGGACGCCTTCGACGTTAGAGCTGAGAACGTCGTTCGCGAAAAAGGAAGCAGTAACGATGATGACGATCATGACGCTGGTCATGATGACGGTTGAGATGACCTCCGAAAGGCCAACATTGTTGCGTACCAATAGTTTTTTCCTTAATCTCACACAATACGCCTCCAGCGTCAGCGAAAAAACTGGAAAAAAGGGAAAATAAAGAGGGGAAGATGGGCTAAACCGATTACGGCAGCTTCACACGAGTCGGATAGTCTTTGCCAGCAGCGGTGTGAATCTTTAGGTCAATGTTTGTTCCTGCACTGCAGCCTTCGACAGTATTAGAAACATAGAGGTATAATGTCACTGATTCACCTTTTGTCACTGATATTCCAGTTGTTGGGAAAGTTGTTTCTAGATTGGAGTGACCTGTCCAGTTAAGTCCCCAGCCTGAGGAATAGTCATCTAATGGAACAACATTGAGGAATACATCACTCACTGTTGCATCAGCAGAGCCTGTGTTCCTGAGATCGATAGTAATTTTCCAATTATAAGTACCAGTGACGGCCTGTGCGTATGTGCTTGGTAGCTCTATTTGTTCGAAGGAGGTGTATCCGCCTGCTATTGCGCCCATCCAGTAGGCCACTGAGACTGCGACGACGATGGTGACGGAGATCAGGATGACGGTAGCGATTACTGGACTCAAAGCCCTCTTAT
>CAZOKM010000055.1:0-11516 GCA_964580405.1 uncultured Candidatus Bathyarchaeia archaeon | reverse complement strand
GTGTATACGTTGCTTATGTCCTTGAGGAAGTGAAGTATGCCGAAGATTGAAGGAGACGCGAAAGAGGACCTTCTCTGCACGCGCGTCACGCCGATGATAAAGGACGCCGTCGCCCGCGAGTCCCAGATGGAGGGGTTGACAACCTCTGAGTGGCTGCGAAACCTCATAGTCAAGGAGCTCAAGGAGCGGGGAGCCCTTCAAAGGGTGTACAGGTTCCCGACAATCGAGAAAGCTGAGCCTGAAACCTAAGATGCCACGCACCCTGTTCAAAGTTTTTTAGTTAAAAAACTATTTTATCAAAAACAAGACATGAACGTGGTCCAATTATTCTGCAGCCAAAAAACAAATACGATCTGAAACAGCTCATTTTTTACAAGCCCTTTAATCGTCGTTCAAACGGAAAAATCGAACGCCGCACAAACAGACTAAACGAAACAATCTTGCGCACCAAAACAACAGAAAACTTGCGCCCCAAATCAGAGCAGGTCTTCATTAGCAAAAAAATGACGCTCAAACGAAAAAAAAATTGACGCGCAAATCAGATAGGGACTACGACTGCGATTTGTTAGACAAAATTTGAAAACCGATGTTACACAAAACAGACAAGGTTCTGAGCGAAGACCTGACACTCAAACGCAAAAATCCAATGGCACTCAAATCAGATAGACCTAACAACAATTGTTAGTCAAAATTGCTAAATCATGTTGAACAAACCAGGCCAGACAGCTGACGAGAAATGCAATTCTACGCGGATTCTTGGGGTTCGCAGTGCACGCTCACTTGACTGACGCGGCTGTTGGACGCCTTGATTTTCTCCTCAATCCTCGTCGCAATCTCGTGCGCCTGAGCCAGCGTCGCGGAGCTGTCAACCCCGCAGTGCATGGTCACGTTGTACATTCCGTCCCGCTTCAGTATCCCGATTTCGTGAAGCGACCGAACCTCAGGCATCCCCTCCGAAATCCTCTTGACCTCATTCTCCAGCAGGCTATCCGACTCTCGGCTGTACCCCGTCTCCGAAACCTCGGGGGCTGGCTCAAGGTGGCTGACGACCGTTGAAACGTTTTTCAGCTCCTCCTTCAGCCGCTTTTCCATATTGTCAGCAATCTCATGGGCGTCCGCGATGGAGATTTTGGGCTCGAGCTCAATGTGGTAGGAAACATGGTTCTTACCCCCAATCGCCTTCACCGTGATTCCGTGTATGCCCCTAATTTCGGGGAAGTAGGAGGCAACGGTCCTTATCGTGGCTACGGAGTCCTTCCCAGTGTGGGGCTCAGTGTGTATCATGATGTCCGAGTGGGGGAGGAACTTGACTATCCGCTCCTCCATGACCGAAGTCGCCAGATGCGCCTGGTAAAGCGTCATCCCGCCAGCCAGAGTCACGTGGGCGTCGACGAAGTATTTCGAGCCCGCCTTCCTGATCCTGAGGTGGTGGCAATCGTCAACCCCTTCCACGCTGAGAATCTGCTCCTTCACCGTCTTCGAAAGCCCCTGCGGGGCAGCGTCCATGAGGGTCGCGAAGGACGAACGGATTATCTTGAGCCCCGAAAACACGATGTAGGCCACGATGCACAGCGCAGCCGCGGAGTCCGCGTACCAGACGCCGAACCAGTAGAAAAGGAGACCGACAATCACGATGACGGCGATTAACAGGTCGTTCAGGAAATGGAGCGCTCCCGCCTCGACAGCCTCGCTCTCCCGCTTCTTGGTGGAAGCCTTGAGCCTCACGTAGGCGAACAGGTCAATCAGTATCGAAGCAAAATTGGTGAAGAACGCGACCCAGAAAAGCTCAATCTCCTGCATGCTGCTTGTCAGCCGAACGTAGGCGTTGTAGACTATCCACGAGCAGGCGAGGACGAGGAGAAGTATTTCGGAAATCGCCGCAGCGGACTCGATCTTCTCGTGCCCGTACATGTGGACTTCGTCGGGAGGTTTACTACTTTCCCGAACCGCGAAGAACATGATGACCGAAGCCAGAAAATCCATCAGAGTGTTGAACGAGCTCGACAAGAGCCCAAGACTGCCAGAAACGACTCCTCCCGTGACCTCGATTACTGCCAGAACGGCGCCCGAAACGATTCCCTGCTTGGACGCTGACTCGCTAGACTCGTAGTCTGACATATCGGACACGCAGATATGAAAAAATGTATCCTAAAACCTTTCTGTTAACACCAAAACGCGTTTACATCAGGAACCGCTGTTGCAGGCATCTTAACCATCAATGATTCTAGGTCACGGGGTTTCCGCATTGCGAACAGAACTTGACGTTAGGCGCATGCTCCGAGCCGCATCTCGAACAGAATCTTGTCTGCCTCTCAGAAGAAGGCGAAGATTGATAGCGAGGTCTTCTTTCCTCTCTGGCGAATAGATAGACGATGAGCCCGACGACGTTGGCGACGAGGACAATCAGGACCCACAACGCGCCCTCCATCCCGCGTGACCTCGCGTCGTTGTAGACCCAGAGGCACAGGAGTATGCCTACCACGAACCACAGAGACGCTACGATGATGAAGATTATGAACGGAAAAAAGAAGTACTGCATGGACACTAGAACGGTAGATTCAAGCAGTTTCTCTTCACCCATGAAAAACTGTTTAGGAGTCGCTTATAAGGATTCTATTCGATGCCCTGCGAAAAGTCGTGAGGATGAGATGACTAGAAATTTTCTTCATCGACAACGATTCGTGTATATGCCCATATTAAGAAGCAATAAATAGCCTTTGACGTTTTTTGGGCTGTACAATTTTTGAGGCTAGAACGTGGCGCAAAGGGACTTCGACCTCGAAGATGCCAAGGAGATAGCATCCTCCTTCCGCGAGCAAAGTAAAAGTTATCAGGAATTCGGAAAAACCCTTAAACAAGCCACCAATGAAACGAAGGACTTGAAGCCGCTGATAGGCAAACGAGGGGAAGCGAAACTCGAAGATTCCTTACTAATTAAGGCGGGATTGGCTTTGGTCCTGTTTCCCGACCCGACGATTTCAGACATAGTCGGCTACTCGATGATTGCCGCGGGGTACCTGAAAAACAGGTCGAAGAGGAACACGGCAGCAAGCGTCATCGTGGAACTCAACAGCGTAATGAAGGACCTTCAGGAGCTCACGCTGGACTTCGGACGTTAACGCTGCGCCGTCGTCGAGTCTTTTCAGATAGCGATTTATTCGCGTGTAACATTAACAGTGCTAGAGAGTTTTATCAAAGGTGCCCACTTGTTGAAACGAACGCCAGCAGAAGTTGCCGTAATCAAAGGCGACGACCCCGTCAAGATGGTCGAGGAAGCCCTGTCGCTGGTTGCTGCTGAACGGGCTTTCGTGAAGGACGAGAGGATTCTGGTCAAGCCCAACTACATCAACGCGAGCCACCCATCGACGGGCAACACGACGGACTCAAGGGTCATAAAGGGAACCGTGAAGTACCTGAAGGAGAAGGGCTTTGGCAACATCGCTATCGGCGAGGGAAGCGGGTTCGCAGACACGATGAAAGCCTACGAAGCTGCCGGAACCGACGAGGTCGCGCGACGATGGGGAGTTGAGCTGCTGGACCTCAACAAGGATGAGTACACGAAGATGGATGTGTCCGAACACTACGCGCTAAGGTCCGTGAGGATATCGAAGACAGCCTTGGACTCCGCTGTGGTCAGCGTCCCGAAGCTGAAGCTCCACCGAATAACGGGCGTGACCCTCAGCCTCAAGAACCTGATGGGCGTGGTGCAGCCGAAGGGTCAGATGCACGTCCACCTCAACGAGAAAATCGCCGACCTCGCCTCCGTCGTCAAGCCCAGACTCGCGGTGGTTGACGGCATAATCGGCGGAGAAGGACACGAGACTGCTGGAAAGCCCGTGCACATGAACGTCGTGATTGCGGGGCTGGACTCCGTCGCAGTCGACACGGTCGGGGCAGTGTGCATGGGAGTGAACGTTGACGACGTGAAACACATCCAACTGGCTGCGCAGAAGGGACTAGGCACCTGCGACTTAAGACAGATCAGAATAATCGGGGAACCCATCGACAAAGTGAAAAGGAATTTTAAACCCTCTTTCGCGTCCCGTTTCGCGTCGAAGCTTGGCTGAGCTTCGTGTTAATTGAAAATGAGTCGTTCTTGTGAATTCTACCTCAGTTAAATTTATATCAACAGTCAACGAGACATTCAACCCAAAATCATTATGGGGAACCTGAAATGAGTTCGGTCGGGAAAAAAATCAGGTTGGGACACATTTTCAAGGAAGATGGAAGAAGCTTCGTTTTGACGATGGACCACGGCGTGGACCTGGGACCGATTAAAGGGCTCGAGAACATCAAAGCCACTGTGAAGAGGTGCCTGAGCGGAGGCGTCAAGCCTGACGCGATACTGATGAACCCGTCCATGGTAAAACTGTGCCACGCGGAAATCGTGGGTAAGCTCGGCGTCATAGCCCGCCTGGACGGCACGGCCTCCGTGCTTGGTCCGGACATTACGGACTACCGCATGTTCTCGTCGGTCGAGGAGGCCATGCTGATAGGCGCGGACGCCATTGCTTCCATGGCGTTCCCGGGGACGGCGAGGGAGTCCCAGAACGCGGAGAAGGTCGGAAAAATCACGCAGGACTGCGAGAGGCTGGGGATGCCGCACGTGTGCGAGACTCTCCCGCCCGAGATAATCGAGTACCACTTCAAGTCCGAAGCCAAGCGCCAGTGGCCAAGCGTCGAGCACGTCAAGTTCGTGGCCAGGGTGGCGGCTGAGCTGGGCGCGGACGTCGTCAAGTCCTACTACACGGGGAACCCAGAAACCTTCAAGGAAGTCGTGGAGTGCTGCCCTGTCCCGGTCATCGTGCTGAGCGGTCCAGGAGCGGGAAACTCGGCTGAGCTGCTCAAAATAGTCCACGACGTAGTGGCTTCCGGAGCTGCAGGCGTGATCATGGGCAGAAACATCTGGCAGAGCGACCGCCCAGCAGCCATGATCGAAGCCATCTCGAAAATCGTCCACGAGGACCTGAGCCTCGAAAAGGCAAAGAAAATAATCGCCTAGAAACGACGCGCGAGAGCTAAGTAACAACGAGTTCAATACCGAGAATCTTGCAGAGCTCAGCCAGTTCTCTGGAGTAGTCGCCGTAGATGACGTGGTAGTGCTGGGCGAGAATGTTCTCCGTGAACCCCTTCGTCTTCTCTCCAAGTATTATTTCCAGACTCGGGTAGACCGGAGCCTCCAGCTGCCACCCGATCTCGTGCCACGGTCGGGGCTTCTGCGCGTCAGCAACCGTCACGTGCATCCTGAAATGGTCACCCACAGAGGCAACCCTCGCCAGCGTTATCTTCCCAGTCTTCATCGAACCTACGGTCATGAGCCCTGTTAGTTTTCCCCACGCGTACCTGTACAGCCTTGGCGTGTCTTCGAGGGCTGACTGGGGAATCATGCCGCAGACGCCCATCAGGACCCTATCGTCGAAGATGTCGTAGAACTCCAAGTAAACGGACCGCTGCCCGCTGACGTAGTCCATAACAAGCTCTGTCACCAAGCCGAAGACGTCGCACTCACAGACGACGGGAACCTCACCCCCAGCAAGCGAAAGCGGGATGCACGGGGTGATGCCGTAATAAATGGGTAATCCGTAAACGCATTTCATGCTGACCGCGGAAAACTTCCTTTCACCGATTATCTTTCGTAGAGCCAAGAAGATTTTAACCGCTTTCCGCAGGTCGCTCATTGCTACTTCCTTGTCGACACTCCAGCCCTTGAAACGATTCGATATAAATCTGTCCGCTTCCTCGTCCTCGACCTTCTCCGCCTCCAAGAGGAGCCTGTGCACCTCATAATCTTCTATTTCAGGACCGATCTTGCTGCGAAGCGCGGTCTGGTCGAAGCCCGCCGTGTAGCTGCCCATATCAGCGTACCCGAAGATACCGATTCTAGAGACTGCTAATCGGCTTGCAGCCTCGCAGGCGCGGGCGTAGCTGGCTATCTCCTTGCGCGCGCTCTCGGAGTCGGGGTTGCCGAAGACCATTTTGACCTTGAACCCCATGTTCTTCAGAGGCTGCATGATGGCCGACATTCCCGCTGCGCCAGCAGGCGCTATGAGGACGCCCTTTTCTTTTAGCGACGACAGAGTCCACAACAGTATCGGGCGGTTCTTGAAGTGCATCAGAGTGTTCACGATCATCGGCGGTTCAGCCCAAGACGGAAGCAGGGCGGTTAGAAAGTCGAAGTCTCCGCGCCTCAGAGCTGACACGGCTGAATCCACGTCGGACAGTTCTATGACGGGTCCCGCCTCAGCAGTCACCTTGATGCTCATTGACTCCAGAGCCTCTTCAGCATTCTGGACGACCTTCTTTAGCAGTTCGATGGTGTCTTGGGTGTATGCTGGCGCCATGAAGCTAACGAATCCAGTCCGCATCGGGGAAGCCTCCACGGTTCTCAAGATGAAAAGTAAGTATAAAAAACTAACCAGTGCGCGGTTGCTTATTTGAATAATGGTTCGAGGCTGCTGTAGAGCTTCACGTACTTCTCGTAACCTTCATCGTAGACTCTTTTGTTGTCTTCAGACGGAGTAAACTGTTCTTTTATAGAGACCATTGACCTCACGGCTTTCTCAAGCGAAGTAAACGTGCCCGCAGCCACCCCTGCGAGTAGAGCTGCCCCCAGCGCTGCAGTTTCCTCGGTGTTTACGGTAACCACCGTTTTCTGAAGCACATCCGCCTTGACCTGACTCCACAGTCGGCTTCGGGCACCGCCCCCCGTGGACCTGACCTCCTTGACGTCGACGCCCAGCTCCTCAAGCAGCTCAACGTTCCCCCGCAACATGTAAGCTACAGACTCGATTATCGCCCTCACCACATGACCCCGCCCGTGATGCAACGAGAGACCAAGAAGCGCGCCTTTAGCGTTCGGGTTGAATTCTGGCGAAGACGCACCCATGAAGTGCGGAAGCATGACAAGACCTTCAGAGCCAGGCGGAACCTTGGACGCTTGAGCCATCAGCAGGTCGTACGGGTCCTTGCCTTCTTTTTCAGCTTTGGCTATTTCCTGTCCGCCGAAGTTGTCCCGAAACCATTTGAGGACCGCGCCCGCGGTCTCGCACCAGGGCTGAAGAAAGTACTTCCCGGGCACAGCGTGGCGGTGGCACGGCATCCTCCGCTTCGGGTCCAGCACGGCCTTGTTGATGGTCGCCACAACAGCCATAGAGCCACCGGTCGTTTCCGTGACGACGCCACTTTCGATGTTGCCCGCTCCCAGCGCGTTCGCAGCTTGGTCGTACGCGCCCGTGGACACGAGGGTGCCCGAGAATAAACCTGTCTCACCCGCAGCTTCAGGGGTAATGTCGCCTAGGGCTGCCCCTGGCGGGTTGAGCTGCGGCAGCTGGTCTTCGCAGATTCCGATGTAGTCCAGCATTTCGGTCCACCATCTCCGCCGCGAAAGGTCGAAAAGGAGCGAGGAGCACACGATCGAATGCTCCGTGGCGAACCTGCCCGTCAGCCTGTAGACCAAATAGTCCTCCAGAAGCAGGAACTTGCTTATCTTGCGGAAGAGCGAAGGCTCGTTTCTTTTGAGCCACAATATTTTAGTCGCGGTCCACGTGGACGAGACGTCGTTCTGCCCCGTGACGTGAAAGACCTTTTCGACTCCGAACTCGGTTCTTATGAGGTTGGCTTCGTCCTTCGAACGGTTGTCAAGCCAGACAATCGCTTTCCTCAGCGGTTCCCCGTTCTTACCTAGACACACGAAGCTTTCACCTTGGCTGGCTACTCCGATGCCTTGTATTTCTCGGGGTCTTTTTTTTGTCTCCTTTAGAATCTTCGTGGCACACGCCTTGAACGCGTTCCAGTAGGTCTCGGGTTCCGCCTCGACGAAGTCTGGGCGCGGCATGAGGAGGCTGTACTCCTCGTTCGCTGAGGCTGCGACCTTGCCCCGAAAGTCAAAGAGCACGCACTTAACCGAGGTTGTGCCCAGGTCCACGCCCAAGAGGTACGTCACGGAACAGCCTTCCCGCCCATCCTTCGCCAGACTCAAAGGTTCTTTAAAAACGCATCAGTTGGCTTAAGCCTGACCGAAACCTCGCCCTCGCAGGGAGGAACCTCCATGAAAGACTGGTCAACGTGCTCCGAGTTGCCCTTGAACACGTACAGGAACAGAGGCATCTTGGTTTGCCCCGTCAGGCTGCACTCCAGCTCGTCGTTTTCCGGGTCAACCTCGACTTGTTTTATTCTCAGGTTTTGCAGATTCTTGGCGTACTCGGCGATGTAGCTCCAGCTCCTGAAGGCTTTAACGTGCTTGTTTGTGAGCTGGTCGACCTTTGCGAGGAGGCTGCCCCACTCGTCGTCGTTCAGGACCGAGATGTTCTGCTCGTGAGTCACCAGCACCGCGGGGAACAGGCTGTCCAAGGCAAGTTTTATGCCGAAGGACGCGAACCAGGCACCGAGCTCGACGTCGACCTTGTCCCGCCCGGTCTCCCAGAGGAAGTCGTATTTCTGTCCGTTGGGCGCTATAACGCCTTTGGCAGTCAGCATCTGTTGGACGGTCTTCGGAACGTCCTCGTAGCTTGGGTAGACGACGAAGAGCTCAGGAAACTCGGGGTGATAATCGATTATGCCGCCTTGCCCCTTGAACGGCTTCACCTTCTTCAGCTGCTCCTCAGCAAGGTTCAGGGGCGCTGCGCCGTAGGAGACGCCGAAGGTGTACGGAATCCCAAGGTAAGTTATCCCCCTTTCTTTGATGAAGGGGACGACGTTTTTTCCGACCTCTCCGAAGTGGGCTGTGAGCACCTTGGACCATTCGATGCCCCACCTCTTTGCATGTTCATCCATCTTTTTAAATGAAGTAGTCAGCTCCTCTTTGCTGAACTCTCTGCCTTCGTCGTGGTCCGTCGGTGACTTGGATTCCCAGAAAATCTGTTTGGTCCACGTGAAAGCGTGGAAGGAGAATTCAGCGGCTCCCGCGTCGTAGAGCTCCTTTATTGCCTGCGCTTCCTTTTCGCCGATGTTCTCGGTGAACAGGGAGACATGCGGGACGAAGCCGTGCCTGTTGAGGGTCCACACCCACCCGAACCTGTTGGGCGCTCCGCTGCAGTCGTCGATGCGTATCGTCACGAACGGAGGCATCGCAAGCATCACGAAGGGCTTCTTCGCCGCCCACACGATGCTCCTCCAGAAAACGTCGTCCAAGCCACCACCGTGACCAAAGTACTCGTTAAGCCAAATCTTCGGCGAAACAGCGAACATGACGATCCTGCCCTTCCCGCAGGTTTCGGTTATGACAGCTGGTAGTCCGCTACTGTTCGTGACAGTCATGAGGAGCCTGTAGTCTTTTTCGATGTTGACGACGTTGCATATTTCGACCGCCTTATTAAGCCGTATGAACTCGGGCTCTTTGGCTCCAGTGATGAAGTGTTTATTATCCCAGACCCTGAGCGCCCACGTGTCAAGGTGAGGCATGTGCGTGCCCTCCTTCGAGGTCCACAAGCCCAAAGCGTCCTTCAACGGTTCTTTGTAGGAGTGCAGGTCACCGTCGAAGCAGACCAGCCCCGTCCCCGACTTGACCGCTTCAATGATGGCTTTGGTGCTGTCTTCTGAGAGGCTTCTCCCCAGATGCTCTTGCCCGATAACGATTGCACTATGTTCTTTCAAAGCCTTGGGTGTCAGTTCGTTTTTTGCTACGTCCAGAACTTCGTAGGGTATGCCGAAGAAGTCGAGTGCGGACCACAAAATTTCGTGAAGCTGGCTGAATTCCTCTTTCCTTGAGCTGTCGACGAGACACGCGACGAACATGTTTCCTTTACCCATTTCTATCCACTCAACATAATCCAGTATTGCTTTGAAGAGATGATTCCTCTGATTACTTGTAGTGTTTCTGCATTTCAGCGTTTTGGGGAAGAGCTAGAATGTCGCCGAGGAGACTTGTCGCTTGCTTTTCGGATTTCGTCCACGGGTCCATCATGACGAGGTCTAGAAGCCGATTCCTGTCTCCAGCCTCGTAGGCTTCGAGCTCAACCTCGACGGGCGCAACTCTATCCCTGAGTAAATACGAAGTCACAGTCTTGGGCAAACCACGAGTTCTCTCGCCTTTCACGCCCTTTTTACTGACGACAGCAGGGACTTCAACCTCGAAATCTAGCGGTACTCCGGGGACGAGGTTTTCAGTGTTTATAACGTTGACTTGGTAGACGCGTGGCAGGTCGCAAGCCAGCGACTCGATGATGTTGACTATGCTTTCGCGCGACCTCTGCGGCGGAAAGACGCTGGTGACCTTGGCGGACGGGTCGTATGCGGCTTTGATTAGCCTCGAAATGTGGTCCTCTTTAGAGGGTTCGAGCACCCATCTCCACCATCCTCTCGGGTCCTCCTTCCACCTCCGCTCCGTCTCGTCGTCAACGTGGTACCACCAGCCCCAAGACCCGCCTCCGGGCGTGCACGTGTCGCCGATTGGGAAGACGCCGAACCTCTCGTACAGGTCCACGGCTTTAGGTCCGACCCCGCTGCTGAACCCGCAATTTTCAAAATATTTTTTGGAATCCTTCTTAATCCAATCGTCCAGCTTCGGGAAGGCGTCCTCGCCGTCGTGGTGGAAGTCCGTCAGCCACACAAAATGGTTCACCCCCGGAACCTTGAACTCCAGCTTTTTTGAATCCAGCCCGAGGACTGAGGCTAGGTGGTAGACGCCTAGGTAGCCATGGCACAGCCCGATGAACTTGAGCTTCGCGTATTTTCTCGCGAGGAGGGTTGTGGCTGCGAGCACGGGGTTCGCGAGCTTCAGGTACCACGCGTCGGGGCAGATTTCGAGTATATCATTTACCAAGGATTCGAAGAGCCTCAGCTGGTAATAGTTGCTCCAGAAGCACTCGTCGTGCATGACGTGGAGGCTTCCGCCGAACCTATAACCATGTTTAAAGCCTATGTTCCAGCCTTCCCTGTAGCCGTAATATCCGACGACCAGGGCGGTGTTGACGACGAAGTCCGCGTCCCGAAGCGACTCCTTCCGGTCAGTCGTCTTCTCGAGCTTCAACCTCGCCTTCGTTTCCTCGGCATACCGCCTGCACAGAGTGTAGACCGCGTCCAGCCTTTCCTCGTTGATGTCCATGAAGCTCACGGTGCTGCCTGAAAGGTTCGGCGTGAGGCACAGGTCCTTTACCAAAGCCAAAGAAAAGGTTGCGCTTCCGGCGCCGATTATGCTGATTTTTACGTCCGTCATGCTTTTCGACCACGCTGCATAATATTTTCGTTTTAAACGCATATAACTTAAGACGGATATTTAACGGGAATAACAAATTCAGTGTATAAGGGGCATGTTCCCGCGGAGAGAGTGATGGAATTTGGAGATTAGCCTCGTGAATTACACTCGGAACGGCATAGAGACGATTGCAAAAGCCGTTCGGACGACGGGCCCCTTCTTCGACCAGATGGACGACCGGAAGCTGGTACGGTACATGGTGGAGCACGATTTTGGCTCAGTACTTGAGCACGTTTGCTTCACCTTCGAGCTGAAGGACATCTCGGTCGCCCTGAGCAGGGAGCTGCTGGAGCACAGGATGGCCTCTCACACGGCCAAGTCAACC
>CAZOKM010000054.1:0-11642 GCA_964580405.1 uncultured Candidatus Bathyarchaeia archaeon | reverse complement strand
GATTCCGACGACCTCGTACCCGTATTTCTCGCACTTCCTGACCACCGCCCTTATAGTGGCGTTCAGTCCCGGAGCGTCTCCTCCGCCCGTTAAAACTCCAACTTTCAAACTCGATTCCGCCCTTACGTTCATTTTTCTCAATAACATACGAAGCAATCAGAGAAAAGGCTTTCGCTTAAAGCCCGCGAATAAAAGTCAAGTTTCGTCGGTTCGAGTCCTGAGACGTTTTTCGACATTATTGTTTCGCGATGCAGGATTTTATGAACCCGTTGAAAAGCGAGTTCGGCCTCAGGACTCTCGACGTGAACTCGGGGTGGAACTGGCTCCCAATGAAGAACGGGTGCTTGGGGAGCTCGCCTATCTGCATGATCCGTCCGTCAGGCGTCATCCCCGAAAAGACGAAGCCGTGTTTCTGTAGGGTCTCCACGTATTCGGGGTTTATTTCGTACCTGTGGCGGAACCTTTCGAGGACCTCTTCGCGACCGTACAGCCTGTAGGCGAGGGTGTCCGGCTCTATTTTGACGGTTTGCCCTCCCAGCCTCATCGTGGCTCCGTAGTTCGACTTCTTCAGTATCTCCTTCTGCTCAGGCAGCAGGTCAATCACCGGGTAGGGCGTATCGGGCACGTTCTCAGCTGTGTTGGCTCCTTCAAGCCCGCAGACGTTCCTCGCGAACTCCACGACTGCCAGCTGCAGTCCGAGGCAAAGCCCGAGGTACGGTATGCCCTTCTCTCGGACATACTTTATCGCTGCAATCTTGCCTTCGGCTCCCGTTTTTCCGAAGCCTCCGGGGACGATTATGCCGTCGACTTTGGTCAGAATTTCAAGGTTTTCTTCCTTTTCTTCGAAGAGCTTGGAGTCTATCCACGAGATATGGGGTTTCCGGTCGTTGTGCCACGCCGCGTGCTTGATTGCCTCGATGACGGAGACGTAAGAGTCGGGGAGCTGAAACTTCCCAATGTCGAAGTACTTCCCGACGATGCCCAACTTCACTTCCTCCCTGAGCCCGTCCACCTTCTGGGCGAACTCGGCCCATTCCTTGTTTTGGGGCTCCGTCAACTGCATGTTGAGCTTCGCGAGGATTTTGTCCCCGAACTTTTCGTTCTCGAAGATGAGCGGCAGCTTGTAGATGTTCTCGATTTCCGGGTCCGAGATAACGTCTTCCTCGTTGATGTTGCAGAAGAGGGCGATCTTCCTCTTCCTCACGTCGTCGAGGTACGTGTCGCCCCTGCCGATGATGAAGTCGGGCTGAATGCCGATTTCCCTCAGCTCGCGGACCGAGTGCTGTACCGCCTTCGTCTTCATCTCTCCGAGGCTCCTAGGAATGGGCAGGTAGGCCACATGGACGTACAATACTTGCTCCTTTTCCCTCCTCATCTGCCTCGCAGCTTCGAGGAAGAGGACGTTCTCGTAGTCGCCCACGGTTCCGCCTATCTCCACGAGGAAGAACTCCGCCCCCGAGTTCTTGGCGTTCTCCCTGATTCGCCTTTTTATCTCGTCCGTGACGTGAGGTATCGGCTGAACCGTCTGCCCGAGGTATTTCCCCGCCCGCTCCTTCGTTATGACCTCGTTGTAAACTTGGCCCGTAGTGATGTTGTGGCCTTTCGGGATGATGATGTCGAGGAACCTTTCGTAGTGCCCGAGGTCCTGGTCGATTTCCCCGCCGTCCTGGGTCACCCAAACCTCGCCATGCTCGGTGGGTCTGAGGGTTCCCGCGTCGAAGTTGATGTATGGGTCAATCTTGCAGGCGCTTACCTTGAAGCCTCTGAACTGAAGCATTTTGCCGATAGAAGAGGTGACGATGCCCTTTCCTAGGCCGGAAATGACGCCGCCTGTAATAAAAATAAACTTCGTCTGCATACTCTATGTTTCTGTCTCAGGTTAAAAAAGATTTCCGAAAAACTTTATAAGAAAAGGCGAAATCCAGTTATTGAGACTCACGGTTCAGTGGACACCAAAAACGCAAGCTTAATTAGTTGTTGCTTCACCTTTATTTTTCGTCACTAACCTCTGGGATGACGCGCAATGGGCTTCAGAAGGCAAAAAAAGAAGGACATGGCTCCGATGCCGTCTGCCGGCGCAGGCCTGCTCAGGTTTTTCGAGGAGGATACTCCCGGTATACGGGTCAGGCCAGAGGTAATCGTGATCTTTTCCGTGGCGCTCATCATAGTGTGCTCTATCTTGCAGTTCGCTGCTGGCTAGCAACGAAAAAGATAGCTTTCGATAACTTAATGCATCAGAATTTGACATTATTCTTGTGGATTCAGTATTATTTTTATGCCTTCTCTGCGCCTCATCTTTTCGAAGCCCTCTTGCCACTTCTCCAGAGGCAGGACATCCGTGACGAGCTCCTCGGTCTTGACTAGGCCCTTCTCCAGCAGCTCCATGCCTCGCTTCCACGAAGTCCACCTTTGCCCCAGCATTCCCCTCACGGTCAACTCCTTGTATGCGACAAGGTCAAAATCGACCTCGAACATTCGCCCAGCCAAGCCGAGCTGAGTGTACTGCCCTCCGCGCCTGACGAGGTTCAGCCCCATGCGGACGGCGCTTGGGGAGCCTGAGCACTCGAGGAAGACGTCGCAGCCCTCACCTTCCGTCAATTTTTTAACGATTTTCTGCGGGTCCTCGGCTTCGACGTTAATTGTCACGTCTGCTCCCAGCTTCTTTCCGAGGGCAAGTCTGCTTTCGTCCGCTGACGTCCCGCACAGAACCACGGAGCCACCTTCCGCCTTGACGAGCTGTAGGCTGAGGAGTCCGATTGCGCCTGGGCCCGCGACGACGACGGTGTCTCCGGGCGAAATGGATGTCTTCTCGAGAACGCCGTTCACGCAGCACATAAGGGGCTCGCAGAGCGCGCCTCCTACGAAGCTCACGTTGGCGGGCAGGCGGTGGACGAGTCGGCTCGGGACTACGCAGTACCTTGCGAAGGCGCCGTTGAACCAGTACCCGATTAGGCGCTTCTGCTCGCAGACGTTGTAGTTTCCCGTCCTGCATGGAGTACACTTGCCGCAGACTTGGGCGGAGGTTTCGCTGCTGACCCTTTCTCCGGGCTTGAACTCGGTCACGTCTGAGCCGACCTCGGTTACAACGCCGCTGAACTCGTGGCCGATGACGACGGGTGGTCTCATGAGGAGCTTGATGTCTCCGTCGTGGATGTGCAGGTCTGACCCGCAGATTCCCGCAGCCTTAACCTCGATTTTGACCTCGTCCGGCCCGGGGAAGGGCTCAGGAACGTCCCTCACTTCGACGTTGCCGCGCCCAGAAGCGTATTTGACAATCGCCTTCAAACGTCTCAGCCTTCTTTCCAGCCTTTCCTTCTTTGCCTTTTCGGGTTTAAAAGTTTCTACTGGTCTGTTTTGTTCAACATTAGGTTTTTTTGTTTGACCAACAAATGGCTAGAATGAATAGGCCTGTCTGATTTGTGTAACATCGGCTTTCAGATTTTGTCTAACATTCAGCGCTGGGCACTGTCTGATTTGAGCGTCAAATTTTTTTTGCGTTTAAGCGTCATTTGGTCCACTTATAGAGGGAACTATATAGGCTGGTCAGATTCCCTGACCATTCCCTAGTCTATCTGTTTTGATCATCACCCAATTTCAGATTATGATCATCATTTGCGACTAGCTAAGGCTGCGTCTGTTTTACGACGCAATTTACCTGTTGATTTTATTTGTTCGGTGCACCTTTTTCCAGAACTTGACGCTTGTGTGTGATTGTCAATGGCTTTCGGTTTCTTTTGTCCACTCGAACGCCAGCATTCTGAACGCTGAGCCAATCATTTCCAGGTATTTGTCCATTCTCTGCGCGAGTTGAGGGTCATTATAATCCATCACCTTGATGGTCAGCGTGACCCTGACATCGTCGCTTCCGAGGCTTTTCGTGGCGACCAGGTTGTTTGCTGCCTCCAGCGTGTGGGTGCCATCGTCGTAGGAGTACTTGAAGGCGAGTTTCCACGATGCCTCCCGGTCGGATTGCTGGGGGTCTGGGTACTCGAGTCGAAGGTCGTAGACTCTTTCGATGTTCTGCGTGAACCTTTCGTACGTGGGCAGCCTCTTCATGTAGAAGAACAGGAAGTCCTCCACGTTGTCCTCCGTGACCTTAACGGGCACCGCGAAAGTCCACTTGGGAGGCCACTCTTCCGAAGGCTGGGCTTCGCGCCACCACCTCTTGAGCAGGGACGGGGTCATCATCATCGAAGCCCTCGACGCTGGAATGATGGACGCTACGAAGCCGACCGTGTTTGACACGAGGATCACCTCAACCATCGTCGCCAGTGATAATCCGAACTCTGCCGATGGAGCCGTTAGGTACTTTATCCAGAAGCCGACGCCGTAGCCGATTCCTCCGCCGACGAAGCTCATTATCAAAGATTCGGCGAAGACGAGGCCCACGAAGTGGTCCGGGTTAAGACCCACCACGGCGAGAGTTAAGAACTCGTTTTTCTTCTGATGCACATTGCTGAATATGGTGTTCATTATTACGCAGATCGTTATACCTGAAACGAAGAAGAGACTCAGGGATTCGAAGGCGGAACTCATTACTGTTATGCTCATTGCGTACAACGATATTGAAAACAGGCTAAGGACGATCCGCAATTTTCTTACTTCGATGAACCTTTTCGCGAGCTGAAGGACCCTCGTAATGGACGACCTATGAAGTTTTCTTTCTAAAAGGAGTGTGGAAAAAGTCACGGTAATTACTGAAATGGTGGCGAACATCAGCATTTCCCCGGTCTCTTCCGACCAAATGTTTTTCATCGATAAGGCGAGAGGCGCAACGAGAACGGCGTCGAGGACGAAGGACAGACTTATCTTCCACCGCCGCTTCTTGACCACGATGTAGCTGAACACGATGGAAACGACCGACCAGACGACCAATGCAGAGTGGAACGGGTACCAGTAGCATACGAAGACCGCGACGAAGCAGATTGCCGACAGAAGAACCGTGAACATCGTGGCGAGCTGCTGTTCCCGATACACTTATTTACCTTCTCCAAGCGTTTACTAGAAAGACGCTACCAATACGCAGTTAGGATTATATGCTCATTTGGATATATAGTTTAGGATAAGAAGGGAGATAATGCGCGTATATTCGAAATCTGCAATCATAATTATCATTTTTATGTTATGTACCCAAAGGATTTTCTCGACAGCCTCAGAGCCCGATTACACAGAAAGTATCATATTTCTTTTGGATATTGACCCTTCACTGGATTGTCGTGCAACGGCATGGTTCACTTTCAGGAATTTGGGTCGCCCACTAAATTTATTCGATTTCCAAAGCGAACCAAGTTTCTTGGGCTTAGGCATAACTGTCCAGTTTTTTACAGGAGCTGAGTCCACTAGCGTCACAATTAGTTTGAACGAGTCGAAGGTCAGCGAGAATCAAGGAATGTCTATTGCCTACAAGATAGTCAATGAATTAGAGAGAGATTTTGGTCTACCTCCGCTGTCATACACTATTCCTACTTCGGGCGAGTTAGGAGTGTTAAGCTTTGAATACAAGGCGAACTCTTCCTCAACTGAGTTGAGAGACATTTTCATGGAAAGTCTGCCATCTCAGGGGTTCAAGCAGATTCTGGCTTCAATGCTGTCGAATCGTTATAACTACACTATGTCAATAGGCTTGGAGAAAGAGGGCGGCTGGTCCATTCGAATATTCTGTGGCGGCGGAACCATAAAGTTGGTTCTCGACCAAGAACAAATCATTAGCCTAAAAAAAATTACGGGTTACTCGGGCAGAATCGTCTCCGCTTCCGAATCTTCCTCCTCAACCATTAACATAGCGGTTAATAACCAAATTAGAGGTCAATACGATTTGGTCGTCACCCCAGTCACGCCGTCGCAGCTGACGGGAGAATACGTACAAGACGGGATGACGCAGTATGAAGCCGTATACGATGTCACGGGCAACAGCCTAGAAGACTTCTCGGTCAGCCTGAAAATCGCCTTCTCAGGCGTCACAACCACCGTCCTGATAATCCTCGCCATGATCATTACAGCTACGGTGTCAATAATCATCGTCATTAAGCATAAAGGGAAACCATAAAGACTGTAAAAAGGCGCAGGGCCAAGTTAGGGTCCTTAGAAACCGCATCCACGAGTAAATTTGGAGATACCTTCAGCGAATTCTCTATTTTTTGAAGTAGACTTTATCCATCTTCCGTTTCTTTTTTAATATGTAAAGTTTTTTGGGATAAATTATATAATCGTTAAGATGCAACATTACCGAAGGTAATCAGAATGGAGTTCCTGTCTTCATTACCGGAGTTGAGCAACGCAGAAAGCCGCTCGATCACCGCTGAGAATCCGATGGGCGAAAAGGGAAAAGCAGCCAAGGTGATACCCGACGAGAATAGCCCAGCTGCCAGTCTGGGAAAAGGGTGGAAGGTCAGGCCCTGCATTACTCTCCCAAAGGAAAAGGTGACTAACCTCGCCGAGATAGACGGAAGCGGCGTCATCCGCCACGTCTGGATTACAGCCGACCCCAAGGCCTACAGGGACTGTGTCCTGCGCTTTTTCTGGGACGGAGAGGAAACCCCGTCAGTCGAGGTTCCGCTTGGAGACTTCTTCGTAAACTGCCACGGGCTAAGATACAACGTTAACTCTCTCCCAGTCGCAGTCAACCCTTCAGGAGGCTTCAACTGCTACTTCCCGATGCCCTTCAGGAAGAAAGCGGTCATATCCATAGAAAACCAGCGGTCCGAGGACATATCTGGCTTTTTCTACGCGGTCAACTATTCCCTCGAAAAGGTAGGGGAGAACTCAGCCTACTTCCACGCCCAGTGGAGGCGCTCCATGACAACCAGGGAAAATCCTCAATACACGGTTCTGGATGGAATCAGGGGGCAAGGACATTATGTTGGCACTGTCCTCGCTTGGACCCAGTTCTCAAACGGTTGGTGGGGAGAAGGCGAGATAAAATTCTTCGTGGACGGCGACAAAGAGTGTCCAACCATTTGCGGGACAGGCACGGAGGACTACTTCGGAGGCGCATGGGGATTCGGGGACACCTTCAACACCGCGTTCCTCGGCTACCCCCTGTGGAGGAAGGAGCCAGGAGAAGTCCCGAGGCACACCCTGTACAGGTGGCACGTTCTCGACCCAATCAGGTTCAAGAAAGACCTAAAGGTCACGATACAGGCTCTCGGCTGGTACCCCAACGGCAAATACCAACCCCTCACGGACGACATAGCATCAGTGGCCTATTGGTACCAAAAGGAGCCGCATGCCCCATTCCCAGCGTTCCCGCCAATTCAGGAACGATGGTCAAGGTAGCTGGCAAACTAGCTTTGTAAGTGATGATACGATCATTCCTTGAATACTGGTTACTCGGACTTGGGCTGTCTTTACCTTTCTCGTGATCTAGCTGGGTTTGCTGCCTCGTTTCCTCATCATTACCAAAACGACTACGACGACGACTGCCGCGGCAGCGCCTCCTCCGATGATTATGTACGTCGTCGGGAAGCCTCCTCCTTCAAGGGGAGTTATCGTGACTGTTGGGTTGTCGCCAACTGTTTCGATGCTTGGAATCGCTGTTCCAGTGAACCACAGTCCTTGGTAGTCAGGTTCATCAGGCCAGAAGTTTATCTGAAGAACCACGTTTTTGTCGGATTGAACAGTATGTGTTCCCAGCACGGTATATAATAATGGTGAATCGGCATGCACTGTCCTGGCTTCGCCGTCAATTGTTAACTGGGTGTCCTCGCTGACGAAGAAGTATGCCTCATCGTGCGCGTGTATGGGCAGGTAAATCATTGTCTCTTCATTTGGCTGGATGCCTATGAACATCACTCCATTGCCGTACCCCGAGTATTCTCCTCCTTTATTGCCGGCAAGGGGACGTGACTGTTCTATGCTGCTGTTATGGATGAGTGTCAACGTGATTGGGGTGTCGCTTTGTACAGCTATCGCGTATGCTTGGGGTTGAATTGAGATGCCCGTTCCTCCTTCCACCGAGTACTCGTTCATCGGTTGCTTGGTTTCGAGGTCAAACACCTTCACCTTTGCATTTTCTAAGGCCTCTATTCGGTATCCGTAGTCCCTATTGGTGTCCCAGCCGCTCTTGGTTGCTTTTGTTAAAAAGAATGTTCCCACAAAGCCTCCCTCAACAGAGGGAACGGGAAAACAGCTGACTTCTCCCATGCCTTCACCGCTGTTGGCCGTGACTGGAACCACTGCTGATTGTATCATGATGTTGCCGGTTGACTCGAACTTGTAGATTCTAAAAGAAGTCAAGAGTATGTTTTGGTACGAGTTGGCATCTATATTATACGTATGTGAATCGCCATCATCTCTGGTCACCGTGACCGTTGACTTTTCCACAGCTAGTATCGTGTAAAAGCCATTCTGGTTAACAGAAAAGTATGAGAACGAAGAAGCCATTAAAACGAACTCCGTGCCAACATATAAGCCATTGACGTCCGTGTAGAAGGTGTGCAACGTCGGTCCCTCAGTGGCACCAGCAGCTGGGGAAGTTTGGTAATTGAGCAGCAGCACAGAGACCTGATTGTTTGATACTACTTTGAAGATTGTGCCATTGTCCACTAACACGAGTATCTTCTCCATGCTGGCCAAGGTTCCTTGCGCCAATATTGTGTCACTTGTTAGGTCATCGACCTCATAGGTTGTACCATCCTCCGAAGCGGCAATTGCCAGCAACGCCTTGGTCGCAACTGTCATGCCGTTAAGAAGCGGAGACGCAGTTACAATTGTGCCGTTGTCGAGACTCCAGCCTGAATTTGGGTCGTTCATGTCGTTCAGTATGTACTCGTAAATCTTCGACGGGACGACGCCGTAATAAGTGTAATCTGGGTCTGCCAGAGACGGGTAGGCGGAGACGAAAAACGGGAAAGAAAGACAAACAATGAACGCGGAAATAATCAAGCAGGACGCACTAATTTTCAAGCCTTTCCTCAGATACATGCCGCACAGTCCTCCTTATTCTCAAGAGATACTCTTTTTATGCGTCTTTCTTTAAGAAGCTTATCCTCTTTCCATTGAATAAAAATTCTATTCCTTCCCAAAATATCAAGAAACACTCACAATCAGGGAGCCCGAACAGAACGTCTCCTCTTCAATCATTTACTTTTTCACTAAAAAAAGGATTATTACAAATGAATGTGCGTTAAGGTCCCTGGAAGCCACATTTACGGCACAGGTGGAGATGTCTCCCGCAAATCCCCTTTTTCATTTCTATTCTTTAAATCAAGGCATTTTATTAATATCTTGTCATTATATTCATATACAGTGAAGTAAAATGAAAATCTTAATACGGGAAGATGACTCAAAAAAATGGAAGTTTGCTGAAACTATTAAAGCAAAGGCTGAGTCAGAGCTTCAAGAACTACTTATTAAGTCACCTTCCCTGATTACGATCGATGAGATTCGTGAAGGCGTCTCACCTCTAGTTTTTGCTGTGAAAGAGTTTGGTCTAACTGGTTCTGGTTCTTCAGATCTATTGGCTTTTAGTTCTCAGGGGGATATTGCAATCATTGAATGTAAACTTGCTGCTAATCCAGAAATAAAGCGTAAAGTAATAGGGCAGATTTTAGAATATGCCTCGTACCTTTGGCAAAAGAAATACGATTGGGTAGATGACACGATTCAATCATTAAAAGGAAAAAATCTAACAGATCTAATCGCAGAATCCGTAGCAGGCGAATGGGATGAAGAACTTTTTAGAAAAAAAGTGGAGCAATCCTTAGAGACGGGTTCCTTCATTCTTATAATTGTAGTAGATGAAATTAACGAAGAACTGAGACACATAATCAATTATGTGAATGAATGCAGTAAATCCGCCTTTTCTCTGCATGCCTTGGAGATGAACAGATTCAAGGCAGAGGAAATTGAAGTTTTAGTACCTCGCTTATATGGCGCATCGACAAAACCTCCAACAAATATTCAAAGAGGGCAATGGACAGAGGAAGAATTTTTCAAGGTTCTTAAGGAAAAGAACGATTCTACTATTTTTAATATCGTTGATAACCTCTACAAATGGACTGAAAACGAAGCAGATAGAATATGGTGGGGAATAGGTAAAGAGAGGGGGTCTTTCACTTTTCATTACTTAAAAGAAGGTAAGACCATATCGATATTCTCTATTTATACAGATGGCAAACTCATGTTGAATTATGGTTGGTCATCAAAAATACTCCCAATAGAGGTGCTGGAGGCATTCCACAAAAAAGTCCAAGAAATACCTTTAATGAGACAAATACCAAATGATTTTTCCAAGTGGCCTACAGTCAAAGTTGAGGTATTGAAAGACTCGGGGAATCTTGAGAAATTTAAACAAGCGGCTCTCTGGATACGGTCACAAATCAGGCCACAAGAATAGCTTCATTTTCTAAAATATATCAAGTGATAAAGTGCCCCAGCAGTACTCACATGAGTTATGTTCTCTCGTTTATGTTCCTTATTCAGCAGTCTGCTAGATATCCTTCCGCTTCTATTTATTATTTATAACACATCTTTATAAGTTTCATTTGGCTGGAATTATTACTCATATTGCCATTATGTATATAATTGTTTCATAAAATCGATTGTACGCTTTAATAAGAAACTAGCATCTTGATTGGTGACAATTAACCGGAATCCTTCATGGTCAAGTTTGTCTCTTGCGACTTTTAAGAGGGGAGAGATTAATTGGTGATCAATCTTTCGATGTTCTTTTTCATTGATTTCTTTAATAACTCGTTCTATTTTTTCATTTAGTGAACCTTGTATACTAGAACCTAAATCCTGTAATTTCTTCGTTATTACTACTTCCAAGAGATTTGTTGCAGCTGCCAATACAATCTTGCCCGTAGCATCTTCAAATCCAGCCTTCTCCAAAACGCCTTTGAGTTCATCAAACATCTCAGGCAATTTTACGTTTATATCGAAAATTACGGGTGAAGTTTTCTTTTCTATGGAAATTCGGAATTCGTCAATTTGCTCATCAAGCTCACGATGAAGTAGCCATACATCGACCCAGCCAGGAACTAGAGGGAGCTCAACTTCATTATGCAATTTAAGCGAGGATATTTCGCCTCGGCCTTCTTTTGCTTCCCGTTCCCCAAGCATGCCAGAAGATGAGGGGGATTCTTTATAATAATACCAACATTTTATATTCTTTAGAGTGGTTTCTTCATTGTATTTTTCAATCTTTATCGTCAAACTTTTCTCTTGAATCTCGCATCTTGAGATTTTGGCCAAATAATAGGGTAATATTAGAATGATTGATGTGTCCGAGAAAGAGTGGTGTTCAAATCCTATTTCCATTAACTCACGTATAGCGTGTTCGTGGTCTTTGAAACCTTCTTTTTTTAAATTTAGATTACTCGGAATATTGAATGTTTTACTTACTTTGTACGAATATACTTTAGATGGCCAATTGAGTCCATACCTTTCACCCCAGCTGCTCATACAGAAATAATCTTCATGGAAACGACCGTCATAACACCGAATTGTAAAGTTGCCTAAGTCAAATCTTTCAGTGTACATTATATTTTTAAGAAGCAATTTAAGAGATTTCAGATTAACATTTTCCCTAAAAATTAGAAAATTGGGTTTTTGTAGAAGAATGGTAGGAGATGTATTAATTTTACTAATATTTTCGTCTTTTCGTTTTGGAACGATTTTAATGAGATATGCCTGTCTCT
>CAZOKM010000053.1:0-11704 GCA_964580405.1 uncultured Candidatus Bathyarchaeia archaeon | reverse complement strand
GCTTTGGACGCCAGAAGGTTCAGGTTCGAGGTTTCGGCGTATTCTAGGGGCGTCTTGTTGCCGAGCTCACGAATCGGCAGGTCGCCCATGCCATCTATGACGACGTAGATGAGTTTCAGGGTCGTTCCGCTCCGATTATCAACTTTCGATGACGAAATATGGCGTTGGGAATTTATTAAACCTTACAGCCGCCGCCCTGAAGAATCGAGGTTTTTTGGTTGTATAGTCAAACTTATTAGAAAAAAGGGGCAACCATTAACAGCGCAATGGAGGAAAAACGGTTTATGCCAATTTTTTCGGCTGAACAATTGAGAAGCGTGGGGACGAAGGTCTTCTTGGCTGCGGGCGCCTCTCTTGAGGACGCTGAGTGGGTGTCGAGGCTTCTCGTCAAGGCGAACCTCGTGGGGCACGACTCTCACGGCGTCATCCGCATCGTCCAATACGTGAAGGCTATCCAGAAGGGGGACATCAACCCCGACGCCGAAACCGAGGTTGCGAAGGAGACCCGCGCCTCGGCGCTCGTGAACGGCAACTGGGGGTTCGGGCAGATAGTCGCCAAGAAGGCCATGGAAATCGCCATCCGCAAGGCGAGGGAGAACACGTGCAGCACCGTCTGCGCCTACAACTGCTACCACATTGGACGACTCGCAGACTACTCGAGCATGGCGGTCGAGGACGGCATGGTCGGCGTCGTGATGGCGAACTCTCCCCGAAGCGTGGCGCCCTACGGCGGATTGGACCGTTTACTCAGCACGGGGCCGTTGAGCTACGCTTTCCCGACCGGCGGGGAGGTTCCGTTCGTCCTTGACATCGCCACAAGCGTTGTCGCGGAGGGGAAGGTCAGGGTCGCCCTTCACAAGGGGAGCAGGCTCCCCGAGGGCTGCATAATCGACAAGGACGGGAACCCGTCAACGAACCCCGCTGACCTCTACGAAGGCGGAGCCATGTTGCCTCTGGGCGGCGACCAGTTCGGGTACAAGGGGTTCGGCATCGGGCTCGTGGTCGAGGTCATGAGCGGCGTCCTCTCGCCGTCTGGCTTCTCTTACCTGCCAAGCAAGCGGGGGAACGGCCTGTTCTTCCAAGTCGTCGACATCGGGAGCTTCATGCCCGTCGAAGAGTTCAAGAGGCAGGTTGACGCCCTCGTCCAGAAAATCAAGTCGTCGAAACTCAGGCCCGGGTTCACCGAGATTCTGATGCCCGGAGAGCCCGAATACAGGACCGAAAAGGAACGGCTGAAGAGCGGAATCTCGGTGCCCGACAAGACCTGGGAAGAAATTAAAACTACTGCGTCTGCGTTGGGCTTGGACGTTAGCTCCCTGATTTGACGACGGTTGACTTTAGAAAATGGATATGATGGGGGGCTATAGTTCGATGTTGACCCAGCTGCCTAGGCGGTCGGACTTGATGCTGGCGTCGAGGTATGCCTGTATTTTGGCGCCGTTGGCGAAGTCTGACGCGTCGTTCTTGCCCGTCTTGATGGCCGTGATGAACCTTTGGTAGTTGCTGGGTGTGGGCGGGCACTTCACCGTCTTCCACTCGGGCTTGTCGATGGCCTTCCGCCCCGCGCAGATGCGGTACTCGCCGTAGGCCCTGTCAAGGTCGATCTCGATTGCTCCCTCGTCGCCGTAGACGCGGGCTCGCAGGCTGTTCGTCTGACCCACTGCCCACCTTGAAGACGTAATTGTGCCTAAGGCGCCGTTCTTGAAGACGACGGTTGTTGCGACGCTGTCGTTGGCGTCCAGCACGTAGTCGCCGACTCGGTTGTCGGGCACGCCCTTGTCGAAGCTCTTGAGCTTGCAGTAGACCTGCGCGAAGTCGCCGCACAGGAGGCTCGTGAGGTCGTAGATGTGGACGCCGATGTCCCCCAGGCAGCCCAGGCTCCCGTGCTTCGTCGAAAGCCGCCACAGCCACCCCTCCGACTTGTGCCAGTCCCCCCACGTGCGGCTCACGAGCCAGCTCTGCAGGTAGCTGGACTCGACGTGCTTGATGTCGCCGATTTTTCCCTTACGGATTATCTTAACTGCCGCCTGCAGACCGCACGAGTTGCGGTACGAGAAGTTAATCATGTTGACAATCTTATTTTTTGTCGCGGCTTCAAGCATCCGCTTGGCTTCCTCGTAGCTCGTCGCCATCGGCTTCTCGGACAGAATCGCCACGCCCTTCTCGGCGACCGCGACTGCGATTGGCGCGTGCATTGCGTCGTTTGTCACGTTTGAGACGCCGTCCAACTCCTCCTTCTCCAGCATCTCGTTGTAGTCTGCGTAAACCGCGGGAACCTTCCATTTCTCGGCGAACGCCTTGCGCCTCTGCTCCGAGATGTCGCAGCAGGCTACGACCTTGACTCCCTTCATCTTGCTATACTGTTCGGCGTGGGCGTTGCCCATTCCGCCCGTGCCTACGACTCCGATTTTTATCACGTTATTTCCTCCAAACCTTGAGATATGATGAATAAAGGTGGGGCGAAATTACATAAGGTTTGTGTGCGTCGAACTCAGAACAGGATGCAGTGAGATGCCAGCATTGTTACGTCTTTGGGAGCATTTTTTGGCATCCAGACCCGAGTTTTTTACAGTTAGGTGTCAACCTCCGCTTTCAGCCTCCTAGAACGGGATATTAGGGTCTGATATACACGCATGATGAAAAGCTGTTTAACCACGCACCGCCACATCTAAGCGGGCTAGGCAGGCATATGGGTCTCACCGAACTCGTTGCGGGTCTCGATTCTTACATCAAGACGGCAGATAAAGAGCTGGAGGCATTACGCAGCTTACTTCTATGCGGCAGGATTTCCCAGTCAACTTTCGAACTGGTCGAAAAGAAGGTCAGCAGGAAGAGGGCACTCGTCTCGGAGCTGAAGGAAGCCCTCAGGGCGGAAGAGGACTACTGGCGGAACGGCGTTTCGGACGCGACTCGGATTTTGGAGTCGCTCCTCGTCGAGTTTGAGCACAGGCATCTTCTGGGCGAACTCGACAGCGACGAACTCGAGTACAAGAACGGCATCATAAACCTTGGGCTAGCGTCCCTCACGGGCAAAAGCAGTCCACCGAAAACCGTGGTTCAGGAGCCCGCCCAGCCCGTCCAAGCAACCCTCGAGCAGCAAACGTTGCCGGAGAGCGTTCCCGAGCAGGAAACGGTAGTCGTAGAGGAATCTGCGGTTGCGGAGGAGCCGCCCGAGGTCGTTGAGGAAGAGGGACTCGAACCAGCGGAAGAAGAGCCGAAGCTAGAAGAAGAGGAACCGCTGCCTGAAAAGCTAGAAGTTGAGGAGCCCGTAATACGGGAAGAAGACCTAGAAGCCGTGGAAGAAGAACCAGCGCCCGATAAGCTGGTAACCGAAGAACCCGCTGCCGTCGAGGGGGAGTCGGAAGTCAAGCCCGTCCAGCCCAAGAAGCCTTCGAACGGGGGGCAGGCACAAGTTAAACGCAGGAAGTCTTCAACTAAGGAGCTATCTGACGTCGTTTCTCTCGATGGTTCGGCAGTCCGTTGCATGAACCCGTGGAAGCCTGACTGCCAAAGCACAGACATCGGGCTGAGCATCTACTACAAGGGGCGCTCGATACCTATCTGCCGCAAGTGCTGGGAAGAAATCTCCGACAAAAACATCGAATGGTAAAAATCGTCTACTCTGATTTAATCAACATTAGAATTTTTTGTTTGAACAACAAACGCCTAAGCCGAAAAGACCCTGTCTGATTTGCGTGACATCAGAATTTTCCGTTTGAGTGACAAACCAAAATTGCAGAAAACATACTGTCTCCAAAATCGGGCATTCTGCAATGTCTGAAGTGAATGACCATTTTTGCTCTCGGTCTGTTCGCTGAGTAGCGGTCTTTTTTACGCCAGAAGGGGGGTTAGTGCGTTTTTTTGTGTTCTTATTTTTGGATTGCTTGCGCGAAGTCGAGCATAACCTTGTACGGGTCTTTAGCTTTGACTATGCCGCTTGCTACGAGGACCCCTTGTGTTCCGAGCTTTATCGCGGCTGCGACGTCTTCGCCGCTTGTTATGCCGGCGCCGCACAGCACGATGACGCTTCGGTTGACCTTCTTTACGGATTCGACCGTGCCCGTGACGACCTCAGGCTGAGCCTTCGAAACTGGAATACCCGAGCCGATGAGCTCCGGCGGTTCGACCGCTATCATGTCGGGCTTCAGGGCTGCCGCTGCCGCACTAACCGCAGTGTTGTTCGTGCAGACGACCGTCGTTAGTCCGACTTGCCGTGCCCGAGTAAGTACCTCGTCCATATCGGCGAGCTTCAGGCGCCTCTCGGAATGGTTGACCAGCGTGCCTACAGCGCCAGCCTCTTTGGCGGCTTCGGGCAGGACGTACCCCGTGTAGCTCCCTGGCTTGTATGGGTCGATGTGCTGGGCGAAGACGGCGATGTCGACTGAGGCTGCGACCGCATGAATGTCGACGGACTGGGGAGCCACCGCGAAGCAGACGCCCGTTTCCTTGCTCACTTTCTGGGCTGACTTCGCGAGCTCGACGGCTTTTCTGCCTGTTCCTTCGAGGTAAGTTTTGTAGTTCACGATGACGATTGGGGTTTTAACCGCGTTCAATCTATTCAACCTCAAATTCCTTACTAAACAAACGTTCAGAGCCTATAAGCGTGTCGCTGCCTCACTCGATATAATAATACTGGTTCGACTCCTTCTGCATTTTGTCCAGCTGCGAGTCTTCCTTGTTGACCCTCGGGCGCTTCGTGGCGGGGTCCCTCCTGAAGGTTATGCCCATGTCCGCGAGGAACACGTTCATCCCGTCCATCAGGCTCGTCGGCGCCTTGGCCGTGCCCTCGGTTCCGGGTTCGCCGCTGAACACCATGAGCCTGTCGGCGATGAAGTCCTGCGCCACGACGTCGTGCTCGACCACGAAGGCTGCGACGTTCCTCGCCTCAACGATGCGCCTCACGGTCCGCGCGACGACCAGCCTCTCCTCAACGTCCAGGTACGCGCTGGGCTCGTCCAAAAGGTACAGGTCAGCCTTCTTCGAGAGGCACGCTGCTATTGCGACTCTTTGGAGTTCGCCGCCGCTGAGCTCCTTGACTTGGCGCTCCAGAAGCGGCTCCACGTTGAGCGGAGCCATGATTTCGCTCTGGTGCCACCCCGACGAGTAGTCCTCCTTTGCGACGGCTCGGAGAAGGTCCTCCACCGTCCCGTCGAAGTCTGAGGCGATGTACTGAGGCTTGTAGCTCACCCCCAGAAGCCCCATCGAAGGCGGCTTCCCAGAGTCGGGCTTCTCGAACCCGGCCAGAAGCTTCACGAACGTCGTCTTCCCAATCCCGTTCGGACCAAGAATCCCGATAACTTCACTTTGTTTGGCTTCTCCCTTTTCAACCTTCAGCGAGAACCCCTTGAAGGCTTTCGCCATCTTCCCCCAGCTTAGCAGTGGCGCTGCGGAGGATTTGCCCGTCGGCGGCGGCTTGACGTGGAACCGTATGGGCTCCTTCCTGAACCGCATGTTCTCGTCGGCGATGAAGCCTTCGAGGTAGATGTTGATTCCCGTCCTGACGCCGTGCACGTGGGACACGATGCCGTAGACCCCGGGTTCACCATAAAGAACACAGACGTAGTCCGAAAGGTAGTCCAAGACAGCGAGGTCGTGCTCCGCAACGACAACCATCTTGTTCTCGCTCCTGAGGCTTCGTATCGCCTTCGCCGCCTCAATCCTCTGCTTCACGTCGAGGTAGCTCGAAGGCTCGTCGAACAAATAGACATCCGCATCCCTGCACATCGTCGCCGCGATGGCTGCTCGTTGGAGTTCGCCGCCGCTGAGGACGTCTATGCCGCGGTCCCAGACGACGTCGAGCTGGAGGCTCTTCCTTATTTCATCGAGCTTACCCCTCTCATCCACCTTTTCAAGCAGGTCCTTGACCTTGCCGCTGGTAACCTTCGGAATCTTGTCCACGTACTGCGGCTTGTGGACGACCCTGAGGCTTCCCTCGCTCATCCTCTGGAAGTAGGTCTGAAGCGTCGAACCCCTGAAATATTGGATGATTTCGGGCCAGTCGGGAGGATTAGAGAACTCGCCGAGGTTCGGCTTGATGTCGCCCGAAAGAATCTTGAGAGCCGTCGACTTCCCGATGCCGTTCTTGCCGACCAATCCCAGCACGCTGCCTGATTGCGGGACGGGGACGCGGAACAGCTTGAACGCGTTCTCCCCGAACCTGTGACTGCTATCTTTTCTCAGCTCGTCGGGCACGTTGACTATCGAAATCGCCTTGTACGGGCACTTCTTGATGCAGATTCCGCAGCCGACGCAGAGGACCTCGGAGATGACGGGCTTGCCCCCTTCGAACCGTACGGCTTCGACGTTGCTCCTGACCTGGGGGCAGAAGCGGTGGCACTCCTTGCTACAGCGCTTCGGCTTGCACCTCGCCAAGTCGATGACAGCGATTCTAATCGTAGTTCGCCCCTGAGACCCTCGAATAAGGATGAGCGCGGGCTAATAAATTTGTTTTTCCCGACCGGCAGAACAGATAAATAAGTGCTGAGCGAAATGGTTTTTTGGAATGATGTGTGGCGACGGCGTGGAGCACCAGCAGTGACACGTAGTTTCTTCACTGACCACCCAAAATGCGACCCAAATACGATTATGAATCACACAGTTCGACGAAAGTGACGGTTATGGTCATGAGCGACTTCAACCTCCTCGTTTCGACGCCGAGGACCATGGAGAACGACGCCTGCTCGGAGGTCTGGTTCCTGCTGAACGAGGTCGGCGACCACGAGCCAGTGGTGGAGAGGACGGCAGTCACAGGGCTGGTTGCCGCCAAGACCAAGCTCGACCCGAAGAAAGCCATCGAACAGCTCAGGAGTATGTTGAGGAGCCGACCCGAGGAGTTCCGGTTCACGCTCCGGTTCGTCCCCGTCGAAGCCGTCGTGCCCACGAACCTCGAAGACATCAAGATAGCGAGCATCGAGCTGTCGCCGCGCATAGGCGAGGGCGAGACGTTCAGGGTCACCGTCGAGAAGAGGCACACGACCCTCACGTCCATGGAGATTGTCGAAGCGGTCGCCGAGAACATACAAAGAAAGGTGGACCTTCACGAGCCAGACAAGATTGTCCTTGTTGAGGTCGTGGGCGGGTTGACTGGCGTCTCCATTATTGAGCCTGACGGCGTGCTCTCGGTCGTGAAAGAGAAGAGCGGGCTAAACCTGAGCAGCTAAGAGGGCGCAGCGTTCGACAATAAGGTCCGAGACTGCCTGATTTTCAGAGGTTCTCTTCGCTGCCCCGATTTCTTCCTTTCCGATGTTGAAGGCTGACCTGATTCTAGGAATCTTCTTTTCCGTTAATTCGATTACTCCGTCGCACCGTTCGCCCTTCAGCAGACCCGAGACCCTTTCCATGGCTTCCTCCGCTTTGTTGCGCGTCTCAGCCATGACGAGAACAGCCACCTCTCGGGAGTCGGGCTTGATGCCCAGAAGCTGGATGGCTTTGCTGATTTGGTGCTGCCCCGATGCGTAGAGCAGGACTTCGACCGCGAGGTCCTTCGAAATGTTCCTCCTTGCTTCGGAGGCTTTCAGGGCGTTCAGCGACGCGAAGTAGAGGTGGTCGAAGCCGGCGACGAGGCTCGGGTCAAGCAGCTGGACGCAGCAGTCAGTCGCTTGAGCCTTAATCCCGTCAATCAACTTCTTGGGGTCAGCGAGATCCACGTTCCTGAAGCCATCGACGGCCAGCCATTTGCTGAGGAGCTCCGCCTCTCTCATTTCTTCTCTTCCTTTTGGACCTCTTTCAGGAAGCGGTCGATGAGGCGCCGGTCCATGCCGCCGTCCGCGAGCTTGTCCTCCGCCTTCTCAATCGGGATTCCCTCCTTCCCGCAGTCCCTGACGAGGTTACGGATGGTTTCCTTGCGCTCCCACGGGAAGACGATCCAGCTCCGCGTCTCGGTCTCGTAGTAGTCGGGTTCGACGACGCTCCACGGCTTGTAGAAAATCGTCGCCGTCTTCACGCTTTTCGCGCCGTTGATGAGGAGGTGGTCCTTCACGAGGCGAAGGCTCTTGCCCGTGTCGGCCACGTCGTCGAACAGCATCACGTTCTTGCCCTCCACCGACAGCGAAACGGGCTGCGTGATGAACGGCTCGTCCGACGGCTTGGCGACCCCCACGTAGAACTCGACTGTCACGTTCGCGAGCTTCGTGTTGCCGAGAAGGTCAGACATGACCCTCGCTGGCGGCCAGCCGCCGCGGGAAATGCCGACGATGACCTCTGGGTGGAAGCCGTCCGCGCGTACCTTGTCGGCGAGGTTCAGCAGCATATCGTAGATTACATCCCACGACGGGACCTCGAAAACAACGTCCAAGCTCAATCCTCATTCCTCAGGACTCACTATTAGAATCGTCCTTTACGGTCTTAAGCCTTATCGTGGTTTTGTCAGAAAATAACGAAAAAAGAGACTTTATTACGCATTTAGGGCAGCTGCTGGAGCGCCCTGAGCCTCTTCACCATGTTCGGGTGCGTCGAGAACAGCTCGGCGAACGCGTCCGCCGAGGTCACCTGTCGGTTCATGTACTTCGCCACGAGGTCTTGGTCGCCTCTCCAGATGTTCGTCTGGTAAAGCTCCTTAAGGTCGTTCGCCGCGTTGTCGGGGTCGGAGATGAAGAGGGTTTTGAGGGAGCTCATGTTGTAGCCGCTGCGGTGCTGCCTCTTGGTCCTTTCTGTGTACTCAGCTATCTTGACGAGCCCCTCGGAGAGCTTCCTCGGCCCGTCGTCGACCACGGACACGCTGTGCCTGTCAGCATAAAACTCCCTCAGCCGGCTGAGGTAAAGCGTGAAGAACGTCAGCACCCAGTAGAGCAGGATGCTCAGCATCCCGATGAGCGCCATAGAGTTGCCTCTGTCTCTTTCGCTTCGGCTGTAAGCGGACGACCACATCATCGAGTACCCCAGGTAATAGAAGAGGGCGGGAAGGATCGAAACGAACATCATGACCTGGACGTCGCGGTGTCTAAGGTGCCCCAGCTCGTGACCGATGACGGCTTCTATCTCCTCGTTCTCCAAGGTGTTCAGCAAGCCGCTGGTCACGGCGACGCGGGTCCCGGACACGGGAGAGCCGTAGGCGAAGGCGTTAGGAATCGGAATCTTGGCGATGACCAGCGTCGGGGGCTTGATGCCGCTCTTCTGGCTCAGCCTGTCCACCATGCTGTAGAGCTCGGGCTCCTCCGCCCTCGAGACCTTCCTGACCCTGTACATCATGTCGATCAGGTAAGGTGCGAACAGCCACTGAACGACGTTCATGAAAACGATCATCAGCGCAAGCGTGTAAAAGCTCAGCGCGTCGAACAGCGACAGGATGATGGTCATGAACAGCGTGGAAAGCCCGATGATGGCTGCGACTGTCCCGACCATTGAAACCTGCAATTTTGCTGTATTCACCCCAATCACCAAAAAGCAACTAGAATTAAAACCCCGATATAATTGTTACTCTGAAAAGCTCCCCCTTCTTCTCAATTCTGTATTTGGTGCCTAGTATGGTCGATGCGAGCCACAGGTTCGACTCGACGTGCTCCGTGACCACACGTGTAAGGTACTCTGACTCGCCTCTAGCCAAAGCCATGAACGGGATGAGCATGTCAGCGAGGTGGACGTCGACCGTCGCCTTGGTTCCAACCTCTGCGAGTAGGTTGCCAACGGCTTCTTGAGCCACAGCCTCGCTTGTCTTCCGCAGCTCGCCGATTGCGTCGCCGCCTAACAACGCTCCAGCGTCGGTCTTGCACCACAGGACCAGCGAGCTCCCCTTCTGCAGCGGATTTGAGAAGTCGTTAACCACCTCAATTCTGGGCTTAAGACCACGGGACGACAGCAGCCCCTCCGCCTCCTTCGCTTGGCGCTCCGCGACCTTCCTGTCAGCGAGGAACGTGCAGGTTGAGACGCCCTCTACTGAAAAAATATTTCCGAATTCTGCGCGTCTAATCGGCACCAATTGTTTGCACGGCTGAATCTTCAGCCTGACTTCGCCCATGCCTTTCGGGTAGTAGCCGTACTTGTTGACTTCGATGGACGCCTCAACACCCATCTTTTCAAGCGTCGGCAGCAGAACAAACCTGAGATAGTTCACCGTAGGCGAGTGGCGGACATCGGTTCCCCCCTTAGTTATTAGCAGGTCCACGGGCTGCGAAGCAAACAGGCACAATGGCAAAACCGTCAAAACAAGCATCAGGATGCTGCCCGCTGTCCCAATTTCAGCCATCACCTCCCCGCCCCTTATCTTGTGGGGCTCGAACCAAATCTCCTGTGAGCCCAGCGAGGCGCCCCTGACGGTTGCGCTGCACATTTTGGCTGCAGTGAGCACGGCTTCGAGGTGTTGGGGTTTCAGCCCGGGGTCATTACGCCTTTTTCGTATGTTGTAAATGTGAAGCGACTCACCCTTTATTGTGGCGAGTGCGACGGAGAGCCGCAGGATGGTTCCGCTTCCGCTTTTCTGGCTCCCGTCAACCTCTATCATCGCAACCGCCCCTTGAGTATGGTGCAGTCTCCCTTAATTATGATTGAGAGGACGTCCGCTTCAACGTGGCTTTTTGTGTGTTAGAAAAAAAGGGAGGAGGTTAGGGCAGACCTAACGCACATACGCAGGTGCTTATTTCGCGTTAAGCAGTTCGGCGTGTCTGGATTTGACTGTTTCGTGGACCTTTTTGCGGAGGGGTTCTCCGGTCAGCTTCGCTTCGCGGATGCCTTTCAGCCTCTTCGCCAGCTCAGCGTCTCCGAGGGCGACGATCCACGCTTCGAAGTCTCCCCTACCGACGTGGAACTCGACTATCGCTGCGTCCATCGCCCCTAGCTTCTCGCAGAAGTCCTCGAGGCTGTCCGACGTCACTCCCGCAGGCTGGTCGATTCCCCTGTAGAAGCGGAAAACCGTTTCCTGCGGCGTCCTACCCAGCACTTTCTGGGCGAGCTTCCCATCCGTCTTGGGGAACCCAAGTACCTCTCTGCCCAGAGACGTCAGGGCGTATTCGTGCCACTTCTCCTTCGCGATGTACCCGTCCTTCACGAGCCCCCTCAGGTGCATGTTCAACGCGCGAGGCTTCAGCCCCGTTACCTTCGCGATTTGCCCGAACTCCGCGTGGTTCTCGTTAGCCCACATCAACTCAAGTATTTTCGCCTTGTTCTCGTTCATTCCGCCATCCCCATTAACCACTAAATACTGCAATAAACGGAGATATGAACATACCTATCTAACAATTTATGTTATTTGAGCAATTCTCTATATTAAGTATCTTTATGTGTAAGGATAATTTGGTCTCCATATGTCGAGAATAATCCTTTTTGCAGGAGTTGTTGAATAGCTGCATTTATTCTATCTTCAATATTAGCTCCTGTTCTATTATATCCGAAAACACGGGCAGTGGTTGAAATTAATGATTCACGTGTTATACCTATTTCCTTCTTTACTATGATTTCTACCGCAGTCATAATTTCTTCAATCGCTATTTCCTCTATTGGTCTTGGTGATTCGCCATACTCTGGAACACGTGGAAGAACGCTATTTCCACTCCAGAGAAATTCTCCGTTTTTTTGGAATAAATTCTGTTGAACACCCAATTTTATGGCTTGCTTTATTATCCTTTGTATTCTCGTACCAGTCTTTTTAATTCCATAGACAGTAGCAATCCTGTTTACTATTGCGTTCATATGAATTGGTGATTCTTCTTTCACTATCATTTGAATGTCATTTGTTAAATTCTGTAGATAATTTCTATAATATTCTGCATAATAG
>CAZOKM010000052.1:0-11753 GCA_964580405.1 uncultured Candidatus Bathyarchaeia archaeon | reverse complement strand
GCTGGGGATAGGCGGCGACAGGCTGGAGATCTACAACGTTAACAGCTGTGAGCCCGACAGGCTCGTGGCCCTGGCCCAGGGCTTCGCATCTAGGATCAAGGCCAGGCCCGCTGAAGCCGAAAACGTTTCTTTGAACAAATAACCCATTTTTATGCTACACACTACCCACACTGTACAGTATCGGCGGCTCCAGTGTACAACCTAATTATAGTATTTACAGTCATATGATTATTCTCCAAACCTAAATAAACTCTTTACGAGCCTCGTTAGTTCTCGGCTTCTCGCCTTTATCTCGTCGATGTCGACCTGTTTCATCCGTTCAGCTGGCGTGCGGGGGCGGGGAAAGAACCTCGAAATGTTAACGACGTCGGGCTTAACCTCCTCAACGAGACCGAGGGTCCTCGCGAAAGATTCTTCGGTTTCTCCCGGAAACCCGCAGATGACGTCGGTCGAAAGGGTCAGGTCAGGCAGTTCCTCCCTGAATTTCTGCACAATCGCCTTGAAGTCGTCGGCGGAGTACCTGCGGTTCATCCGTTTCAGGACGCCGTCGTCCCCGCTTTGGACTGGAAGGTGCAGGAACCTAAAGACTTTCTCGTCCCTGTAGGCGTCAATCAACTCGTCCAGGAGGGGCAAGACGTGGTCAGGGTTCATCATTCCGACTCTTATCCAGAATTTGCCCTCGACTTTGCAGCATTCCCTGAGGAGCTCAGCAAGGTTCGACCCGATGTCCGTCCCGTAGGCTCCCGTGTCCTGAGAGGTTAACCAAACCTCCTTCGCGCCGTTTCGCACTGCTTTGTGAATGCCTTTCACGATTGACGCTTTGGGGAACGAGGAAAGAGCCCCCCGGGCGAACCTGACGCAGCAGAAGGCGCAAGCCCCAGCGCAGCCCTCCGAGACGGCGATGATGCTTATGGGCGGCTTGAGGTTGACTTTTGGCATCTCGAGCTTGGCAGCAGACTTGTCCGAAAAGAAGATTCGCCCAGTTTCGCCGTTCTCGGCGGACCTTACGGCGTCAACTATCCTTTCGACGCTTCGCGGGTCCAAAACTGCGGCGAAGTTCGGGGCAGCCCCCATGATTGCTTTGAGGTCTATTTTCGGGAGGCACCCCGCGATTATCAGCGGCTTTCGGGTCTGGCTCAGTTTTCGCAGCCTTCCGAGTATTCGGTCCTCTGTTGGCTTCTTGACCCCGCAGGTGTTCACCAAAACGACGTCGGCTGAGCCAACATCCTCTGTTGGATGATAGTTCAGGCTTGCCATGTGCCCCAGAAGGACTTCGAAGTCGAATGTGTTGGCGGCGCAACCATAATTTTCCGCGTAAACCGCCTTTCTGTCTTTAAGAGTTGGTTGTCTTGCCTCTCTTGGTTCATGGTCCTCTGGAACAAGGGCAGGCGGCAAGGCAATCATGGACATCCAAGCGAGAAACGGATATAAGCGTAACTATCCCCGAAGTTGGGTGGGTGACGCGCGCTCATAGCATTATTACCGTTAATAATATATGTTTAAACAACGTATATTGACATAAATTCGCCACAGGCATACGTAGAGATACAGAAAGTTTTATAAGATAATGTAACGTTCATGTATGAATCATGATTAAGGCATGTTATACACGTATTTATGACATAATATGCGTTCTATTGGTTCGGTGATTGAAATGAAGCTTATTACGCTGTATCTTCCCGAGCCGTATTTGGAAGCGTTGGACGAGCTGGTTTCTAAGCGGTACTACCCGCACAGAGCTGAAGCCATTCGGGTGGCGATTCGAGACCTCGTTTCTTCGGAGTTGTGGGGAAGAGAGAAAGATGCCAAAGATAGCTGACAAAGCCCTCCAGTACACGTGGGACGAAACGATTCCTGAGGGAGTCAGGGACCCAGGGTATTGCCGCATCATGGTGTTGGGGGTCGGCGGAGCGGGGAACAACACCGTCAACCGACTGATGGAAACGGGCAACGTGACCGCCGAGTGCGTTGCGCTGAACACGGACATGCAGCACCTTAGGGTCACCCACGCCAAAATGAAGCTCCTCATAGGCGAGAAGCTGACCCGCGGCCTGGGCTCAGGCGGCGACCCAGAGGTGGGCAAAGCAGCCATCGAGGAGTCAACTGAACAAGTTTCAAAAATCTTAGAAGGCGTCGACATAGCCTTCGTCACAGCAGGCATGGGCGGCGGAACAGGCACGGGCGCAGCGCCCGTCGTCGCGAAGCTAGCCCGAGAGAAGGGAGCCATCGTCGTGGGCGTGGTGACCATGCCGTTCAAGATCGAGAAGGGGCGCATCGCCTACGCAATTAAAGGCTTGACTGAGATTCGGAGGGAGTGCGACACCGTCATCGTCATAGACAACAACAAGCTGATGAGGCTGGTTCCCCAGCTGCCCATCAACGAAGCGTTCAAGGTCGGCGACGGCGTCCTCGCCAACATGATCAGCGGAATAACCGAAACGATTTCTCTACCGAGCTTGATCAACCTCGACTTCGCCGACTTCAGGACGATCATGCGTAAAGGCGGCGTGGCCGTTGCGGGCGTCGGGCAGTCTGACGCTCCGAACCGCGCCGAGGAAGCGGTGCAGAAAGCTCTTAGAATGCCGCTTTTGGACGTTGACTACGCAGGGGCGAAGGGCGCTTTGATCCACGTTGCGGGCGACGACCAGATGACGATTGACGAGGCCAACCGCGTCGGCGAGATCGTTACGCAGATGATGAGCGACGATGCGCTAGTCATATGGGGGGCGAGAATTAATCCCGCTCTCGGTGGTGCTATGAAGGTGACTCTCGTGATGACGGGGGTCCACTCGCAGTACCTCCTCGACGGCTACGGCTCAGCGATGCCCGAGATAACGAAGCTCGACCAGAACGGGGAAACCGCGAAGCCCCACAACGTTAACCTAGGTCTGTACCAGATCTAGAGTTAACGCTCCTTTTTTATCTGCGATGGAGAGATAAAAGGAAAAAATGTCTATCATTGATATAGAACGCTTTTAATTATGTGGTTAAAAGGTTTTTATGGCGCACGTTCGTCTTTCAATAGTTTTATTTGAAGATGTTGTGCGCATTCTATCAGTTCATGTAAATCGTTTGTAACCTCAAACTTGTAAGCTTGCGCATTCCCAATCTTTCTAGTCGGTGTGACGAATCCAATTTTTTCTAGTTTCTGGAGACTCGTCTTCACTGTTTTATACGATAAATTAGTTGATTCAGCGAGCATGGACACAGTTTGTTCCATATTTCCTACCAGAAGGCTTTGGTCCAGCAATCTCGCTGCGGGGCTTTCGAATATCATGGTAAGGACACCTAATGTAGCGTATTTTTCGTCTTCCATTTTTTCTTCCTCGATCAATGCGTATAACGCACGCTTTGTATTTATTTACCAACTATATAAATTTTTTCCAATATGTTTGGAAAAAATTCCAAAGCTTTATATACATATTTCGTGCTAATATAATCCCATGCCCCCAGAGTTAAAAGAAGGTGACGATGATCATATCAGAGGTTTCATTTTGAATAAGCTATATACACTTAAGCTGTGGGGCAGACGATCCACGGGTGTTCATCATGGTCACACAGACGTTGATAACCTACCAAAAAGCTATCCACAAAAATATAGAGATAAATTTCCAAAAATTATAAAGAGAATGAAAAGCAATGCTCAACAATTAATCATGGTATTTTCATCAACGGGAGAAGATCATGTTTGTGCTAATCTTGATCAAGTTGAACAGGGACTGATTTTATGTAACAAATATCGTGAAGCCGTTGGATTGCCCCCTTTAGATAGTCAATTTAAAGAAGTTATGACATAGATTGTCATTGAGTAAATTCCCCTTGTAAGTACTTGAAATATTTATTTTCATCAACCGACTTCTAGTAATTGTATCCATCCAAGACCGTTGAGTCTCTCATTATGTTTCACCCTAACACTTCAATTGAAGTGGGAAAGTTCTAGTATCCTTTATTTTACTGTGGTTTTCTTATGCGTAACATTCTTGGCAGTTGACTTCCCCTGTTTTAGTCGGGCTGGAAAGGAACCTTATAATCGACGAAGTAATCTGCGTATTTGATAGAAAAAGCCATCTACTGCGTGAATCTACTTCTGGATTTTTAACTTATTTCTGCGCCGTTTTTCAGCGGTTTTTCTGGTTGGAGCAGTACTACGTTCTTTTCGTCTTGTGCAGCTAGAATCATTACTTCGGATTGTATGCCGTAGATTTTTCGTGGTTCGAGGTTCATTATTATGGCAAGTTGCTGGCTTATGAGCTGCTCTGGCTTGTAGTACTTGGCTATTCCCGCCACGGCGGTTTTTGTTTGGCCTTCGCCTACGTCAATTAAGAGCTTGATCAGGTTGTTTGAGCCCTGGACTGGCTCCGCCTTCACGATTTTCCCCACGCGCAAGTCCATTTTCGAGAATTCTTCGTACGAGACCTTCTGAGACACTGACCTCACCTTTTCCAGCTTCTCTTGAATCGTTTGTTCCGAGTCCTCTATCTTGCTGAATAACGGCTGGGGTTCATTAATCTTGTGACCCTCCGGAAGCGACTCGACCGCGTCTTCCCACTTAAGGCTGGACGGCAGGTTAAGCTGCCCGCGGAGCTTCTCGCACGTGAAGGGGATGACGGGCTCCAGCAGCACGGACAACGCTTTGACGATCTGGACGGACACGTAGAGCGTGTTCGCTGTCCTTTCGGGGTCCTCTTTGACGGTTTTCCACGGCTTCTTGTCGTTCAGGTACTTGTTCCCTTCTCGGCTTAAGTCGAGGATTTGCCGCGTCGCGTCCTGCAGCTGGAATTTTTCGAAACTTTCGTTCACGTTATCGAACGTTTTCTTGATTAGTTGAAGTAGACGTTCGTCTTCCTCGTCCAAGCCTTTCGCGGTCGGGACTTTTGCGTCGTGGTATCGGGCTATGAAGGTGAGGGTGCGGTGGACGAAGTTGCCCAGCGTGTCGTTGAGGTCCGCGTTGACCTTCTCGAGGAAGACCGCCCAGCTGAAGTTCGTGTCCTTCGCCTCTGGGCGGTTGGCGATAAGAGTGTACCGCCAGTAGTCCGCGGGGAACAGCTCGAGGGCTTCGTCTATCCAGATGCCGATTCCGCGGCTCTTCGAAGACTTCTGCCCCTCAAAATTTAGAAACTCATTTGCGCTCACATTCCATGGCAGGTTGTAGCCCTCGTGCGTAGCTAGTAACAGCGCGGGAAGGATGAGAGTGTGGAACACGATGTTGTCTTTACCGATGAAGCAGAGGACCTTCGAGTCTTTGTCGAACCAGAACTGCCTCCACCTTTCCTCGTCGCCGTGCTGCCTGCAGTACTCGACCGTGGCTGAGACGTAGCCCAGGACGTTCTCGAACCAGACGTAAAGCACCTTGTCCTCCGCGCCTTTGTAGGGCGCGGGGATGCCCCACTCGCTGTCTCTCGTCAACGGTCTCGGCTTTAGCCCCTCTTTAATATAGTTCAAACTGAAGTTTCGGGCGTTGTCGGGGAGCTGCCTGTTGTTTTCGATGTAGTTCAGGAGCTGCTCCGAGAATTTGGGGAGGTCGAAGTACCAGTGCTTCACCTTCCTGAAGACGGGCGTCTTCCCGCATATTGAGCAACGGATTTCGAGGAGCGCGATTGGGTCAATTAGTCTTCCGCACTGCTCGCATTGGTCTCCCCTGGCGCCTTCGTAGCCGCAGAACGGGCATTTTCCCTCGACGAACCTGTCGGGCAGGAAACGCCTACATTCTAGACAGTAGGGCAGTTCAGATTCTTGGGTGAAAACATAACCATTCTTGTCTATTTCACGGTGTATTTTCGTGACGACTTCTTTGTGGACGGGGCTTTCGGTGGTCGTGTAATTGTCGTACGAGATGCCCCATTTCTTGAAAAGCTCGCAGACGAGCGCGTGGTTCCCTTCCGTCAGCTCCTTCGGCGAGACTCCCTGTTTGACGGCTTCCACCTCGACGGGCGTCCCGTGCACGTCTGAACCGCTTACGAACAGGACATCGTCTCCCCTGAGCCTGTAGTACCTTGCATAAACGTCGGCTGACAGTATGGGGAGGAGGTTACCTAGGTGGAGAACGTGCTGGATGTACGGCCAAGCTGAAGTGACCAAGACTTTTGCGAGCGCGGTCAACCTCCAAACGACAGCAAAATAGTCAAGAACCTATACTTAAGTCGCTCGGAGAAGCAGCTGGTCTACACCTGAACCTTTTTCTTGAGGCTCTGCACTTGAACGAGGATGCGCCTCAGTATTTCCTCGTCGGAGAGGATGCCCGCGGGCGGCTCAACGATTTTCCTGAGGGGCAGGGGCACGTGGTCCATGCGGTAAGCTGTTCCTTCCACCTCGATGCCTGCGAACGCTGAAGGAATCACGACGTCAGCCATCAACGCCGTGGGCGAAGGGTGCGGGTCAACAACAACCAGCGGATTCTTTACTAACGTGTTGACTGACTCCCGCGGGAAGCTGGACACTGGGTCAGCAGCCACCACAAGCGCGGCGTCGCAGTCTCCCCGCTGCAGTATGTCCACGGCTGAGGTTTCGCCCGGATTGTAGCGTGGATAGCCGTGGGAGAAGTCCACCGCGTACGGGTAGCCCGTTTGCCACGTGAAGACCGCGTCGGCTCCCGTGACATTATAATGGCCCCTCATGGGCATGATGAGGAACTTCGTGCGCTTGTTCAGGTCCTGCGTCAGCCTGATCGCGGCTTCGACGTTCCTGTGCTTCGCGCCGCTCATCGACAGCCCCAAGCCGAAGAAGATGACGCCGAACTTCGAGTCCAGCATGACGTCTACTAACTCCTCAAGGTCGTCCACGGGCACCCCGCCGACCGCGTCCACCTCGAGCTCCTCGTCGCGCACCAAGGCCCGAAGCGCCTGCAGGATGTCGTAGTCGCTGCCGGGCTCAACCTGAACGAAGTAGTCGGCGATGTCGGCCGAACGCGTCCTTTTGACGTCGACGACGATGACCCTGCGATCTTCGCCTCGGAGCGCCTCAGGCTTGGCCGCACGTTCCTCTTTGTTAGGCAGTGAGTCTTCTTCCTTGGTCGCCAGCTCAGCTATCCTCGCCACCTTCTTTCGGATGTTATCGGCGTTGATTCGCCTCCAGAACCGCTTCCACGCGCTCTTCTGGAACCGCCCCTCCGAGAGGGCCGTGTAGCGTTCGACGTGGCGAGGGTGGGCGCTCCACGGGTTGCTCCCCCAGTAGACGATGAGGTCCGCGCGGTGCCTCACCTGCCCCAGCGTGGCTCCGACGAGACCGACGTCCTGGGTCGCGAGGGTTGAGGGTCCGTGGCAGATTGTTGACGTGTTGTCAATGGCTCCGCCGAGCTCCTCAGCCAGCTCAAGCCCGACCTTGATGGCTTCGCAGCTCGTGCAGCTCCAGCCGTAGAGCAGGGGGTACTCGGAGCCATCTAGGATTTCAGCGGCTTTCCCGATTGCTTCGTCTAGCGTCGCTTCTACGAGCTTCCCGTCCTTCTTCACCATTGGGCTCGTGTTTCTGTGCTCGTTGAACTTCTCGAACTTCGCGGCACTCAGGGCGCAGGCGTTCTTGACCTCGGTTATCCTGTTGCCCTCGATCGTGACCTCTATGTCGTCGCAGCAGCACCCGCAAACGGGGCAGACGATGCTTGAGACCACGGGCAACCTAGGCTTCTCCTTACCTCGTTTTTTCCTGCACGTTCAACAATAATTCCTGAATGCTTAAAACCTTGGAATCGGAGGGCTCAACGGTTGCCTTAACGCCTTTCAGCGACGGCATCCCCGTTCCGCCAGTACTTGACCCTAAGATTTGGTTTGCCCAAGGACCGTACGGGACGAAGGCGATGTTGGGTGTTTTGAGTCTCCGCGACTTTTTGGCTTTGAGGACGACTGAGCCGAACTTGGTTGTCACCTTGACGTTGCTGTTGTCTTTGATTCCGAGCCTTTTCATGTCCTCCCCGTTTAATTCGCAGACCGCAACGTTTTCCGCGTACTCCGTGGAGAGTTTACCCGCCTCTTTCCCGCAGCCCTGATCAATCGTTCTACCCGTCAGCAGCGTGACTTCCAATCCCAATCATCCACAGTGCCCTTTTCACTCGGTATTGGCTTCCGCATTTATGAAGTTACCGTTAACCATCTGTTTCTGTTAAGCCTTAATATTGCGGGACACGTATTCATAGTTTAGGACTACAATTCAAGGTCAACGTCAAACAATGTGAAGCGGAGAAATGCGGAATGCCGAGATTGAACGGAGTCGAAGTCGAGGATACCTTTGCCGAGCTGTTCGAGATGTGGGCGAGTAGAATCATAATCACGGCTGAAAGCGAGAAGTGGGCTCTGATGGCGGCCAACGTCGCAACGGGATACGCCTCCTCCATCATCGGCTCCCCCGCTGAAGCAGGCATAGAATCCAATGTCGCACCAAGCGAAGCTCCCGACGGCAGACCCAGCGCCGTCATTCAGATTTACCACCAAACGAGGAGTAACCTCAAGAAGCAGATGATTGGCAGAATTGGGCAGTGCGTCATGACGTGTCCCACGACAGCTGTCTTCGACGGCTACCCCTCGGCAGCCAGAAGGCTCAGGGTCGGCAGGAGCCTCCGCTTCTTTGGCGACGGCTTCCAGAAAAAAGACGACTACAACGGCAGAAAGGTCTGGCGCATCCCCGTCATGGAAGGCGAGTTCGTCGTCCAAAGCGGCTTCGGCGCGGCGAAGGCTGCGGCAGGCGGAAACTTCCTCATCTTCGCGTCCAGCAGCAAGAGCGGTCTCAGGGCAGCCGAGGAAGCCGTGGACTCCATCCGCCGCAACGCGAAGCATGTGATTATGCCCTTCCCCGGCGGGGTATGCAGGTCGGGCTCCAAGGTTGGTTCCCTCAAGTACAAGCTTCCAGCGTCGACTAACCACCCGTTCTGTCCGACGCTGAGGGACGCGGTCACGGATTCGCAGGTGCCGAAGAACGTGAAGAGCATTTACGAAATTGTCGTCAACGGACTCGACTTGGAATCCATAAAAAAAGCCATGAAAGAAGGAATAGCAGCAGCCACCAAGGTCGAAGGGGTGGAAAAAATTTCCGCGGGCAACTACGGCGGAAAAATCGGTCCCATGAAAATATTCCTGCGAGAAATCGTTTAAAAGAAGCTTTTTCAGGCGATGCCTGTTAGGTTTTTTATTCTTAATTTCCTTAAATACGAGTTCATTGTGAACAGAAAACAGAATCAGGAACCGACGCTAAATCGTCGTTGCCGTGCGGACTCACATGACCAGATGCTCAGTTTGTAAGCGGAACGAAGCCTTCTACTTCCGTGTCTACTCAGGGGAGAAGCTCTGCAGGGAATGCTTCTTGGGCTCGGTCGAAAACAAGGTCCGGGTCACGATCGGCAAGTACCGCATGTTCGAGATGGACGACCGAATCGCCGTAGCGGTCTCCGGAGGGAAGGACAGCGTCAGCCTCCTGCACGTGCTTTCGAAGGTCGAAGCGGAGTTTCCGCGTTCAGCCCTTCAGGCGATAACCGTCGATGAGGGCATAGAGGGGTACAGGGACGAAGCCGTGAGAAACGCGGAGGAGAACTGCAGCCAACTCGGAATACGGCACTCAACGGTGTCTTTCAAGGAGCTCTTCGGCTACACACTGGACGAAATCGTCAAAAAAACCCGCAAAGGGAAGCTGACGCCGTGCTCGTACTGCGGAGTCCTGAGGAGGAGAGCCCTGAACCTAGCGGCGAAGAAGGTCAACGCGACGAAGGTCGCCACGGCGCACACCTTGGACGACGAGGTTCAGACCTTCCTCATCAACATCGTGCACGGTGACCCGTCACGAACAGCCCGCTCAAACCCAGTCGTCAGCTCTGAACGTCAGGGGCTGGTGCCGAGGGTGAAGCCCTTCTGCGAGACCCTTGAACGGGAGTCCGCGCTGTACGCCTTCGCGAAGCGCATACCGTTTCAGGAGATGCCGTGCCCCTACGCGGGCGACGCCCTGAGGAACGACGTCCGGAACATGCTCAACAGGCTCGAGGAGAAGCACCCCGGCACGAAGTACACCGTTTACAGCTCCATGGCGAAAGTCCAACAATCATTCGAAAAATCAGCCGAAGAAAAGGTTCTGAAGGAATGCCGAGAATGCGGGGAACCGACAGCATCGGACCTTTGCCGAACCTGCCAGCTCCTGAAGAGACTCGCCATACTGTGAAATTTTTAAAACGAGTTGGTGGAAGTGGCGGGTCACTGAAGTTGGACGCACAGTTTCCGCGGGGTTCCGTCGGACTCCAAACTCGTACCCGCGCCCCTCTGAGCGCCGAACGTCCAAGCCTAGGTTGCTCCCTCCCGGGCCTAGCCATGTTCACCTGGCAGACGCAGTAACGGCCTCCCTGCAGAGGACGCTCCGCGACCGCCGGCCCCAGAGGACGGATACTCATTGGTGGACGACCGAGGACCTCCGCGTTCTTTTGCGCCTCGCCTCAGCTGTCAGTCCGTCGTGAAGGGGGTTTACGGTCGAGGCTTGGAAGCCCCTCAAGGGACCCCTAGCCCCCCACTTGAGACCCGCCGAGAAAAAACTACGCCTAAGGATGCTAATAAAGGCTTTCGGACCCTTAGTCCTGCGCCTTCTTCATCGTCTGCATAAGCATGGGCATCAGTTCTGTACCGTGCTCCAACATGCCTAGGCTTCCGTCTCGGCTGCTCCTTTCGCTGAATTCCCTTATGCCATCTGGTACGACTTTGGCTCCCGATATCATTAAGGGTACTGGGTCGTCGCTGTGCGCCTTCAGCCCGCACGGCGTCGAGTGGTCGGCTGTCACGCAGAACAGCGTCTCTCGGAGGTTGATTTTTGGGAGGATTTGGCCGAAGAAGTGCTTGTCGATGTCCGCGATTGCCTGGGTCTTGCGCTCGTAGTCTCCGTCGTGGCCGGGCTCGTCGGGCCCCTTCAGGTGGATGTAGAAGCAGTCGTACAGCCTGAGCAGGTTCAGGAGGTTGTCGACCCTCAGCTTCATGTCCGCCTCGATGTCTGCGGATGGCGGGGGCAGCTCAACGAGGTCCATCCCCGCGAGCCTCGAGATTCCCCTCTCGACGGGCATGTCCGCGAGGCAGGCGAAGTGGACTCCGTAGCGCTGGTTGATGTCGAAGAAATTGGGCAGCTCGTCGCCTGCGTCCCTCGAGAGAATCACGTTGGCCTTCAGTTTGCCCTCGACTGACCGCTTCAGGTTCACCTCCGACTTGTCCAAGACTTTATGGCTCTTCTCGGTGAACTCGTTGACGAGCTTCGCCGAAATTTCCGCGGACTTCGTGTCAGCCAGCGGCAGGCACTCGGCAAGAACCATCTCGACGTCTCTTTTAGCGACTCCGAGCCCAGACACCCTCTCGTACGCAGGGTCAGTGTTCGAAATCTTGCCCGAAAGGATGCTCTTCTTGCTCCTCATGACGAGGACCCCCCGGTGCCCCAGCGTGCTCCTGAAGCAAAACTCAGCGGGGTGGGACTCCAGCTTCACCTTCTGGTTTATCTCCTCGGCGAGAAGTGCGGCTTCCTCGGTTGACAGGTTCCTGCCCGCCCTTCTGTCGATGAGCCTGTGGTTCTCGCCCATGGTTGCGAAGTTGCACCTCAGGGCTAAATCCTCGTTCCTCATGTCCAGCCCAGCACCATAAGCTTCCAGGGGTCCCCTGCCGACGTGGTACCTGTAGGGGTCGTAGCCCAGAATCGAGATGACCGCCACGTCGCTCTCGGGCGCGATACCCCTCCCGACAGTGTACATCTGCCCGAGCTTGCCCTTGGACGCCAGAAGGTTCATGTTTGGGACTTCAGCGGATTCTAGGGGCGTCTTA
>CAZOKM010000051.1:0-11799 GCA_964580405.1 uncultured Candidatus Bathyarchaeia archaeon | reverse complement strand
AACTACGTACCGCTGAAGGAGTTCGGCGGAATCCTCGGCTACAACACGATGGGCATTCTCAAGCTCCGGAAGGGAACCGTGGGCTCTCTGCACTTCGGCGCCACCGTGAACCAGCTGGCAAGCACGAGCAGGCTCGAATTGTATGGCGACAACACTAATGTCCTGCACGCGGTGTGGAACAACAAGATAGTCGTCTACGGGTCGGACCCCGAACCCAAGGAAATCGCCGTCGAGGCGAAGGGCACGAGGATGTGGGGGCACTACCAGATCGACAGCCACTTCGTCGAGTGCGTCCAGGAGGGCAAGAAGCCCGATGTGACGGCGGAGGACGCCGTGAGGGTCCAGGAAGTCGCGCAGAAGATGGTGGAGAAGCCGAAGTGACCGAACCCCTGAAGATAGGCGTCCTGAAGCTCGGCTGCATCGGAACCCTGCCGCTGATAGAATTTCTTCTAGACGAAAGGGCAGAGAGGACCGACATTGACGTAAGAGTCTCAGGCTCAGGCGCCAATCTCGGAACCAAACAGTGCGCCGAAGCCACAGAACAGCTGCTAAGACAGAAACCCAGCCTCATCGTCCTCGTCGGGCCAGGTCAGGCGACGCCGGGGCCAACCGAAGCCCGAAAGATGATTATTGAAGCGAAGACGCCTGCGATTATTGTTTCCGACAGCCCCGCCAAGAAGGTCGCGAAGGAGTTTGAAGACGCGGGTTTAGGATACATCGTCGTCGAAGCCGACTCGATGATTGGCGCCCGCAGAGAGTTCCTCGACCCCGCTGAGATGGCTGCATACAACTCCGACGTCCTGAAGGTGCTGGCTGAGACGGGAGCCCTCAATGTCGTCGTCGAAAGCGTCGACAAGGCGATAGAGTCGCTCAAGGCGGGAAAAAAGCCCGAGCTGCCTAAAGTTATCGTCGACGCATTTAAAGCAACGGAAGCAGCTGGGTTCTCGAACCCGTACGCGAAGGCCAAGGCGTCCGCTGCCTACGAGACGGCTTGCCAAGTCGCCAAAATAACGACAGAAGCGTGCTTCAAAGTTCAGGACCCTAACGTCTACGTACCGATGGTTGCCGTAGCCCACGAGATGATGAGGGCAGCTGCCAGACTCGCGGACGAAGCCCGCGAAATAGAGAAAGGCACTGACACGGTTTGTAGAAAGCTGCATTTTTCGGATGGGGCGCGTGGAATCAAGAAGAAGCTGATGGAGAAGCCAACAAGAGTCTGACAGTTCTGTCTTTAGGGAATGCTTGAAACATTTTCCTCAATGTTTATCTATAAGTTGAATATCTCTTCAGAGGAGAATTGGAGGTTCTGTGATGCCTGCAGTTGAGGTCGGAAGAGTATGCGTCAAGACGACGGGCAGAGAAGCTGGCAAACGGTGCGTCATCGTCGACGTCGTCGACAAAAACTTCGTCCTAGTGACCGGACCCAAAGCCGCAACCGGAGTGAAAAGGCGGCGGGTCAACGTCAACCACCTTAAGCTCACCGAAGAAGTCGTCAAAATCAGCCGCGGAGCACCCGACGAAGAGGTCGCAAAGGTCATCGTTGTGCCCGAAAAACCAATAAAGGTTGAAAAGGCCGAAAAAGCCGAGAAGGCTGAGAAGCTAGAGAAGACCAAGGAACCTGAAAAAACAGAAAAGGCTGAAGAGCCGAAGAAAGCTAAGGAACCGAAGAAACCAAAGGAAGTAAAGAAGCCCAAGGAAGCTAAGAAGCACAAAGAGGCAGAGAAGCCAGCAGATGCCGAGAAGCCCAAAAAGTCCAAGAAGCCCGAGAAGGCAGAAGAACCTAAGAAGACGAAAAAGAAAAAAGCAGAGAAACGGGCGTAGCCCTCAACCTTTTTAACTAATCATATCAATCATTCTGTTTAGAGGAAACCATGTTGTCCAGCATCCCCCCACCGTGGACCGCAAAGCGGGAGCATCTCGCCAAGTCTGAGGCGGAAACCGACCCAGCGTACGGGTGCAGGCCCGACGAGAGGCCGTACCCCGACATGCTCAGGTTCGGCGTAATCAACCTCGACAAGCCCCCGGGGCCTTCGAGCCACGAGGTCGCGGCTTGGATAAGGCGGCTCCTCGGCGTGAAGCAGGCGGGTCACGGCGGGACCTTAGAAGCCTAGACGAACCGTCAGGCGAAGGACATCCCAAAGTGACCGGCGTGTTACCGGTGGCCCTCGAGGACGCGACGAAGGTCGTCCACGCACTATTAGGTTCTGGGAAAGAGTACGTCTGCGTCATGAGACTCCACCAGGACGTGCCCGAAGACCGCGTCAGAACGGTCCTAGGCGAGTTTCAGGGCAAAATCTTCCAGAGACCGCCCATCCGCGCCTCGGTGAAGAGGCAGGTCAGGGTCCGCAAGATTTACGCTCTCGACGTTCTTGAGGTGGACGGGAGGAACGTTCTCTTCAGGGTCGGCTGCGAGGCCGGCACCTACATCCGGAAGCTGTGCCACGACGTCGGCGAGGTCTTGGGGAGCGGAGCCCACATGCACGAGCTCAGGAGGACGAGGTCGGGGCCGTTCACCGAAACAGCGGACATCGTCACTCTGCACGACGTGGTTTACCTGCACAGCGAGTGGCAGAAGACCCAAGACCTGGACATCCTCAGGAAGTTCGTCATGCCCATGGAGAAAGCTCTGGGGCTTTTACCAAAAATCGTCGTCAGGGACTCGGCAGTGGACGCCCTGTGCCACGGGGCTCACTTGACCGCGCCGGGCGTCGTGTCGGTGGACACAGGCATCGAACCGAGGACCGAGACGTGCGTCTACACGCTGAAGGGCGAAGCCATAACCCTTGCGACGGCGACTATGGAGACGCAGGAAATCCTCAGGAAAAGCCACGGTGTCGTCGCGCGGAACAACAGGGTCCTCATGCCAAGGGGAACCTACCCGAAGCTGTGGCACACCAAACAGGAAGCGCAGGCTCCTGTGAAAGATTAAATAGACTCGAACAACCTAAACATTCAAAGCGCACCGTCAAGCCGGGGTCTCCTAGAGCCTCAAACAAAGTCGAGGCGGGAAACCAGGTATGGAGCAGATCCCTATTAAACCGGGGAGCTCAGGCCTGGAGTCTCCAACGGCGAAAAGCCAAACAGTCTGTGGCCCACGTGGCCGCGTGGGTTCAAATCCCACCCCCGGCGCCAAACAAACTAACGAGTTTTCCTTCTTTCGAAGAAACCAAATTTCATGCGATCCCACTAAAAAAAGGGGTAGTCGGTAATGTGCCTTGAGCCTTCATTTCTTCGGTCGTGTCGGTTGCATAGGAGAGAATTTTGTGCTGATGTTCCACGTCACGAAATGGGAGTAATCATCTACGCTTGAGTATGTAGATGACCACCACACCCGCAACCAGGCCTATTACGAACGCTCCCGCGGATACGCCTTGCCACGTGCTCACCGCCGTTTGCAGGCCGGTTACTTGGTCTGTGAGGTCCGCCACTTGTTGTTGCAGGCTCGTCATCTGGCCTTGCAGGTCGTCTATTTGGTCATTTAGGTCAATAACCTGATTCTGTAAGCTCATCATCTTGTCCGAGTAGTACGCGACCCACTCGATTATGTTCTTGAACAGTTTTTCGCCCTCCTGAGGGTACTCAGTCATGTATCTCTCGTAGTTGTAGAGTTCAGGCTCGTACATTCCAGTGTAGTGATCGAAGGGGGCGTCCCCTGTTACGATGACCACGTTCTTCTTGGCGTAGTTGACCTCAACCGCCATCAAGACTAAGTTGCCGTTCTCGCCCACGCTGTGAACCTGCGGGTCAGGCGGATTATAATTGGCTATCGTAGCGTTGCCGCTAGTCCACATGACCCTGTAAACGTTCACAGGCTTTTCCTGTTCAATGCTGATGTACTCTCCATCTTGGTACGCTATTATCGGAGCTGGGCCGTGAAAGAGAGCGCTGTTCACGCCGCCTACGAGGAAATCGACCTCTTCATCGCATTTTTCGGACAGGCCATACACGCGATAATTCTCTCCAGCATTCGTGACAGGGTCCTCTATGGAGCATTCCTCAATCCTGAGGACACTTCCGATCTTCGCCAGCACCTCATTAGCTGACGACTGCCTAAGGAGATCGTAATCGCTGTCTCCGTAGTTGAGGCCATAATCGCTGTCCCCTGTCACCCAGATCGCCTTTCCGCCTTCGTCAAACCAGTCCTTGATGGCGTTCAGCTCCGCCTCAGTGTAGTTCAGGTAAACGTCGTTCTTGACCATTATGAGCATCTTCGCCCCAGAAAGGTCCGCCGCAGTAAGCTCCGACGTGACCAGGACCCACGTGACGTAGGTAATGTTGTCCATTATCGCCCTCAACTGGATATCGGTTCCAATCGCGCCCTTCGCGTGAATCACTACGGTCGTTTGAAGCTGCGAGTTGGCAGTGGTTAAGTTAAGACCAGCAACCAGCGGAGCTGTGACGTACCCGCCGAACGACAAAGCAATAATCGCGGTCAAAATAAAAAATTTAGTCTTCAATCTCGACACCTTGAATGGTTACATCGTTCTTTACTAATTTCAAACGTCATATTTGTGACTGACATTTATTTCCTTTACGACGTCCAATGATTGATGCGGTTCAAAATACGAGGCTCGTACCAATTAGTTTCTGAATCGTGTACATCCCAAATATTAGGAATTCGAATGCCCTGACTATGTTATGAGCGGCGCAATTCTCTGTTCGTTGCGAGTTCTTGCGCCCAGTTCGTTGTCTTCTCCGTTTCTCCGTCTTTGAGGTGGATTTCCGCCTGTTTTCCTTCCACGTAGGCGACCAGGGGCTCAGCGGCTATTCTGAAGCCGAGCTGCTCGAGCTTACTCTGTATCTTCTTCGCCGCGTTCCCCGAGAACCTGCTTTGAACCTGCGTGTCGAAGGCTGCGGCGGGCTTCCCCGAACATCCACCCTTGGGCAGCCTATCCAGAAACTCCGCGATTGGCTTCTTCGGCCTGAACCCCTCCGTGGGCGAACCGACTAGAACACAGTCATAATTCTTCACATTTGCTGGGTCCGCGTCCGCAACGTACAGGCAGTCGACGCTGAACCCTCTTTCACTGAGGACGCCTTCTATCGCTTTTGCGACCTTTTCCGTGTTTCTGTTCGCCGAAGTCGTGTCGTACACGATGAGGACCTTCATCCACTCCGCCTCAACCACGATATATCGGCGAAGTTTTTGAGCCTTTCGAAACCTGCACCCAACAAGTCTAGGAAAAGAGAGACGCGATGTTTTTTCATCATACACGGAAGCCGATTAGGAGAAACGTAGAAGATAAATTGATGCTGCCTCCAATGTATGGAAAGGTCGGAACAGGTTTGAGCGACGACGAACCCATTTTTTCGCCCAAGGACTTTATACGGTACGAGGCGCGGCGCCGCAACGTGGACGAGGAGTATTTCAAAGTTCCAGAGCGGCTGTTGCTGTGCTACGAGAGGGAAGCTTTCGAGTACGCCCAACAATTGCTGAACGGAAAACCCGTGGAATGGTTTTACAGCGGGCTGCGCCCATTAAGCGTCGGCACAGCGGAAGGGAAGGAGGTCGGCGCGTTCAGGTCGTCGGTTGGGGCGCCAGCGGCAATCGCCATGTTGGAGGAGCTGATTGCCTGTGGTGCAGAGACTATTTTTGAGATTGGGATTTCGGGCGGCTTGCAGCCTTCCCTGAAGCCCGGAGACACCGTGGTCGTGTCGGAAGCCCTGCGAGATGAGGGAACCTCAAGCCACTACCTGCCGCCTGAAGTGAAGCTCGAATCCTCCTCAAGACTCAAAGAGCTCCTAGTCCAGCAGCTTATTTCAGACAACATCGAGTATACCATTGGTCCGGTTTGGACGACCGACGGGGTCTACCGCGAGACACGGCGAAAGTTTCTGAAATATTCTGGTCAAGGCGTCCTAGCCGTCGACATGGAAACTTCAGCTCTATTCGCCGTCGCGAAGCACCGCAACGTTGAGATTGGTTCTGCGCAGGTGATTTCGGACGTCCTCTCGGCTGAGGGGTGGCTCCCCGCCTTCAGGCACCAAGCGGTTTCCAGCAGTCTAAAAAAGCTAATCTCGTCAGCGGTCAAGGCTCTCGCCAAAACGTAGCATAGTAAATGGTTTTTTGCCGCCTTTTGGCTCTTGCGCCGCTTCTGGAAAGATGGGGTTCTTGTGCTTTTCGGTGGTTCTTGTTTAGATGCCGTAAGAAGGTTTAAATATCGATGGTTCATTCGTTGAACTGTGGAGGTTTCGGGTTTGGGAGTTGTGACTGTTTCGTCGAAGTTTCAGGTCGTCATCCCCCTGGACGTGAGGGAAAAGCTCGACTTGTCTCCGGGACAGAAGGTCGTGGTCGTAGAGAAGGACGGCGTAGTTCACCTCATTCCCTCGAAGCCCCTGAAGGAGACAAGGGGGTTCGTCAAAGGCTTGGACGCCAAGAATTTGAGGGACGAAGAGGACCGAATTTGATTCTGATCGACTCTTACGGCTGGATCGAGTACTTCGCTGACGGCCCGTTGGCGGACGAGTACGAAAGGTACATTGAGAAAGCGGGGCCGGAGAACACGGTGACGCCCACAATCGTCGTCTACGAGGTCTACAGGAAAATCAAGAAGGCAATGGGTGAAGAGAAAGCCCTAGAAGCCTTTGCAGCAATCTCGCAAACCAGAATCGTCGAACTAGATGAGTCCCTTTCCTTGGAAGCTGCCGACGTGAGCCTGAAGACGGGCTTGGGGATGGCTGACTCCATCATCGTTGCCACGTCCAAAGCCTACAACGCCGAAATAATAACAAGCGACAAGCACCTAAAAGAAAAAGAAGGCGTCAAATACATCAGCGGTCATCCGTAGATTTTCAGGCATTCTATGGAACCAAAAAATTTAGTTTTAATTTCTGCAACAGGGAAAATCACAGTTTCTGAGCCATTTTCTGGGCGTCCTTCCTTATTTTTCTGAGGTCTTCCTCGTTCGGTCTGCCCTTGATATTACCCATTCTTGATACGTGCATTCACGCCGAATTCCCTCAAAACTGAAATGCTTCTCGTCGCCTCAGGGGTAACTGTAGACTTTGGCTTTGCGGACGTCCATCTCGTCGCCCATGTGGACGAGTTTGCCGCCCTGAGACTCGTCGCCATTCAACCGTCGGCTCGGAACCCATTTCCCGTCTTCGTACTTGCCTTCGTCAAGCGTCAGGATTTCGACGTTCGCCGCTTCTCCACTTTTGGGGGCGAAGCTTAGGGTGAACCCCGCGCCCGCGACGATGTATTCGTCGTCCTCTGAAGCGATGATGAGCCCAGCTGCCGGAGCCTTCCCAGATTCGTATGGTTTGTTGAAGCGTACTTGTAGCCTGTAGCCGCCTAGTTCGCGGTCGAAACCCCTCATCATCCCATTTGTATAAACATTCCATCTTGGACCGTGCGAAGGGTCGTCGGCGAAGCCGAACATCCGCCCCGTGCCGTGAAACTCTGCAATTACAGGCATCATCTCCCTAAGCAGCCTGTAGCTCGCGGTCAGCGGGTGCGGCTCAACCACCGAGTCTATGGCGAAGGGCGCGAAGCACAACGCATCATGCTGTGCGATAGCGTAGAAGACGTTTGCCGCAGCCTGCTCGTTGGGTCGCGCCTCAGGAATCATCAGCGGGTTCCCATTATGAGTGTACTCGCAGCAGACTCCGCGGAAGTCCTCGACGTATATGTCGGGGGCGAGGAAGTCAATGCTTGGTGCGGCTGCCCTCCACACGTCCATCATCCGCGCGACGGGTCCGCCGCTCGGGTAGTCGCCGGGCAATTGTCCCTCCTGCTGGGGCCCGAGCCACGCGTTGACGTACATGGGAAGCGGATATTCCGTTTTTCCAGCCTCCGCAACTCTGTCGACGTACTTTGCGATGTGCCACGCCATGAAAACCTCGTCCGCGCCCGAGCCGAAGGCTTCTCTCCATGTTCCAGCTGTCTTGCTACCTCCCTCAGTCCATACTTTTTTTAGATAAGGTGTAAGGTGCTCAGCGTGCTCTTTAACGTACTTCGCCAGCTCCTTCGGGACCTGCTGGGCGAACCGTTCCTCCGCCATTTCACAGCGGTCTCTCGGGGTTTTGAGGACGCCGACTTCGTTTTCGACCTGCACCGTGATGACTGTATGTTCTTTACCGTCGACCTCGCGGAGGTGCCTCATTAGCGCTCCGAACGCTCGGGCGTCAGCTTGGCAGGCGGCTTTGCTGAAGCACGTGACTGCGTCGGTGTTCTTTTCCCCTGGCAGCTGGGCTCGGGGGAACCGTTTGAGGTTGGTTTTCATCCACTGGGGCGCGTACGATGAGCTGGTGTTTTTCCAGGTTCCGAACCAGAGGGGGACGAGCTTGAGGTTGTGCCTTCGGGCTCCTTCGACGAGTCCGTCCACCAATGTGAAATCGAGTTTTCCCTCTTCGGGCTCTGTTAGCTCCCACGTGACGGGCGCCAGGACCGTGTTGAGCCCGAGCTGCGCGAGGCGGGGCCAGATTGGCTCCATGTAGGCTAGGCTGGAAGAGCTCGAGTTGTGCAGCTCGCCGCCCAGCATGACGAAGGGTCTACCGTCGACGATGAGATGCGTCGCCGTACCCTTCTTACGCAAATGAGGAATGTCGCCACTACGGTTTTTACTCATTTCACCCACACCACAAGTTCCAGGCTATTGCTGAATACAAGTCTTGCCTATGTTTGAAATATGTCCTTCGGTCCAGCCATCGTTCTTTTTCGATAGCTAAACGATTATTTCGCCGCCTTTGACGACCCCTGTGACGCTCAACTTCTGGCCCCCAATTCTTCCTTCTCCCTTTACGTCCATGAAAGCGAATTTTCCCTTCTGGAGCCTGATGATGGCCACGTCCGCGCATGCGCCGACCTTCAGGGTCCCAATCTGTTCCTGTTTGCTCAAGGCTTTCGCGGGCGCATGGGTGCTGGCTTCGATGACTTCATCAAGAGTCATTCCCAGCATCAAGAGCTTGGACATGGTCGTGGGCAGGTCGAAGACGGGTCCGTTCAGGTTCTTTGTATGGAGGTCGGTACCGAGAGTGTCGGGCCTGATTCCCTGGCTCAGCCCCTTCTCTGCGACTTCCCATGTGAAGCTTCCGGCGCCGTGGCCGAGGTCGAAGACGACGCCCCGCTTTTTTGCCTCGTAAAATTCGGGCTGGACCTTGCTGTCCGCGTTGAGGAGTCCATCGTGCTGTTCCATGCGCAAGCCGTGGAAGAGGTGGGTTATCATGTCTCCCTTCTTGAGGTATTTTAGGCAGTCGGGCTGGTGGTGGTTTTCAGCCATCACCAAGCAGCCAACCTCGTCGGCGGCTTTCCTTGCCAATGCCAATCCTTCAATACCGTGGTGAGCCCACTTTAATCCGACGATTACATCCTTGTTTTGGTTGACGACTTCGCAGGTGCCCTCCACGTTGATGAACATCTCGTCTTGTCCTGTGACGAGCTGTGGCCATTTCGGGTTGTCGCGAGCGAATTCGACCATGCCGAGGGACTCGATGTTGAGGAGGGCGAGAATCCTCGTTCTAGACGCGTTTATCACGTACTTCCGGAAGCCGTTGAAGTTGAGCTCGCCCGTTGAGCCCGCGTCGACGACGGTCGTGCACCCCTTCGCGAGGCAATCTGCCTCTGGGTCGATGGCGATGTAGTTGATGCCGAAGCTGCAATGAACGTGAAGGTCGATTAGTCCAGGAGTGACGAGCTTGCCCGAAGCGTCCACGACGCGTTTTGCGGCTGAGGCGTTGATGCCTTTCCTCACGTCGGCTATTCTACCTTTTTCTATGGCGACGTCCTTCTGCTCGTGGATTCCCTGCGACGGGTCGACAACGGTTCCGCCCTTTATGACCAGGTCGAAAGCGGCTTTCATCTCACGTCACACCTCGTCAACATTCAACCCTTATTCGATGGCTCCTTGCTTCAGTATCTCCTTAATCCGTTTGGCGACGATTTTCTCTTCGCCGTCTTGAAGGCACTGCGGGTTAAGCGTCAAACAATTTCCCGACTGCCCCGCGTAAATGGGCGGGTTCCCCTCGATTAGCCGGTGGCACAATTCTGCTGCTGTCGTGCCGAGTTTGGCTTCGTCGAGGACTAGGCGTGCCTGCGGCCACCCTTGCGCGGAGTACTCGTGCTTCGCGGGGTCCGGGACGACGGTTTCTGCCCGTACGTTCTTTGACGACAATTCTATAACAAAATATTGTGCTATTCTCGTCCATTTTCGTCTTCGGGCTTCGACGGCTTCGGGCGTGTAAAGCTTCAGCGCGGTGACGAGGCCGACGATTTGTTCCTTGCTGACCTTCATGGGTCTGCCCATGAAGTTGTGGGGCGAGCTTTGGGCTGCGACCGCCTCGACGAGGTCAGCTCTGCCTGCGATGAAGCCTGTGTCGTTGGGTCCTCGGATGTCTTTTCCGCCGCTGAACGCGACCAAGTCCGCACCCGTTACTACGATGTCTCTCAAGTTGCTTATTGGTGGTAGCTCGGCTGCGGCGTCCACGATGACGGGGACGTTGTGCCTTTTCCCGATTCTCACGATTTCTTTTAGGGCTTCTATGTCGCACCCGCTTTTCGAGGTGAAGAATGTGAACGCGATTACCACGGTGTTTTCGGTTATCGCCCGTTCGACGTCGCCGGGCTCGTAGCCCTCCTCGGTCCCGACCTTGACCAGCTTGGCGCAGGGGATGGCGAAGTTCCGCGAAAACGTCGTGTCCTGAATTAATGGAAGTATGACTTCGTTCTTGAACCCTTGGACGTATGGTATCTGCGCCATCTTTTCTGGGTCTTTGCCCGTCATGCACGCTGCCACGGCTAGGGCGAGGGCTGCTGCGGCTCCCGACGTGACACATGCATCTTCTGCGCCCGTCCTTTGGGCTATGAACTTGCCCGCCTGCTTCTGGAGCTCCTCCATGTCGACGAAGGCTTCAGCGGCTTCGTCCATGGCCGCGACGACCTCGGGGAGCATCAGCGACCCGCCTAGGCTAGTCATCGTGCCCCAGGCGTTGATGGCCCGTTTGACGCCGAGCTCGTCGTAGACGCTCATCGCGTTATTCGCCTATGCACCGTTTATTTCTTGGTTTTACAGGCTATGGCGTCTATCTCGACCATGCACGTCTCTTCAGGTCTCGGCAGCCTCACCACCTGCACACACGTCCGAGCGGGCGCCGCCTTGAAGTACGATGAGTAGACCTCGTTCATGGCCCCGTAGCTGTCCATGTCGGTGAGGAAGACGGTGCACTTCAGGACGTCGTCCAAGCCGCACCCCGCCTCCTCCAGAGCCGCCTTCAACAGCTCCATAACGCACTTCGTCTGCTCCCTGATTCCGCCCTGAACTTGTTTTCCAGTCTCCGGGTCGTGCGGTCCGATGCCGGAAACGAACACCAAGTCGCCGAAGACTGTCGCTTTAGAAAGAACCTTCCCCTGACCAACAGATTGCTTCACATTTTTAACCAATTCATATCACTGACCGAAGATTATGCCCAAATAAGCCTAAAATGGTTTCCTAGATTATCTTAATATCCCCTACTAATTCCTTTTTTGGGGCTCTCCTTAGGAAAAATGAAATCAAGATAATTAAAATAATGTGAAATGATTAAAAAATATGTTTTAACGCATTCTTCAAGGACATCAATGTTTTGAATGATGAATTAACATTATAAAATAAACGGTTTATTTCATTTTGTAGATTAATTTCCTTATTTTGAATTCTATTCTGTAATGTTATATACTGATATTCTGTAAATTCATCCATTAATTTCTCCTCAGGCTTGTTTGGATTAAAAATGATTATTAGTTGGATTCCCTGGTTCTTCAAAACAAACTCTTCTTTCTTCCTTTTATATTCATACAAGTCATTAATTAATTTCTGTCTCTTA
>CAZOKM010000050.1:0-11838 GCA_964580405.1 uncultured Candidatus Bathyarchaeia archaeon | reverse complement strand
TACCTCGTCGTCTTCTGGACGTCGCGGAAGCCCTCCCGCACGTAAATCCTGTGCGCGGGAAGCAAAGTGGCCGTGTAGAGGGAGCTGTTCGAGAAGCCCGACTTGTCCGCGAACGCCATCGCTTGTTTGAGCAGTCCCGTGGCCACGCCTCGGCCTCTGTACTCGGAGCCCGTGCAGACGCCTAGGACGGCCAGAGTCTTCAGGTAGACTCCTTCGCCGAAGTGTAGCTTGCGAGGGGCTACCGAGACGTTGCCGACGGCCTTTCCGTCAACCTCGGCCACGAAGAACCTGTCGAACCCCGCGGCGTTCTTCTTCTCGCCCTGAATCCACTTCTTCATTGTTCGGGGCGTCACGGGCCCGAAGCATTCGCTCATGACGCCGGCTAGGTCGACGTAGTCCTTTTTTTCGTCGGCGGACCGGAAGATTATCTGCGGCTTCTTCTGCATTCGGACGCCCCTGCATGATTAGGTGAGACGTGATGGACGTCCTGTCACAATTAAGGCTTATGGTTACCTTTAATGTATAATCTTGGAACAGGAAACGAGCTTTATTTCAAAAGTCTATTAAGAAATGAACGGAAGACATTATTTACCCATAATTACTGGAGATTGAATACATGTTCAAAAACTCGTTAAAACTCGCAATGATTGGATGCGGAGGAAGGGGCACATTTGGATCCTTAACAAGAACGCCTCGAAGAACCTACCCAGCCTACCAGAGAGAATCAAGTGATGGCTATAAGATAATGCGGATTCTACCGAAGAAAGCGACCAATTCTCAGTCTGCACACAGGTCTACTCTCGAAATCAGATGGACGCCCAAAGCAGAGCTTCCGGTCCCGCTTCAGTCGTTGACGACCAAAGCAACCGTCATCAACAACAGAATATACGTCGTCGGAGGCCGCAGCGATCAGTACCCTGACAGTAGTTTCACATTTGAGTACGACCCGCAGCGAGACTCTTGGACCCGCAAGACCGACGTTCCGGTCAAGCATCACTTGCTTGTCACAGTCGCTCACGGTGGCAAGATCTACGTGTTGAGTGAGGACTTACAGCACAACTACGTCTACGACCCAAGCACTGATAGGTGGCGTCCTTTTGCCCCATGCCCCAACTCGCGGATACCCGTCACGGCGGCAGTTGTGGACGGAAAGATTCACCTGATGTCTGGAATCCACGACATCGTCTTCAACCTCTCGGCCAAGATCGACGTCTATGATCCTGCGATAGATACTTGGCACGAGAAGAAACCAATGCCAGATCCCAGAATAGCCTCCCCAGTCGTGGTCGACGGAAAGATCTACCTTTTTGGCGGCATACAGCCGGTGAAGAATGAGCACCGAGCCCTATATGTCGACGCCGTCGATGTCTACGACCCTAAAACGGAGACTTGGGAGAAACGCACCCCTGGCAGCACGGGACCCGCTGTTTTGTCAAAGGGCTATGTCTTTGTCGTAGGCGGTTGCGTGGGTGAGATTCCAAACAAGGAACGGGCGATTAAGGAGGTTTACGCTTATAACCTGCGGACGGACAAGTGGCAACCCAGCACCGACTTGCCGCGTCCAACACTGGGCGCCGCAGTGGTTGTACTGAATGACCGGTTACACGTGATTGGCGGAAGCAACGGACCGCCGGAATGGAAGGACTACGGTTTTCACTTGCAGGGAGTAATCGTCGTAACACCCTAAGAATTTATGCTCGTGGTTGTCCCTGATGTTTGAACTTTAGAAAAGGAAACGATGTTTTGTTCAAAAGCCTAATAAGAAATGGATAAAAAATATCATTTACTCACAATGTTTGGAGATTAGATGTATGCCCCAAAAACCAATACAGCTCGCGATGATTGGGTGCGGCGGAATAGCCCAGGTCCACATGAACTCGTACAAGCAGATCAAGCAGAAGGAGCCCGCGAAGTTCGAGTTCGCAGCCATGTGCGACCCCGTGGCAGCCTCGGCGAAGCAGTTCGCGGAACAAGCCGCAGCCCTCCAAGACCGCAAGCCGAAAGTCTACACGAGCGTCCCCGAGATGCTGGCCAAAGAGGAGCTAGACGCAGTCGACATTTGCACGCCCCACTCTGAGCACCACATCGCTGGGATTGCCTGCTTGGACGCAGGAGTCAACGTGATGATAGAGAAGCCCCTCGGCGTGACGATCAAGGCGAGTAAAGCCATAATCGCCGCTGGAAAGAAGAACAAGAAAATCGTTGCCACGGCTGAGAATATCCGCCGAGGAGTCAGCCAGCGGACCGCCCACTGGATAATCAACGACCTCAAGCTCCTAGGTGCTCCGCGTCTTCTCTTCTCCCAAAGCGCGGGCTGGCACAACCCAGCAACTGAGAAGCAGTGGCACTGGAGGGTCGACAAGTGGATGGGCGGGGGAGGCATGGTCATGGACAGCGGCGCCCACTTCTGCGACACCATACGGTACCTGTACGGCGACCCCGACACGGTCTACGCGAAGGTCCAGCAGCTCGAGAAATGGCCCCACAAGAAGGGCGCCGAAATCGTGATGGACGACCGGGAGGACACGTGGGCTGCGACGATGACCTTCAAGAACGGGCTGGTCGCGGTGTGGAGCTGGACCATGGCTGCGCCGGGCTACTCATACACGAACGTCGTCCACTACGGCAGCAAAGGATGCATCCTCGACCACGGAGACTCCTTCCACGGTCCCGTAAGCTCCGCTGAGATCATCGTTCAGGAAGGACCGAGGAAAATTGTGACGCCGATGGTTGAGATGCAGAGGCAGTACCTTGCCCAGCTGGGCGAGGCGAGGAAGAACGCGGTGTTCCCGCACGGGTTCACGGATGGCTACGTCATCGAATGCTACGACTTCTTGGACGCGGTCGAGAAGGGGAGGAAGCCCGAGGTTGACGGCGAAGCTGGGCTCAGAGCCAAAGCCATCTGCGAAGCCATCTTTGAATCTGCCAAAATTGGGCAAGCCGTGAAATACGATGATGTGCTCAACGGAAAAATCGAGGAATACCAGAAACCCATCAACGAACACTGGGGGCTATGAAGCCACATTAACACTAGAGAGGAATCAGGAAAAGGCTGTCTATCCTATGCAGCGACCAATTTTTTTACATAAATGAATTATAGTCGCTTAATCCTTTATTCTTCTTTCATTTTCTTGTAGATTTCCATGAATCCGCACTTATTGCAATAAGTTGGAATGACCTCATCGAAGCTCAGTCGACCCTCTTTTGAAAACACGATAACTTTCGGAAGGTTTTTCAGAAATTCACCTTGAACCATTTCTCCACTACATTTTGGACATTTCTTGACTTCACTCACGATTCAATCACTTCCGAATGTTAAAATTACGAGTTATACAAAACATGCAATCCCTACACACTCGATTTTTTTCTAAGGTGTATTCTTCTTTTATAAAAAGTCCAGTAGCTATAGAAAATGATCCAAACTAATGTAACTGGCAATATTATCGCATACCAAATCAAGTAGCTTCCAGTTTGGAAAGCTACCCAAAGTGTGCCAATATTAATCAAAACGCTGGAAATTAAAGCAAGGAAAAAAGATCTTTTTTGGGCTGAACGCAGCCTATAATATCCAGCTGCACCCTCAATTGATGTCAACGCTGCATATCCTTTTTCAGTAAGGCAATAGTCTCCTTCCCTGTTTCGGGTTACTAGATCATCTAACTTCTTTATATGGAAATCCAGCAAGCCACTGCTGTTGATCTTCAGTTCTCTTTTAAGATCAGCAAAGCCCAAAGGCTTCTCAGACAATAATTGAACAATGTCGATTCTGATTGGATGAGAGACTGCCTCAAACATTTCATCCGAACTCATGTCAATTCACACGGTTAATAGAGCTGAAACCTCGTTATAATTCTATCAACCTTGACCAAGAGGTCAACAATCATTGACAACAATACCAACATTCCTCTTTTTTACATAAAAAATGATGAATGTTTATATATGGTAAGATAAGAAATAGGAACATGAAGATTATTAAACTGCGGCCGCATCACCTTCTCGACATCGTCTCGGATTATGGGCATGGTGTCAAGTTTGAGCCTCACCCGTATGGACATGCAGTACACACGGTTGCACAAATGGTTTTGTCCAATGCGGGACTAAAGGCTGAATTCATCGTTGGCGCTGACGAAATTTGCCGACCATGTAAGCACCTGCAGCCGGATGGCCAATGCGATGACGTCATGCCAAATCTTGAACCGCCTTCATCCAAACAAAAATACAATGACGATCTTGATCGTCAGTTGTTCAATTATTTGGACTTCACTCCCGGTACGATTGTGACGATTAGACAGTTTCTGGAGACTTTGAACGAGAAAGTACCTGGCATTGAGAAAATTTGTACCCACCCTGGCGAAGACCAGAAAGCACGTTTGGACGGTCTCAAACAGGGGCTATTCAAACTAGGCATCAGAAGCAGCAGTATTTAAGGAGAGGACTCTTTCAATAGATAACTTGGGACTAGCCTTTTTTCAAAATTTATATTAATATCTCATTTGCATCAAAGGTTGTGAACCGCCATGGGCATGAACAGCATCTTCAAGAAGATGACTCCCGTCGAAAAAGAAATTCTGGAAGTCTGGAAAACCGCATACCCGAGCTCTGCCTACGTCCACGGCTTCGAGGGTTACGCGGGCAAAATTCTGGTTCCGACTAAAAGTAACTTGACGAGTCTTAAGAGGCAAGTTAGGAACCTGAAGAAAAAAACGTCAAACAAGGAGCACCTGAAGTTCCTCGACTCCGTTCTCGTCGACCTGGAGTTCTTCGAGCCCTACGTGGTGCCCTCAGCCGTGACCAACGTTTTCTTTTACCACATGGTTAAGGAAGGAATCAACGTCGAACACATGAAGTCTCTGGTCCTCCTGTCCCAAAAAGCGCTCAGAAAGGCTCAGGCTTGGCTGCAGAAGGCGGAGTGGTCCGTCGAGGTGAGGATTGTCACCACCCAGAAGACGAACGGGCTAATCGGAATCCTGAACAAACTGAAGGGCGACGCCGCCGACGCCTCCCTGAAACGGGCAATCGACAAGGTCATTGCCGAAGCCAAGGAGTACAGGAAGGCTTTTCTGGTCGAAGGGGTCGAAAGGGGGGACTTCACCGAGGTCTTCCCCATCCTGAAGAAAAAGGGTGGAGACATAGGTCACAAAAGAATCTACCCCAGAATCCTGAAAAAGCAGTTTGACTACCCAGAATCCGCGGACAGGATTGAGAAGAAGGCCCTCAAATGGATGAAGGCGTGGCAGCCAAAACTAGATAAGGCAATTACGAAGCTGGCCGCAAAATACGGAGTCGCTGCCAGCGCCGAAAAGGTCGACGAGGAGATGAACCGCAGGCGCAACGTCCCGAAGGCTCAGACGCTCGAGTTCGTGAAGGGCCTCCGAGCCGTCGCCCAGAAGGTGTTCGACAAGAACGTCGTGAGAATCACCCCTAAATACGACACAAGGGTCATCGAGACCCCATCCTTCCTCATCAGCTTCATCCCGTCCGGAGCCACGTCGTCGCTTGACACCGCGACCGACAAGCCCTTCAACCTGTTCTTCGTGACAACGGACGAGAAGTGGTCACCCGCGTCGAACATCCCAGACCTCATGCAGCTGATCCTGCACGAGGAATACGGGCACGCCGTGAACTTCTCGAACTCAGCAACCGCGTTCGGAGCCCAGCCCTCGCCTCTGAGCCTTCTGGAAACGGCTCTTTGTCTGCCAATTTCGGACGGTATTGCGTTCCACAGGGAGTACGAGTTTGTGAACCTGCTCAAGGACCTCGTCAAGCGCCGAAACTTGGACGCCGAAGAGAAGAGGATGCTCGAAATCCTGCGTGGAGGCGCGGACGACGAGACGATGGTTCTGGAAAACGAGTACGTCATGCTCACGTGGCGGATAGTGAGGTTCCTCCGCGCCGTCTTCGACGTGCGGGTCAACATGGGGAAGCAGACCATCGCCGAGTTCGTCGAGTGGGGAAGCAAGGAAACGGGCATAAGCAGAAAGAGGATTTACGACCAAACGTTCATCTTCCTGTCGACGGTCGGCTACGCGCCTTGCTACTCGATGGCGGGAGAGGCCTTGAGGGAGCTCCAAGAGCTCGCGAAAAAGAACGGAAAAAGCGTCATAGACTTCAACACCTATGCGTCCGCTCTGGGCTTCCCGGGCAGAACCATATTCGAACAGAAACTACGCGACTTCGCCACGGCAAAATAACAACTTGATACTGTCTTTCAGCCTTGTGTTTACGTGCAGGAGTATAACCGCCACCAACTTCAGCACTAATGAGAAGTTAACTTCCTCGCTACTCGGTTAGTCAATATAATTTTGGGCAAGCTTTTTTAGAATTGACATGAACCATATCTCTTCATGATCAAAATCACAGTCATCGGCGCAGGCAGCATCAACTTCTCGTGCAGGCTCATGGTGGACCTGTTTCTGACTCCGAGTCTGCACGGGAGCACCGTTTCCCTAATGGACATCGACGAGAAACGGCTGGGCATGATGCACGGCATGGTCACCCGCTACGCGAAGGAGATGAAGGCCAACCTCAGAATAGAGAAGACCCTGAAGAGGGAGGAGGCTCTGGAGGGCGCGGACTTCGTCATCGACACGGTCAAGGTCGGCGGCTACGACTCGATGGAGGCCGAACGGAGAATCGCGGAGAAGCGCGGCTACTACAGGGGGTTGGGTGACAAGGTCAGCGACTACTACGGTGGACTCGGTGCCTACCACCAGCTCAACTTCGTCCTCGGGCTGGCGAGGGACATGGAGGAAACTTGCCCCGACGCTTGGCTGCTTCAGGCAGGGAACCCCGTGTTCGAGAGCACGACCATCGCTTCGAGGGAGACCAAGATAAAGGCGGTCGGAATCTGCCACGGCCACATCAGCTACGTGGACATGGTGGACGCCATCGGGCTGCCGCGGAAGGAGGTCGAAGTCACGGTCGCAGGCGTGAACCACAACATCTGGCTCACGCGTTTCCTGCACAACGGCGAAGACGCCTACCCGCTGCTGGACAAGTGGATAAAAGAGAAGGCTGAGAGGTACTGGAAGAGCACCAAAGACAAAATCGTTCATCCATGGTCCGGCGAGCAGATGTCCCGAGCCGCCGTAGACATGTACAGGCTCTACGACCTTTTCCCGATCGGGGACACCGTGAGGAGCGCCTCGCCGTGGTGGTACCACACGGACATTAAGACTAAAAAGAGGCACTTCGGCCCCCTGGGCGGGTTCGACTCTGAGATAGGATGGGCGAACTACCTGAACGACCTCCAAGAAACACTCAAAAAACTGCAGAAAGGAGCCAGCGACATCGCCGCGGTGAAGAAGGTGTATCCGCCGAGGTTCAGCGGCGAACAGCACATCCCCCTCATTGACGCTATCGCGAACGGCAAGGAGGTTCCGCTGCAGCTCAACGTCCCGAACAGGGGAGCAATCACGGGCGTAGCGGACGACGTCGCGGTGGAGGTGCCCACCGTCGTCAAAGGAGCAGGAGTCCAAAAAAGCAAAATCGTGCCAGAGCACATCGGTCAACTGCCTAGGCGTTTGATGGTCCACGTTCTGCTGCCCCGCATACTGAGGATGGAGCAGATCCTCCAGGCGTTCCTCGAGGGCGACAGGCAAAGCCTCCTCCTCACCATAGCGGAGGACCACAGGGCGACGACGTTCGAAAACGCGGAAGCCCTCTTGGATGAGCTGCTGGCGCAACCATGGAACTCCGAGGCAGCAAAACACTACAAATAGCATATATAAACCGGGTTTTATTTTAAATTCTATTTTCAATATTCTTAAATAATACCCGTATTACTGATAATATTAGTGTGTCGTATGAAGAAAGTGGTTGATGGTTCGGAAAGGATGGTCAGGACAAGCGTCACGGTTCCTGAGTCGATGAAGGTCGAGATGGACGAGGTCAGCGTCAACTGGAGCGCCGTTGTGAGGGAAGCCATCCGCCGCGAGCTCGAATGGGGGCGCGAAAGCGACACAGTCGAAGCGGTGCTGATCAACGAAAAGCTGAGAAGGAAAGCCCCCAAAGGCTGGGACAGCACTAAGGAGATAAGGGCTTGGCGAAGCAGAAGATAGTCGCTGACGCTTCCATAGTAGCCAAGTGGTTCCTGGAGGAGGAATCGTCAAACAAAGCTAGGCAGCTGAGGGACTCCTTTGCAACTGGAAAAATCGGCTTATCGGTTCCCAGCCTCCTCTTTTACGAAGCCCTAAACGCCCTGTGGCGCAGCGGAATGTTTTCAGAGAAGGAGTTGTGTCTCGTAGCGAAAGCCCTAACCAAATACGGCTTCGACGCGTGGGAACCCAAAGGCAAAATCCTTGAACAAGCCGCCATGGTTAGCTCAAAACATGACATATCAGTTTATGACGCTTCATACGTTGCATTAGCTCTCCACCTTAAGGCTTCCCTTCTTACCGCCGACTCGGAAATCCTAAAAAAATTCCCCCAAACCGCACGGCACATAGACGCCTACAATGACCAATAGACCAGCGTAACTTTTTAGTTCCGAAGGTCATGAAAACTGGGAATGGTGCGGCTGCCGAGATTTGAACCCGGGTCACCAGCGTGGCAGGCTGACGTCCTAGACCAAACTAGACTACAGCCGCTTAGGACTGAATTGTATTAGGCGTCTTCTTAAAATCCTTTTTGCGCCCTAATAACCTTTAACCACGCATCCAAAGTTGTTGCCTAGGCTTCGTACCATTTCGCTACCAGCTTGTGCTTCTTTATGTACCGCAGCTGGTAAAGCGCGATTACGCCGAAGATGATGGAGAAAGCGAGCCAGATCAGGTTGTAGTTGGTCACGTCCTCGAACCCGAAGATGGGCAGCGACATCTTCCCGTACTCGTACAAGAACCACGCGGGCATGTCGGCGCTGTAGAAGGGCTCCAGGTACGTTATCGTGCTGTGGCTCGGGAGGTCAAGCAGGAAGTGGGTTATGACGCCCACGAGGAAAGAGTAGGACGCCTTCACGAGCCACCGAGCGTCCATCCTTTTCTTCTTCAGGACGTGCCACTCGTCGACGCCGAAGAACGACAGCAACCTCGAAAGCGGACCCAAACGGTTATTCATCGACAGGTACGAGGCAATTGGAAGTACCAGTTTGTCGAGGAGGACTATCAGCGCGAGAGAAACAGGTAATAGGTAGACCAAGTCGCCTAGGGTGTGGAACGTGCGTTCGGGGACGCCGACGTTGAACAGGGAGAGGATCCACTCGTAATCGGGCGCGAACGAGCCCACGCACAGGCTTGTGCCGTCGAACCTCTTCGGCCACTTAGTCTTTAGCCAAAGAACGGGCGCCTGATGAGACAGAAACGACGAAGGCATCGCGTCAATCTTCCGTTCGTGTGCTGTAATACTGCCTTCAAAGAAGGTTAATAAGAATATTGTTTGGTGGTGCCGCGGGGGGGACTTGAACGCCCGACAACTCGGTTTCAGACCTCGCGCCTGACTTGGGCTTCAGCTTCACCCTTACGGTGCTGGCTCGAGCAGCCGTATGTCGAGTGCTCTCCCAAGCTAAGCTACCGCGGCACGAAACAAATGAATAACCGCCTCTTTATATAAAATTTAGCTTTCCAAAACTTTTACGTAGCGGCATCCTCGGTTATCGGGTTCCTGAGGGTTCCGATGTCTTCAACCTCGACCTCGACGACGTCGCCCGGCTCGAGGAACCTTGGCTTTGGCTTCATGAAGGCTGCGACGCCTGCAGGCGTGCCCGTGGCTATGATGTCGCATGGCTCGAGGGTCATGACCCGGCTCAGGTGATGGACGATTTCGTAGACGTTGAACACCATGCGACTCGTCGAGGAGTCCTGCCTCGTCTCGCCGTTCACCCGCGTCCACAGGCGGAGGTTGTTCGGGTCGCCGATCTGCTCGGACGTGACTATGCACGGTCCGTAGGGGGCGAAGGTGTCGAAGCTCTTGCCTCTCGTCCACTGCCCGTCCTTGAACTGGATGTCCCGCGCCGAGATGTCGTCGAACACCGTGTACCCGAAAATGTGTTCGTGAGCTTTTGAGGCTGGGATGTTCTTTCCCGTTTTGCCTATGATTGCCGCGAGCTCCACCTCGTAGTCCAGCCTCTGGACGAAGCTCGGCTTCCTCACGGGCTCCTCGGGGTCGGCTATGGCTGTCCTCGGCTTCATGAAGATTATGGGCTCGTCGGGAAGGGGGATTTTGGCTTCCTCGGCGTGGTCCCTGTAGTTGAGCCCCAAACAGATAATCTTGGGCGGAGAAGCGACGGGCGCCTTCAGCTTAACCGCGTTTCCTTCAAGAATGAATCTCGCTTTTCGGCTTTTCGGTGCGCCTTCCAAAACGTCTTTGACGAGTCCTTCCGCCGCTGAGCCTTGAGAGATAAGTCCATCAATATTCGGCGGGACAGTTTTTCCCTGAATTTTGGCAAGTTCCAGAAGGTCAGTAATCATGCCGTCTCCCTGTAATATGCCGTAGGATTCTGTTCCTCGGTGGACGTAGCGTGCAATCCTCATTTCCTTTCGCCTCCTAAGTTTTGTGGGGATATACAAATATAAATCATCCCGAATAATCATACCTCGGAAGTTCAGCGAATCGAACTTGGAATTTTAACGTGTCGGTGAAGTTTTGGGCATGGAAATTGACGAAAAGGCTCGGGCGATGCTTGAGAAATACTCCCTGTGCGACCACTGCTTGGGCAGGCAGTTCGCCTTCCTAGGCTTCGGCGTCGACAACAGGGAACGCGGAAGAAGCTTGAAGTTGTCTCTCGCGATGGCTGGGCATCTGCTGGCTCTCCAAAAGGGCAAGGAAGGCGTTTTGCTTCTCAAGGTGCTTTCAGAGAACGGCGCCTTCCCCATGGCAGCCGAGGTTCTCAGGAAGCTGAAGCGGAGACCCAAGCGGGCGAAGAAGTGTTTTCTGTGCGAAGGCTGCTTCGAGTCGCTGCCGTCCCTCGCCGAGAAGACTGCTGAGAAGCTCAAGGGTTACGAGTATGAGACGTTTCTGGTTGGCGTTAAATTGCCCCACGAAGCCGAGGAGAGGGAGGACGAGTTCAAGGCGAGGTTCGAGGTTCAGCACGGCGAAAACTTCAGGAACGAGCTGAGCCGAGAGTTCGGGAAACTGCTTTCCGAAAGGACGGGGAAGGTGGTGGACTTCCTGAACCCCCAAATCGTCGTCCTCGTCAACCCCATAATAGGCGATATCCTTCTTCAGGTTAACTCGCTCTTCGTGATGGGCAAGTACCAGAAGCTCGTGCGCGGAATCCCGCAGTCAAAATGGTTCTGCCCAAAATGCAGAGGCAGAGGATGCGACGAATGCGGCGGCACGGGGAGGCTGCACCCCGAGTCGGTTGAGGAGCTGGTCGCTGCTCCAACAATAGAAATGGCTGACGGTGAGGACGCCTCTTTCCACGGTGCAGGTAGGGAAGACTCTGACGCTCGCATGTTGGGGAAGGGGAGACCTTTCATCGTTCAGGTCAAGAGACCGCGCAAACGGGGGATAGACCTCAAGGAGCTGGCCCGAGCCATCAACAAGCGGGCTGAAGGAAAAATCAAGGTTGCTGGTCTGAAAATCGTGGACAGAGACATGATTCAATCCTTGAAGCACTTGGAGTCAGCCAAGAAAACGTACAGGGTCACTGTGCGCTTCGACAGGGACGTTTCGGACGCCGAGCTCGAGAAGATTGCGAGTTCCCTGTCCGGGGTCAAGGTTTTTCAGCAAACTCCGACGCGCGTGCTCCGCAGGAGGGCTGACAGGACTCGAGAAAAACACATATATGAGACCGCGGTAAAGAGAATCTCCCCGAACAGCGTCGAAATCATGGTTCGATGCCAAGGAGGGCTGTACGTCAAGGAGCTCGTCACGGGGGACGGTGGACGCACAGAGCCGAAC
>CAZOKM010000049.1:0-12124 GCA_964580405.1 uncultured Candidatus Bathyarchaeia archaeon | reverse complement strand
AGTTCCCTCTCGATCTTCATGTGGTACCACACGACGTCCTTGCCGCTTGCTGTTATGGAGAGAATCTTCGTCCTGCCCTGCTTGTCCTCGATTAGGAGTCCTTGGGCGACGAGGAAGCTCACGTGCTTCTTGAGCCTCTTCCACGTGAGGTTCGCCCTGTACATGACGTGGGTGGGCTTCTGTTTCCCGTCTGAGACCGCCTTTAGAATGTCGATGTAGATCTCGAACTGAGACCTCCGCGCTGCCATATAGCTTCACCGGGGGACTCACACGATTTCGGAAAGGCAATAATAAGCTTTCTAATATGCTGAAATATATCATTACCAGAAATGGCTCAAAAATAGGCGAAAAGAGCCAAAAAGGGAGAAAAAAGGGGAGAATGGACGGTGCCACTCTTAGATTTTCAGGGCGGTTGACTTCGAGTTCTTCTCGACTTCCTCAGCCGTGACCTCGCGCCCCAGCTTGTCGGAGAGGTAGATGCCTTCGCTGATCAGCATGGTCTGAAGCGCAATCTTGTCCGTCGGAATCAGCGGCACGCGCCCTTTATTGACTGCAACCCAGTGGTGCTGGGGGGAGTCGTACGCGTCCTCCGTGGGTTTGAGCTGGTGCCACCGCCAGTCCGCGCTGTCGATGCTGAAGGCTGCGTCCATGTCCATGTCGCCCGCTGACGTGTAGAAGCCGAACGGGCTAAGCCTTATTCCGCCCTTGGAGCCCACGAGGTAGCTGCCCTCGAACGGGTTCAGGTGGATCGCCCACGACTCGATAATGTCCAACGTCAGTCCGTCGCTATATCTTACTAATCCGAGCCCGAGCTCCTCCACGTTGTAGCCGCTGCTTTTGCGTCTGCCCTCGTCCATGTCCGTTTCTTGATAGATTTTTCCGCTGACGCGCTCGACCTTCGGCATGTCCAGCAGGTAGTTCATCTGGGCGATGTGGTAGACGCCGACGTCGTAGAGCGCTCCGCCCGCCGAGATGTGCTTCTGGACGAAGTTGGTTGAGCCGTAGCCGTCCACGAAGGGTCGTCCCCTGCGGCGGAATCCCGTCGACCGAGCGTGGTAGATGTGCCCGAGCCTGCCCTCGTCGATGAGGTGCTTCGCCGCCTTGGTCTCCTTCGCGAAGACGGTGCTGAGCTGGATGCTGAGCTTCTTGCCGTACTTCTGGGCTGCGTCGTACATGGCTTTGGCGTCGATGTAGGTGCCTGCCATGGGCTTCTCGCAGTACACGTTCTTCCCCGCCTTGAGGGCTGCGATTGTGGCGGGCGCGTGCAGGTTGTTATGCATGCACACGTCCACGGCGACGATGTCGTCCCTCTCGAGCATCTCGTGGAAGTCCGTGTAGGTGGACGGAATCTTGAACTCAGCCGCGACCCTCTTCAGCTCGGCCTCGTTTATGTCTGAGGCTGCGACGACCTCCGCGTCCGGGATCTTCGTGTAGCTGCCAAGGTGGAACTTGCCGATTTGTCCCACGCCGATTACGCCGATGCGAACTTTTTCCATACAGGGTTTCTCTCCAAACTGCAAATTCAAGGGTTATGTGCAACTATTCAAAGGTGGAGCTATTTTTAGATTTCCGTAAGAAGCGCGTTTTCTGGCAAAGGATTCACGAGTCATCCTAATGATTTTCCTTATTCGAATGGGAAGACGTCGTCGAGTCGTCACATGTGCGGTTTGTCTGATCTGATTTGTTCAACAATAGATTTTTTTGTTTGACCAACAAACGCCTTTTGGGACCCTATTTGATTTAAGTGACATCAGAATTTTCCGTTTGAGTGACAAATCAAAACTGCATTTATCCAACGGTTTCAAAGATTGATTGTTTTTCGGGTTCTGAACAAATTGACCAAAAATGGACGAAGTCTCTGCATTGAACGGACCTAAAATTTTAATGATTTACGGTTTATCTGTTTTCACAAGGCTTAAATACGACTTGCAGGTAGAGACGTGGCGCGGAGAACACGAAAATGCGCCGAAAATGCTGTTCGAGGCTTCTAGGTACGGTCCGCATGTTCCGCTTCTTTAGTGGCTACGCCACGTATACCACTTATTAGGCTGGAAGAGCCTGAAAAGCCCGCGTCCTTTGCGTTTCTGGTTCTTCATTCTCGGGGTTTTTGGAAATGAGTGAAAACAAAGGTGGAAAGACTTTCGGTCGCGTCGTCGTCAAGTTCGGCGGCACAAGCCTAGATGACGGACTCAAAGTTTCCCGGGCCGCGGAGTCGGTCGCCAAAAAGGCGAGGCAGGGCGTCCAAGTGGTGGTCGTCGTGTCAGCCATGGGGAAGTCCACGGACGCCCTGATTGAAACAGCAAACCAAGCCTGCGGAGGCTCAACGGTAAAAGCCGACTTGGACGACGTGGTGGCGATGGGCGAACGCACCAGCGCCAGAGTCTTCTCAGCCGCATTGAAGGCGCACGGGATACGCAGTTATTACTTGGACCCTTCGCGTCGAGACTGGCCAATCGTTACTAATAGTGACTTCGGGAATGCCGACCCCGTTCTGCCCGACTGCGAGAGACTTATTAAAAATAATGTTCAGCCGCTGCTTGAGGGGGGCTTGGTGGTCGTCGTTCCGGGCTTCGTCGGCAGAACCGAAGATGGTAGAACCACGACGATGGGGAGGGGAGGAAGCGACGTCACGGCCTTGGTGCTGGCCCGAATCCTGCACGCGGATTTGGTTTTGCTGGTGACCGACGTGGAGGGCATCTTGACGGCTGACCCGAAAATCATCAAGGAGCCTCGGAAGCTCGACGAAATCGCGGTCGACCACCTCATTGGGCTGGCTGACTCCGGAACCAAGTTCATCCGCAAGAAGGCCCTGAGGTACAAGACGCCCGAGATAGACGTGAAGGTTGTCAGCAGCGCGCCGGGCGACTTGGATTCGGACGGAACCCTGATACGCGGAGGCTTCCCGCAGAGCCTGCTTGTCGAGTCGCACCCGGAACCCGCTATGGCAGTCACAATAGTCGGCAAGGGCATCTCGGAATCACCTCAGACGCTCTCCAAGATTTTCGGAGAGGTTTCGAAGGCAGGCGCCCATCTTCTGGGCATGTCCGTCAACCACGACTCGGCGATTCTGTACCTGCCCATGAAGGCTGCTGGAGGCTTGCTGGAGGCTCTGCACTCGGTTGTGGTCGGCGACGAGAGCGCTCAGGCGATGGCGGTGAAGAGGGACCTCGCGTTCGTGAGGGTCAAGGGCGTCGGGCTGGAGGACACCCCCGGCGTGGTGGGCAGTCTGACTAAAGCCTTAAACTCTAAAGCCATCAACATCTACGGGATTTTCACCATCGCGTCGAGTGTTGTGACCTTCGTGGACCATAAAGACGAGGAAAAAGCGGTTCGTTTGATGAAAGAAACTCTTGAGAAGAACCACAACGGGCAACGGAAAACCACCTAAGGAGACGAATAGGATGCGCGAACTTTGGGCAAAAATCGATTCTGGCCTGGCGCCGAAGGAAAAGACGGCGGTAATCGGAAAGACGGCTAAGTACGTCTCAGCCTTCATCGCCGAACCGCAAGACGCTGAACTAGCTAAAGAGGCTGGCGCGAAGGAAATTGCTAGTCCAACAGAAAAGGCAGACATTAAAGTAATCAAAGGTCTCAAGGAAGCCGCCGAGGCCAGACAAGCTGGAAAGAGAACTTGTGTCCTCGTAACGGTGAAGACGAGGGCGGACGAAGCCAAAATCGAGGCAGCAACCGAAGCTTCAGTCGACTTCGTCGTAGTCGAGTGCCCCGACTGGAAAGTCATCCCCCTAGAGAACCTCATCGCGAAGGTCCACGGGAAGACTAAGCTGCTTGCTGCCGTGTCGAGCGCACAAGAGGCGAAGACGGCTCTCGAGACCCTCGAAATCGGGGTTGACGGAATCGCGGCATACACGTCGAACGTTGTTGAGATAACGAAAATCAGAGAAATCATCGAGGAAACTAGGACGAGAACGGACGAGGCGGAGTCAGCCGATACAATTCCGCTTCTTCCAGCTAAAGTCGTCGGAGTCAAGCCTCTGAGCTCGGGGGCTCGGGTGTGCATCGACACGTGCGACCTCATGAAGGAGGGCGAAGGCTTACTCGTCGGCTGCCAGTCCAACGGTCTCTTCCTCGTCGAAGCCGAAGTCCACGAGACGCCGTTCGTCGCACCCCGACCGTTCAGGGTCAACGCTGGGTCAATCTCGCTCTACGTCCTCGCGCCGGACGGGAAGACGCGGTACCTCTCGGAGCTCAAGGCGGGAGACGAGGTGCTGGTTGTCGACCGAGAAGGGAGGCAGAGGACGACGAACATCGGTCGCGTGAAGATAGAGTGGCGCCCGCTGCTGATGATCGAAGCAGAGTGTCGAGGAAAGATTGTCAAAACGATTCTCCAAAACGCCGAGACCATAAGGGTCGTCACGGATGACGGAAGCAAGCCCGTCAAGGACGTGAAGGCGGGTGACACGGTCATCGTGCGGTTCGAGGAGGGCGGCAGGCACTTCGGCACCCTCGTCAAAGAGGAGAAAGTGATAGAAAGGTGAAGCCCCGAATCTGCGTCCCCTTGCCCGCCGAAAGGCTCTTCGACCTTGCGCCGATGATTGGTAGAGCTGAAGACTCGGGAGCGGACTTAATTGAAGTACGCTTGGACTACCTGCAAGGCGACATTCTGAGCCAGATGGACGACGTGAAGAAGGCAATCAGCAAAGCTTCGGCGCCATTAATCGCCACAAACAGGTTACAGAGCCAAGGGGGAAAAAGGGCACAGAAAGAAGACCAAAGGATACAGACTTTAGTTAAAGCAGCTGAAGTCGGGTTCCAGTACGTCGACGTCGAACTAGCCACGGCAAACATTGTAGTGGTTACAAAGAAAATACGGGACAGCGGCTCAAAACCCATTATTTCGTTCCACGATTTCAAGAGCACACCAACAGACTCTGAGATGGAAGGCGTTGTAAATTCAGAGAGTAAAGCAGGAGCGTCGGTCTGCAAGCTGGTCACGACAGCAAAGACTCTCGACGACAGCGTCAGATGCCTGCTTTTTACTCAAAGAATAAGTAAGGTCACGGACATTGTGTGCTTCGCAATGGGCGGCCAAGGCGTCCTTTCGAGAGTCCTCTCGCCTCTGTTTGGGGGGTTTTTCACGTTCTCCTCACTTGACACAGGCCTAGAGACTTCCACATGCCAAATCCCAATAACAGAGCTGAAGGAGCTCTACAGGAAGCTGGGGGTCAGCGCGTGAACGTTTCGGGGAAAACCAAGGTCTGCGGGTTGATCGGAGACCCGGTGGAGCACTCGCTGAGCCCTTGTTTGCAGAACGCGGCCTTCAGGAGCCTAGGCTTGGACTTCGTCTACGTCGCCTTCAGGGTGGAAAAGGATCGACTCGGGGCAGCCATCGACGGGATGCGGAGCCTGGGAATCTTGGGCTTGAACGTCACGATGCCCCACAAAATCAGCGTTGTCCAGTACCTCGACGAGCTGGACGAAACCGCGAAGAGCGTCGGCTCAGTCAACACCATCATGAACAAGGGGGGAAAACTTGTCGGCTCAACGTCGGACGGGAGGGGCGCCCTCGAAGCCCTGAGGCACGGCGGCATCGAGCCGTCGGCAAAGAAAGTCGTGATCCTGGGAGCGGGAGGAGTCTCCAGATCAATCTCTTGGACCCTCGCTGAGGAAGCCAGAGAACTTGTGATCCTCAACAGAACCTTAGGGAAAGCTGAAGAGCTCGCTGAAGAACTCAAGACCAACAAAGCTATTGATACGTCAGTCAAAGCAGCAGAGCTCACCAACCGAAACGCTCAACGGGAGCTGCGGAACGCCGACATCCTCATCAACGCGACTTCCGTCGGCATGAGTCCGCAGGAGGAGTTGACGCCGGTGGACCCGTCGCTTCTACGGTCCGATCTGGCGGTTTTCGACCTTGTCTACGATCCCTTGGAGACCAGGTTGCTTGCAGAAGCAAAGAAAACGAGAGCGAAAACGGTCGACGGATTAGCCATGCTCGTTTTTCAAGGAGCCATAACCTTCGAAACTTGGACGGGCGTGAAGGCGCCGGTGGAAGTGATGGTGAAGGCGGCGAGGCAGGAAATTTCAAAGAGGGCTGGCGAAAGGAGAGGACAGTGAAATGGCTGACGTCGGAAGGGCGGTTGCGTACGGCGCTGTGACCGTCATAAACGCGATTTCCTGCGGGTTCGGGGCTGCCCTCAGCGTCGACCTGAAGACCGAGGCTACTGTGAGGCTGACGGACGAACCGGGACGAATCGAGGGGCGAATACTGTCGGACCCCGAGGAAAACACGGTCCTCGTTAAAGAAACCGTCAATTACGTTCTGAAACGCTTCGGCTTGGAACGCGAACATGGCGCCTCCGTGAAAACCCGCTCCAATATTCCCATAGCCCGCGGACTTAAAAGCAGCAGCGCCGCAGCCAACGCCGTAACGCTTGCCACACTCGCAGCGCTTGGGAAAAAGGTCAGCGACCTGACTGTTGTCAACATCGGCGTGGACGCATCTCTCGAAGCGGGGGTGACGATCACGGGCGCGTTCGACGATGCCTGCGCGTCCTTCTTCGGGGGCATCGCGGTCACCGACAACTTCGGAAGAAAGATCATGAAGAAAATTGAGCCAGCCGAGAAGCACCCGATACTGGTTCACGTGCCCGCATCCAAAGCCTACACTGCCGACTCGAACGTGCGGAAGATGAAGACCATAGCTGAAGAGGCGAAGGCTCTCCACAGCATGGCTCTCCGCGGCGAATGGATGACAGCCATGACGCTGAACGGGCTACTTTATTCTGCTGTTTTGGGTTATGAAACGGGCACAGCCGTCGACGCGCTAGAGGCGGGAGCCTTGGCCGCGGGGCTGTCGGGGAAAGGGCCAGCGGTCGCAGCCGTTGTTCCGCGAGATAACGTTAAAAACGTTTTGGAAGCATGGAAGAAGTACGGCGGAAGCGTAATCGAGACCCGCATCAACACCGAGAAAGCCCATGTACTGCGGTGAAATGGCGTGACCGACCTCATCGTGAAGGGGACGAAGAGTCTGAGCGGAACCGTGAAGGCGCCGCCCTCGAAGTCCTTCACTCACCGCGTTGTGATAGCTGCTTCGCTTTCGGATGGCAAGTCAACAATAAAAAACGCACTCATCTGCGACGACACGTCAGCAACAATCGAAGCCTGCCGCCTGCTTGGAGCCACAATAGACTCAGATGAGTACGGAACCCTCAAGATCGAAGGCTGCCCGACGCCTCAGACACCTGACAACGTGATTGACTGCCGGGACTCAGCTTCGACGATGCGGTTCCTCGCGCCGGTCTGCGCGCTGGCGAAGGGCATATCCATGTTGACAGGCGGATCGAGCTTGCGAACGAGGCCTATGGGGCCTGGCCTGTCGGCGCTGATGCAGCTGGGCGTCCTGTGCTACTCCGCGAGGGGCGACAATCGACCGCCTCTGATCGTTTTCGGTGGGGGAATCGCGGGGGGCGAAGCCGTCGTCAAGGGGGACGTGAGCTCCCAGTTCGTCTCGGGGCTGCTCTTCGCCTCGCCCCTTGGAGACGGCGACACTGACGTCGTGCTGTCGACCCCCCTCGAGTCCAGGCCCTACGTGGAGATGACGCTGGACGTCCTGAAAAGACACGGGATAAAGTTCGAGGTCCAACGCAACTACAGAAGGTTTCACGTGCCCTGCAAGCAGGCATACAGCCCGTCTGACCACGAAGTATGGGGCGACTACTCGTCGGCAGCCTTCCTCCTCGCAGCAGCGGTCGTCGCGGGCTCGAACGTGAAGGTGACGAATCTTGATAACAGCTCGGTTCAGGGCGACAGGGCAATCGTCGAGCTGCTTAGGGAGATGGGTGCTCAAGTTATAGTAAGAAAAGGTTTCGTAGAAGTCCAAAACGCGGAGTCCAAGCTGAGACCCGTCGAGGTGGACCTCAGCGACAACCCTGACCTGATACCCGCGGTTGCTGTTGTTTCGTGCTTCGCGGACGGAAAATCAACTATCCGCGGCGCGAAGAGGCTGAAACTCAAGGAGTCCGACCGCGAAAGCGCCTTGCTCAGCGAGCTGGCGAAGATGGGCGCGAAAATCAAGTCCGCTGAAGGCGTCATCCAAATCGAGGGCGTTAAAAGCCTTAAGGGGGCGCGGCTGGATTCGCACGGGGACCACAGGGTCGCGATGGCTTGCGCCGTGGCGGGTTTGGGCGCCTCGGGGACGACGACGGTCGGGGGCGTCGAATGCGTTAATAAGTCGTACCCCAATTTTGTGGGAGACGTCGTTTCGTTGGGAGCGGATGCGGTTGAGCGGTAACTCGGCGGGGAAGGCCTTGGTTCTCACGTGCTTCGGGGAAAGCCACGGGCCGTGCGTCGGGGCGGTCCTGGACGGGTGCCCAGCGGGATTACCATTAACTGTTGACGACATTCAAGTTGAGCTGGACAAGAGGAAACCGGGGCTCACAGCGGTCAGTACGCCGAGGAAGGAGGAGGACCAGGTCGAGGTTCTCTCGGGAGTCTTCAACGGACGCACCACCGGCGCGCCGATCTGCCTGACTATCAGGAACCGAGACGCCGAGTCGGAAGCTTACGAGCAGATCAAGAATAAGCCCAGACCCGGCCACGCTGACCTCGCAGCTATTCTGAAGTATGGCGGGTTCGGCGACTACAGGGGCGGGGGACGGTTCTCCGGACGCGTCACGGCAGCGTACGTCGCGGCGGGGGCAATCGCGAAAAAGCTACTAGCAACATTAGGCGTCGAGGTCTTGGCGCACACGGTTCAAATCGGAAAAGTAAAGACCGTGAAGGACGTTTCCTTTGACCAAGTCCGCGAAAACGTTTACGGAAACGCTGTTCGATGCGCTGTGCCTGAGTCCGCTGGTCTCATGGAAAAAGAGGTCGCGAAGGCTGCGGAGGAGGGTGACAGCGTCGGAGGCGTGGTTGAAGCTGTCGCCTTGAACGTTCCTGCTGGGCTGGGTGAACCAGTCTTCGACTCGCTGGACTCGGACGTCGCCAAGATGATGTTCAACGTCCCAGCCGTGAAGGGCGTCGAGTTCGGCGCAGGCTTCCAAGCGGCTTCCATGAGGGGCTCGGAAAACAACGACGCATACGCCGTCCAGAAGGGAAAAGTCACTTCTCTTACAAATAATGCAGGCGGAATCATAGGCGGCCTCTCGACGGGCATGCCGATAGTTGTGAGGGTCGCGTTCAAGCCGACCTCGTCGATTGCGAAGAGGCAGAGGACCGTGAACCTCGAGAAAATGAAGGAGTCCGAGATTCAAGTCACAGGCAGGCATGACCCATGCATTGTGCCGCGCGCCGTGCCCGTCGTGGAGTCCTGCCTCGCTCTGGTTTTAGCGGACCACGCGCTCAGAGCTGGGAAGATGCCCAGAGTGATAAAGGCTTAAAGTTCTAGTCCAACTTTTAATGACTGTTATGTCTCGTCTTTTCGGCGTGGTCGCGGACGACTTCACGGGCGCGTGCGACGCTGGCGTCCAGTTCAGGAAGCGCGGCTTCGAAACCGTTGTCCTGACGGACGTAAAGAAAATACAGAAGCATACAGTTGTCGTGGATGTCGTTGTCGTTGACACCGAAACGAGGAACCTTGAACCGAAGGCAGCCTATGACAAGGTAAGGCAAACGCTGAAAATCCTTCAAAAAATGGGCGTCAGGCTGGTCTACAAGAAGGTTGATTCGACGCTGAGGGGAAACGTCGGAGCCGAGCTCGACGCCGTCCTAGATGAAACGGCGACAAAGGGTGTTCTCGTGGCTCCGTCCTACCCGCAGCAGGGCAGAATAGTCCTGAACGGGCGAGTCTACGTTGATGGTGTCCCGCTCGAAAAAACGGAGTTTACCTCTGAACTAACGGGTTCAATAGAAGACTCGCAGGTTCAGACGCTGATAGGAAGGCAGTCGAACCACAAAATTGGGCAAGTTGACTTGTCCATGGTTAGGGCTGAACCTGACGAATTGAGAAGCACCCTAGAAAGAATGCTGCGAGAGGGCAAACGAATAATTGTGGCTGACGCTGAAACTCCAGAAGACTTAAGCAAGGTTGTTAAGGCTTCAGCTGACTTGGATCTTTTACTATGCGGGTCGGCTGGGCTTGCTGAGAAAGTCGCTCTATCAATGTCCTCAAAGAAGCGTTTACTCGTTGTTTCAGGAAGCTTCAACAAAGTGACGCTTGCGCAAATAAAGACGGCTCAAAGAGAATTTGGTATACCGATTTTGGAGCCTGAGCTCGACGAAGCCTTAGCGAGTAACAAAAGACTGCAAGCAATAACAGCTAATCTAGCTAAAAAGACTGAAGTAATCCTTCAAGAGAAAGGGATAGCCATCATTAGGCTTGCAGGCTCCAGAGACGTTGTCAAAAAGGTTTTGGATGAAGGAGAAAGACTCGGTTTAAGCCATACGCAGGTTATGGACAAACTTCTATCCATATTGAGCATGGCTGCAGATGAAGTTTCCACCAATCGTAGGCTCAGCGGTCTGGTCCTGATTGGTGGCGACTCCTCAGCGAAGGTGGCGGATGCGATTGGGGCTGAGGGCATACGGGTAGAAGCTGAGATTTTACCTGGCATCCCGATGAGCAAAGTCCTCGGTGGCGAACTTGATGGAATGCGCATTGTGACTAAGGCTGGCGGATTCGGCGATGAGCAAACTCTCGTAGACATCATTCACTACTTGAGGAAAAGTGTCTAGGCTGCTTTTTTGTGATTAAGCCCTGAGCGTCTATGCTTTTTTGAGGCGCTTGAGGGCGTCCTTCACGTTCTTGAACCCGTACTTCATGTCGGGGTGCTCGTTCCTGAGGGCGACCACGTCTTCCCTGACCTCTGGCGGCTTGCGCTTGCCCTTGATGATGTCGAGCATGAGGTCGCAGAGGCGCTTCACGTCGCTTTCCTTAAAGCCTCTCCTCGTGACGTCCTGGAAGCCGATCCTGAGCCCCGACGGGTTGTCCCTGTTGTTCTGGTTGTCGTAGGGCAGCAGGTTCCTGTTCAGGATGATGTTGGCAGCCTCAAGGTTTTCCGAGATTTTCTTTCCGCCGCCAAAGACCCGGACGTCGACCGCGATCTGGTGCGACCTCGTGAAGCCCTTGTGCTGGCCCAGCACCATCACGCCGTTCTCGTAGAGGTACTGCCCAGCCGCCTGAGCGTTCTTCACGATTTGCCTCGCGTAGGCTTCGCCGAACAGCTTCAGCTCGAGGGCTGCAACGCCTAAAGCTGGCAGGCGCCCAAGGTGGGTGTTCGAGGTGCTAAGTGGGAAGACGGCGTACTGGACGTTCTTTATGGCTTTCTCCATGCGGGCACCCTTAAGGTTCCCCATGATGACGCCGCCTTGTGGTCCGGGAAACGTCTTGTGGGTCGAAGCCGTAATGAAGTCCGCCCCTTCCTTGAATGGGTCTTGGAACTGGCCCCCAGCTATTAAACCGAGTACGTGGGCTGCGTCGTAGACAACGTATGCGTCGACTTCTTCCGCGACTTCCTTGAGCTCCTTGACGGGATGCGGGAACAGGAAGAGGCTGCCACCGAACGTTATGATGCCCGGTTTCGCGGCTCTGATAATCGCTGCGGACTTGTCAGGGTCGATGTTCATCTCCTGCGTATCATAAGCGTGCTCGATGTTCACCAGCCCGAGGACCTTCCCTGCAAGGCCTGAATAATCGTGAGTTATGTGCGCCCCAGCGCTGAGCGGCGTGACGACCATCTTCTGGCTCTTCGCGGTTAAGGATAACCCTTTGAAGGCCGCGAGGTTCGCGTGCGTCCCAGAAACCAGCCGGACGTCTGCCCAGCTGCACTTGAAGAGTCCCTTCATGAGGTCGGTTGCCCTGTCCTCGATGGTCGATTGGTACTTCTGGCCCTGGTAGTACCGTTTCTCGACGTGTCCTTCGAGGTCGTTTTCGCCTTCGGCGTATCGGCTTTCGAGGTCCATCGACAGGCGGAGCATCTCCCTGACTGCCGGGGACTTCATGCCTTCGCTGGCGATGAGGTTTATGCACTCCTTTTCGCGGTACTGCTCGTGCTTTTCGCTGGCTTCGATGAGCTCCAGCGCGGCTTCGAGAAACTCGTCCATAAACATCTAACCTTCGGGCTGAGTAACCGCATACAAGAAGATTAATGGATATTTATTCTTTTTGCACACTTTTTTTGTTAAGACGCCTTCTCTACGTTCGGAATAATGCCGAAAAATATAT
>CAZOKM010000048.1:0-12355 GCA_964580405.1 uncultured Candidatus Bathyarchaeia archaeon | reverse complement strand
CTTCGACCTAGGCAATCGTCACCTGCAAACCATTAGCGTTCCCGGCCACTCGCCTGGCTCAATCTGCCTCTTGGACCGCGAGAACCGTCTGCTGTTCACGGGCGACACCATACAGAACCCATCCTGGCTTCACCTCCAGGAGTCGCAGCCTCTCAGCCAGTTCCTCGAGAACCTGAAACGCCTGCAATCCTTTTCGGGCGAGTTCGACTGCTACCTTCCAGCACACACTGCTCTCGAACCTCTGCCCTTGCCAAAACAACACATTTCCGAGCTCATAGCAGGCATCGAAGGAATCCTGAGCGGGAAACGAGTTGGACGAGAAGAAAAAACGTTTGCTGGCGACGGATTACGCTGCGATTTCGGCTCAACGGCCATCGTCTACCGACCCGATAATCTTTAACGATTACGGAGCCTTCTTTACATCGTAATCTGGATTTTCATGGGGTTCCCAGTTTTACTGATGTTGGCTTCGAACGCTTCCTTGATTTTGCCAAGCGGGAAAACGTTCGTGACGTATGGTTTCAGGACTGCTTTTCCTGAGGATACAGCCTTCATTGCCGTGGGGTACACGTTCGCATAACGGTGTATGCCTTGTATTCTAAGTTCCTTCGCGATGACCTTGGAGAGAGGCATTTGGACATCCGCTGGCGGGTAGCCGACAAGAACTATTCTGCCTCCGGGCTTGGCTATGTCGACGGACTGTTGGATTGACTGAGGTGCGCCCGACGCCTCAATAACGACGTCGACGCCTTCGTTGTCTGTGAGATCCATGATCCTTTCAAGTAAATTCTCCTTCGCTACGTTAATGATTGCCTTCGCCCCGTACTTTTTGGCGTACTCAAGCCTGTAATCGACGACATCGGTGACATGTATTTCAAGGGCGCCGAATGTTTTCGCAGCCTGAAGCGCCATCTGCCCAATTGGTCCTGCTCCTAACACTGCCACGGTGTCCTGGACTGTGACCTCGCCCATCCTTGCAGCCATCATGCCGACTGCCAAGGGCTCAATCATCGCGCCCTCCTCGAACGACATTTCGTCGGGCATGACGAAAACGTTCTGCTCAGGCGCAGAGGCATATTCAGCAAAAGCTCCACCGTATGGCGGGGTGGCGTAGAACTTGACCTCCCTGCAGAGGTTGTACCTTCCCGATTTACAGTATTCGCATTTTCCGCACGTGAAGCCTGGTTCGATGGCTACTCTCTGCCCGATTTTGAGGCTTTTTAATTCGTCGCCTATTTCGACGATTTCTCCTGCGCATTCGTGCCCCAGAATCAAGGGTTCTTTCACCACGAACGAGGCAACGGCGCCTTTAAGGTAGTAGTGTAAATCGGAGCCGCAGATGCCCACTCGCCTCATTCTTACGAGCGACTCGTTGGCGTTGATTTGGGGGATAGGAACCTCTTCAAGGCGCAGGTCCAGAGGTTTGTGCAGCACGGCGGCTTTCATTTTTCCCTTCATGCCTTGTTCGCCTTTAGCTTCATGCATTAAATCGGATAATAGGTCTTTCACGTATATAGACATAGAGCGCCATTAACCTTCCAATGTAATCGGCACATTTATATCCAGATACTGTAAAATACTGATGAACCTAGGCGGTAAACGTTGGTACAATTTAACCTGCAAAAGCTGCGTTCAATATTCATCCTGCCGGTGATAATCTTTTTACTTCTAATTCCTACCACCGTCCTTGCAAGCTTCGGTATAATTTTCTACACTTTCTCGTCGCACGAAAATGGCGATTTCCTCTGGTTCGAGAACCAGTACGTGTCGATGGGGTTTCCCAAGAATTGGTATGGAGCTCCATTAGAATATTATAATTCGACAATTGGGAACATGTTCAGCGCCATTTTCTTCGCTCCTGACTCATTTTTAGCCATCGGATTAACGATTTATGACAAGGCAGCGACCCAAAATTTTCTGAACGTTTATAACTTCACGGACACTCGTGCCATTCTGGAGTACGAGGCGAACAGCACTTACCAAGGCATTATAGAATCCAGCAGTAACGCGACGCTTGAAATGGTCGAAACGGGCAATAGGACCCTAGGCGATTATGAGGCTGAGTATTCGGTTTACCTGATTAGGAATGGCTATTACGAAAACAATGTGTCGAAAAACTTGTCGTTTTTGACGATTTTCTTTTTCGCCGATGAAAGGCTAGTCCAGATTGCCTACTGGGGGAATGAGGAATCCTTCGCGCTGGATCGTCAGATGTTTGAAACGGTTCTGTCCCAAATGAGCGTGAAAACATGAAAAAGAGCGCCCCTGACGAAGAGTCTTACGAGCGGATGGACTTCGTCCACATACTGTTAGGCGGAACCATCGCGTTCGGAATAACGGTCCTCCTCATCGACATCGCCCAGAACCTGCTTCAGCAAACCCTTGTTGAACAGGGAATGGCAGGCACTATGTTCTATGTGGACAATTTCCAGTTTGCCCGTGGGTTCTTCATTCTTGGACTGGTGTATCTGCCGAGCGGCTTCGTCGGTGGAATTTACACGGGTTACAACGTTACCATAAAATTAAAGATAACCCTGCTTATTCCTACGATAATCAGCACGTTAGGATTCTTCCTGCTGGCAACGTTGCTGGCTAACTACGCCATTACTCTTCAGTTTTTGGGCCTGATAGTTCTTCAGTTCGTAGGAACGCTGATAGGCCTCTATCTAGGCGGGTACGCGATAAACTGGAATCTCCTGCACGAAAAAAAGGAAACCCCGGGCAAGCTAACACTCAACGTTAGCAAGAAATCTAAATAAAAGATTCGTGCGAGCTAATAGACAATTATTATTGTGACGTCGTTGACGTTTGTGCCAGTGGGACCTGTGCGTATCAGCCCGCCTACGCGGGAAAAGAACCCGTAAGAATCGTTGTTTTTCATGTAATGTCTTGCGTCCAGCCCGATTCCTCTAGAGTTCTTCATCGTGTCCCCGTCAACAAAGGCTCCGGCAGCGTCGGTCGGTCCGTCAACGCCGTCCGTGCTGATTGAGACAATCACGACATTATCCAATCCATCAATCTTCAGCGACGAAGCCAAGGCGAGCTCCTGGTTACGTCCACCCTTGCCGCTTCCGGAGACCGTGACCGTCGTTTCGCCCCCAACTACGATCCCGAGCGGTGGAGGCAGTGGGTTGCTCGAGGCAAGGGCTTCCTTTGCCAGTGCGCTGAGTGCGGTTCCGACTTCTCGTGCCTCGCCTTCCAGATACGACGAGAGAAATAACGTCTTTAATCCAGACCTTTCTAGGGCTTTGACTGCGGCTTGACATGCTAGACGGTTGTTGCCTACAACGAAGTTGTGTACTTTCTCAAATGTTGGGTCGCCTTTCTTCGGAGTTTCGTCGATTAAGCCCTTCTCTCCGTCGGACAAAGTCTTTCTTATTGAGCCCGGCGCCTTCTCCCACACGTCGTATGTTTCTAGAATCTTTCTCGCCTCTTTGAAGGTCGACGAGTCGGGAACTGTCGGGCCTGAGGCTATCACGTCCAAGGGGTCGCCGAGGACGTCGGACAGCATGAGCCCCAGAACCGTCGCTGGGCAGGCTGCCTTCGCGAGCTGCCCGCCCTTGAAGGCTGAAACGTGCTTCCGCACCGTGTTCATCTCGTTGATTGTGGCTCCGCACTTCAGAAGCAAATCCGTGACCTTCTGCTCGTCCCTGATGGTGATGCCCGCCCTAGGCAGAGCCATGAGGCTTGAGCCTCCGCCTGAAATTAAGCAAATGACCAAATCGTCCTCTTTAACGCTACTGACTAGGTTCATGATTTTTTGTGCTGCTTCGACACTGCTTTCGTCAGGTATGGGATGGCTGGCTTCAATGAATGCTATCCTTTTTGTCCTGTACTTGCTTGAAATCCCTTTCGGGACGATTATCAAGCCACGGTTAATAAGGTCTCCGAGAATTTCTTCAAGGGCTTCCGCCATGAAGCCACTGGCTTTTCCTCCGCCGACCACGAAGATGTTGCTGAAGGACGAGAGGTTAAACGATTCTCCACCAACAGACAAAATATCATTTTTTACCTGAACTTTGGACTTTACGACCTTTCTAGGGTCAACTGCGTCAAGCAGAAATTCAACAGCGTCTAGGACGGTTTCCCGCGCCCTCCTGTTTGCAGGCGAGGAAGCGCTATCAAGTAATTCCTGTCTATTCACGATTTTTGCCATGCGTCTCCTCCCTCATAAGAAAATCGGTGAAAGACGTTGATAAAGAATCTAAAGCCATGATACACGTTTTCTGGCATACGCCACAGCGCCTATTTATGTTTTATTATGCCTATACGTTTTTTCGCGGATTCGCTGAGGCTGCCACAAAAACCGTTAAAACATGGATAATAAAATTGTCCTAAACCACAATTGTCCGAAATATCCTTTTTTTCGGTTTTTTTTGGACCAAAAAAATGAACAATGCAATTAGAAACTGTTTGATGGGACTGTTGATTTATGTAAAATTCGCTGTTTTCAATATATTCAATGCGTAACTATGCAATTAAGCCTCTTTTTCCGTCGAACGCGAAGGCTCATCTGGATGCTTGGTCAATGAAACTATCTATGGTGTTTAGAGCGTCTCGTAGTATTTTGCCTTTTTTTAGGGACAATTTTTGTATCCATGTTTTCTGACGGTTTTTTTATGCGACTGTCATCGAATACTGTTCTCCGTAGTCCGCTATCACGTTGATTTTCCCGCGTATTTCCTCGTCCAGAGAGGGGTCTCCAGTGTCGACCCTCAGGCTCCTTTGCTGCCGCAGCTTGCTTTTAGTGGCGACCACGATGATGTTCTTTATTCCAACCTGTCTGATGACGGACGGGCTGATCTGCTGGTTTCCCCTGCCGAAAATGAAGCCCTGCCCTCCGATCGGCGTCACGACGATTCTGGCGTCCTTGTTCTGGATTCTTTTCAGGATTTCCTTCTCGTTCACGTCGTGGGCGACGATCCTTCTGTCGCGTAGAAGGTCCACCCCGAGGAGCGTCTTCTTCTGGTCGAGAAGGTCAGTTATGGTCCGAGTAGTCGTTCCTGGGCCGACGATGTACGTGACTTTGGGAGCCATGACTTTGTCGATGAAGTAGATGGCTATGGCGGCTTGGTTCCGCAACTCATCCTCCGTCTGGGGGCTGGCGACCTTTGTGCCCTGCATCAGATTCGGCTCGTACGGGGTCGTGACATAGCCGTAGAGCCTCGCTGAGACCCGCCCGCCTCGGAAGGCTTCCTCGTCCACGTCCATGACCTCGGCCTCTCTCAGAGGAAGCCCCTCAAAGAGGAAACGGTACGCTGTGCTGGCTGCCGACTCGGGGTTGAACGCGAACACCGCGCTGTGCATCTTGACGCCCGTGGGTACGCCCAGAATGGGAACTTGGGTGCCGACAGCGTCCATCATGTTTCTGGCTGTTCCGTCCCCTCCGCAGAAGACAAGCAAGTCCACGCCCTCATCCATTATGATCTTGGCTGCGTTCATGGTGTCTTGGGCGCTTGTTTCGTCCTTTACTTCGCCGAAGGCTCTGTATTCGAATCCCGTGCTTTGAGCCTCGGAGGCTCCCATCATCCCCGCAGCTGCAACGATGAGGATTTCGTCCTTCGCTGGCTTCAGGACAGAAAGGAACAGCTTCGCCCTTTTAGGCGCAACCGTGTTCGCGCCTAGAACCCTTGCCTTTTCTAGGATTTCTTTGCCGTCGGTTCCCTTCAGTCCGACTGCGCCGCCCATTCCAGCGATGGGATTCACGATTAAGCCGAGCTTCTTCATGAGTCTTCTCGAATAAAATCTTCCTTGTCCTATTTATTTTGGTCTGAAGTAGGGGATGACCTTTTCCGCGTAAAGATGAATGTTCTCGCGGGTCGTTGGGACAATTTTGACAATTATGTGCTCTGCTCCCGCCTTAACGTAGTCTTCGATTCTACTTATCCACTCGTCGGGGTCTCCGACAATGCAGATTTCGCCGATGTCCCTCAATCTCAGGTTCAGCCTCAACGCCCTTCTTCTTTCTGGGAGAATCTGCTCCTCAGCCGTCTTCCAAGCCTCTTCGGATTTTGGCGAAATGCTAGCGTAAGTGTAGCATCCTGCCTCGATCTGTTCGCCTTTTCTTCCGACTTTTCTCGCGTGGTTCCGTATGGTTTCCAGCTTCTGTCGGTACTCGTCCACTGTCGGGTTCGGTATGACCCAGCCGTCTCCCAGCTCGGCCGTCAGCTTCAGCATGTACGGCCCTGAGCTTCCGATCCAGATGGGCGGGTGGGGCTTCTGCATTGGTCTGGGCAGGCAGGTGCCATCCTTAATTTGGTAGAATTTTCCGTCGTAGTCGACCGAGGGCTCCTCCCACAGCATCTTCACCATCTTCACGGACTCGCGCGTCATGCTGGCTCTCTCTTCGAACGGGAACCCGAAGGCTTCGAACTCCTTTCTAAGCCAGCCTGCTCCGATTCCGAGGACGAAGCGTCCGCCCGAGATGATGTCAAGCGTGGCTCCCGCCTTAGCGATGAGGGCGGGGTGGCGGAATGGTGCACAAACGACCTTCGTCCCAATTGTAATCTTTTTAGTGGTTGCGGCCACTGCGGACAGCGACGCGAACGCTTCGAGTGAGCCTTTGCTGGGAACCGTGTACATGAGGTGGTCCGACATCCAGACAGAGTCGAGCCCCAGCTTCTCCGCGAGCCCCGCTGTCTCGATGATTTGTTTGAACGCGGCGTATTCCCATGGCCAAATCGTCAAATCCAGACCAAACTTTACCATATACCGCTTCACCAAGCCTCAATTCAGGAAGAATGTTTGTGGCTTATTGTTTCTTTTAAAATGTTTATTTGGTTTTGTGTTTCCGCTGTTTCTTCGGAATGGTCATCTGATTTGTTCAACAATATTTGAGTGTCAACAGTCTTTTTGGTTTGAGTGTCAAAACGCGAAGGCACTATCTGATTTGCATTGCAATTTTTCTGTTGTTTTGGTGCGCAAATTTCTTACGAATGTCTTGTTTAAGGTTGTTACGATTATATGGGTGAACATTGAACTATTTGTGGAGAGGAGCCATGAAGCCGTTCAGCTTCGTCCACGTCGCGGACCTGCACTTGGGCTACGAGCAGTACAACTTGGCCGTCCGGCGGGAGGACTTCGACAGGGCTTTCCGCGAGGTCGTGAACAGGACGATTGAGCTCAAGCCCAGCTTCATGGTGGTCGCGGGGGACATTTTTCACCAAGCCCGCCCCTCCAATGTGACGCTTGAGAGCGCAGTCAGGAACTTCACGAGACTCAGAGACGCCGGCATCCCCGTTCTTGCCGTTGATGGCTCTCACGATGCTGCTCCTAACGTTTTAACGGGGACGATTCTTTTTCCCCTCGACAGCGCGGGACTGATTCATTATCTGCCGAGGCACAGGGGCGCGTGCTGGAGCAACGACGACTGCTACGTGTACGGCATCCCGAACTACAGGTCTCGCTTCCGCACGGAGGCTCAGCTGCCCAAGTTCTACGAGGTGAACGAGCCCAAGCCGCGGCCTGACGCCTTCAATGTCTTCGTGTTCCACATGGCCCTCGACGTGCCTGAAATCATGAAGGGGCTGTCGCCGTACATGGCTGAGGCTTCGCCCGACTATGTCCCCAGCGGATTTGACTATTACGCAGGTGGGCACCTTCACGCGCCTTGGCAGTTCCCCTTCAAAAAGGCGATGCTTGTTTACAGTGGCTCAACCGAGACGGTGAGCTCTGAGGATGCAGCGACGGAGAAAGGGTTCTACCACGTCGAGGTCAGGCAGAAGAACAACTTCAGCGTTTCGAGGGTAAAGCTCGAGACTCCCCGTCGATTCAAGATTCTGGAGAAAGACTATTCTGGTCTATTGCCACAGAAAATCACCGAAATGGCAGCCGAGATGGTGAAGGAGGCGGATGAACCCGAAGCCGTCATCGTCCCGACGTTGAAGGGAACCCTACCTATGGAGTCCAGCAGGAGACAAGTTGACCTTGCCATGATTAGGGGCGCCGCGGAAAAGGCCCTCTTGGTGCACGTCCTGAACGACCTGAGGGAGACGGACATCCCCGAGGAGACGATTCGTTCCATCTTCGAGGGCGAGATGAAGGACCTGAAGGCCAAGTCGTTCGAGTACTTCCGCCAGTACTTCGCCCAGAGGTACAAGGAGTCCGACGTGGAGAGGAACGCCCATCTGGCACTCGACCTGATTCAGCTTCTGGTCAAGGGGGACGATGTGAAGGCGACGTCGCTTCTGGAGGGAGCCTTCGGTGAAGATTGAAAGCGTCGAGCTCGAGAACATCAGAAGCCACGCGGACACCCGAATCGAGTTCAGCGACGGCTTTAACTGCCTCGTAGGCGGGTTGGGCACGGGAAAATCGAGTATACTCTACGCCGTCGACTTCGCGCTTTTTGGCGAACCCATCGGACGAAGCTACGATTACTTGCTTAGGGAAGACGCGGACTTTGGTAAGGTGACCGTGAAGTTCACGAAGAACGGGAAGGAGTACGCTATCCAGAGAGCCCTGAGGAGGCAGAACGACCGAATCAGCCAAGACATGGAGCAACTCAAGTTTCTAGAGGAAGGCAAGGTCATGGCTGAAATGAAGGGCGAAGCGGTCGCGGAGCAGCTGGCTTCGGTCACGGGGTTCGACAGAGACATCTTCAGGGAAATCGTGTGGATTCGGCAGGAGCACCTGAAGGACGTCCTCAACATGACGCCCTCCGAGAGGCAAAAAAAGCTCGACGAGCTCTTTGGACTCTCCGACTACGAGGCAGCATGGACGAACCTGAGACCCGTCATCGCGGGGCTCGAAAAGGAGTCGGGCATCCTGCAGATGGACGCCGACGTCGTGGGAATCGGCGAGTTGGCATCCAGAAGGAACGACGCCGTCAAGGAGCTCGAAGCGAACGAGAACGAGCTCGCAGAAACCAAAACTAGACTATTAGAAGCAGAAAAGGAGTCCCAGCAGACATCGGAGAGGCTGAAGACCCTTGAGGCTGTCCGGAGGGCTAACGAGCAACTACATAGGGAGGAAGCCAGCCTTCAGGCGAGACTGTCGGGCATTCAGCAGTCGTCCGTTAGGCTGAATGAGGAGATAGAGAAACGGACAAAGAGGGTTGAGGAGTCGCAGAAACGCCTCGACAACCTGAACTCCCAGCTGAACTCCTCCAAGGGCAAACTGCGAGAAATCGGATTGCCGCCTGAGCTCACAGTTGAGCAGCTGGTGAATTACAGGCAGACGTTGACGGGCGAAATCACTGGGAACCTGGGTCGCGAAGAAAGCCTCAAGGGCGACATCAGCAGGTCGACGCAGCGGATAACGAACCTTGTTAAGGAAAATACTTGCCCGTTGTGCCTTCAGGTTCTCAGCCCAGAATACAAGGAAAACCTGATGCAGAGGCTGTACAAGGAAGTCGCGGACAGCAAGCAGCAGCTGACAGTCCTCGAGGACGCGACTGGGAAGCACGAAAGCATCCACAACATCATCGAAGCCATAATCCACAATTTTCAGACGAACCAAACCCGAATGGAAGAAGTTTCGGGGCAGATTGAGGAAGAGAAAAAAAGCCTCGTCGACACCCAAGGAAGACTTGGCCAAAGCCGAAACGACGAAACATCAGTCAACGCCGAGCTAACGGCGCTTCGCTCAAGAATCAAGGAGTTCGACGTGTCTGAGCTGGAGAAGGCGGAGGCGGAAAACAAGGCAGCCTACGAGATGCTTTCAGACCTCAGGCACAAAGCCCAAGCCAACGAAACAAGTAGGGGGGAAATCCAGAAGAGGCTTCAGGCGCTTGAGGAACGGCTCAAGATTGCTGAACAAAAAACGTCAAGACTCGAGAAAGTCAAGAAGGCCGTGTCCCTCGCCCAGGAAATCCGCCAGTCCTACCGGAGCATCCAACCCAAGCTGAGGGGCGAATTCGTCAGGTACCTCGAGAGGGTCGTGCAGCAGTTCCTCGACGAGCTTTCGGGAGCCGAAGGAGCTGCGGTTTCTGTAAAGATTGATGAGGATTATACTCCGATGGTTGAGGGCGAAAAAGGGCAAGAAAGGAGCTCCCTGAACCTTTCAGGCGGCGAAAGGACGCAGCTGGCCTTCGCCTACCGTCTGGGCTTGGGGCAGCTCATCATGCAGTGGAGGGCGGGGCACGGGCTTCCAATGCTCTTCTTGGACGAGCCGACCGAAAGCCTTGGAAGGGAGGATGGCTCGATAGACAGACTCGCCGAGTCGCTTTCGAGGCTGAAGACCGTTGAGCAGATCATCGCAGTCACCCACAGCGAAGCCTTTGCGGAGAAGGCCGACCACGTAATAAGGTTGGAGAAGCACGAAAATAGAAGCGCCGCGTCCGTAGAGCGGTAGGCAACTAATCTCGCGAGAATCGCGCTACACAACATTTATTTCCTTATTTTGAATAATTTTTGAGATTGCTTGACACTGGTGATGCAGATTGGCAGTGAAACAGGGTCCGACGGTGAACAGGGAGACTGGTCAGGGTCCCATGGCGACTGTGGGTAAAGTTATTCAGGCGATAGGAGGTATAGCCTTCGCCTACGTTTTCATTTTCAAGTTCTTCATTCCAGCCCTCAACGCGCCCGACTTTTTTGCCGACTGGATTTTGACTAGCGAAGGTATCCAGAGCTTGCTCATCAATTTCGTTCCCGTAATAGTTTTAATTGCGATTGGGGGTTACATCCAGAGCGCGTCGATAAACAAGAGAGCAAAACAGCAAGACCGAATCATCGGCTTCCTCAAAGTGTACGGGACGATTTCTCTCGCAGAACTCGCTTCGCGCATGGGCATGACGGTCGACGCGTTAGAAAAGGAGTTAACAGCAATCCGCGTCGGACGGGACGTAGTCTTCACAATAAGCAACGGATTCGTCATCATGGCCGGGTCCGAGAAGACTGAACCACCAAAAAACGTGGAATTCAGAGAAGTGGAACGGATAACGAGGGAAATAGCTACGACCAAGTGCAGGTACTGCGGAAGCGTAATACCCGTGAACAGCACCAAATGCCCGAACTGCGGAGCCAACCTATCCTAAAATTATGGTTCGCCAGTAATGAAAATAGAATCTACACTGGATGTTTTGTACAATAATTCAGCACAATAACTAATGGTCCGTTTATTGAGTCACCAGTAGTTGAACGGCAGGTCCTTCATGTACTCGTTGAGGGACTTCGTCACGGACTCCCCCGAAGCGCGGTACTTGAGGACCCGCACGAGCGCTGAGGCCAGCTCCAGTGTGGTAACGACGGGGATGTTGAACTCGACCGCCAGCCTCCGAATCGTGTACTCGTCCTCCAGAACTTCGGACTTCACGCCAGTGGAGTTTGCAGACGGGATATTGATGACAAGGTTAATTTTTCTCTCAATCAGGTAGTCGACGATGTTGGGCTTCTTCGCCGCCTCCCTCACCTTGTGCAAGATTGTTACGTTATCCAACCCAGCCTTCCTGATGGCGTCAGCCGTGTGGTCAGTCGCGTAGATGCTGAAGCCCAAATCCCTCAGGCTCCTCGCAAGGGGCACGACCTTCTTCTTCATCTGCTCTCCGCCCACCGTGATGAGAACCGAACCGCCCTCCTCCGGCATCTCAAACTCGACCGACTGAAGCGCCTTAAGCAGCGCGTCAGCGAAGTTCTCGCCGATGCACGCCGCCTCGCCTGTGCTCAGCATCTCGACGCCCAGAATCGGGTCTGCGCCCGTCAGCCGCATGAAGCTGAACTGGGGAACCTTGATGCCCACGTGGGGGATGGGCTTCAGCTTTGTGATTCCTATGCTGCGGAGCGTTTTGCCCAGCATGATGGCGGTCGAAACCTCTATCAGGTTGACCCCCCGCGTCTTACTCACGTAGGGCAGCGACCTTGAAGCCCTGAGGTTGCATTCGATGACTGAGACTCCGCCTTCCTTGACGAGGTACTGGATGTTGAACGGTCCCCTGATTCGGAGGGCTTTGGCGATTTCTCGCGAGTAATCTTCAATCGTTTTCACGATGTCGCTGCTCAGGCTCTGGGGCGGGATGCTCATGACGGCGTCGCCGCTGTGGACGCCTGCCTGCTCAACGTGCTCGATGACCGCGCCGATCAGGGTGCTTTCGCCGTCCGAGACGCCGTCCACCTCCACCTCCTTGGCTCCCGAAACGAACTTCGAGATAACGACGGGGTACTCGCGCGAAACCGTCGTCGCGAGCTCAAGGTAGTCCCTCAGCTCGCCCACGTTCTGGGCAATCCTCATCGCGTAGCCCGAAAGAACGTAGCTCGGTCGGACCAGAACGGGGTACCCGATTTCTGTGGCGAACGTTTCAGCCTCCTTAAGCGTCGTGAGCTTGCTCCACTTCGGCTGCGGCACCCCGAGTTTGTCTAAAAGGGCGCTGAACTTCGACCTGTCCTCGGCCTGGTCTATGCCCTCGCTGGTCGTCCCGAGT
>CAZOKM010000047.1:0-12392 GCA_964580405.1 uncultured Candidatus Bathyarchaeia archaeon | reverse complement strand
TATTGAAAGTGGTAGGTATAGTCGGCAGCGCGAGGAAGGGCGGGAACACCGAAATTTTGACCAATATTGCTTTAGAGGAAATTAGGAAGGAGGGAATCGAGACCGAGCTCATCAGCCTAGCAGACAAGAAGATTAAGCCCTGCGACGGATGCGGAGGCTGCTCGAAGACCGACAGGTGCCGCCTCAAGGACGATTTCGAGGAGGTCTACGCCAAGGTCTTGGAGGCAGACGGACTAATTCTGGCTTCCCCAGTTTACTACGGCGCGGCTTCGCCGCAAATCGTCGCCTTCATCAGCAGGTTCTACCCCAAGCACGGGAAGCCGCTGAGCCGAATGGTCGGCGGGCCCATCGTCGTGGCGCGCCGGGCTGGTCAGAACTTCACGTTCGCCCAGCTGATGTACTTCTTCATGATTCAAGAGATGGTTGTCCCCGGCTCGACGTACTGGAACGTGGCCTTCGGACGCGCGAAGGGTGATGTTTTGAAGGACGAGGAGGGAGTCAACACCGTCAAACGGTTCGGCCAGAACATGGCTTGGCTACTGAAGAAAATCAAGGCGTAACCGCTCCCGACGCATAATCAATGTTGAAGAGTGCTTTGAACCAGTTGATGTGTGGGCATAAAAAGCCGGATTCTTGTTCATTTAGCCCCTTTTCTCCCATGGAATGTGCATGAATAAAGGCTCCTAAAGTCTTAAATACGCCCGGACTGAATGTTGTTTTCAGCCATACAAGGAGCCTAGAAAAAAGTAATGGTTGAAATTTGTCCGATATGCGGGCTTCCGAAGGACATTTGTGTTTGTGGCGAAATCAGCAAAGAGCAGCAGAAAATTTTTGTGCGCACGGAAACAAGGAAATTCCGCAGAGCCATGACCATCATCGAGGGACTGGACAGCAAAGAAACGGATCTGAAACAGCTTGCGAAAAAAATGAAGTCCTACTGCGCGTGCGGCGGAACGGCGAAGAACGGCCAGATTCTCCTGCAGGGCGACCAGCGGGAGAATGTGAACACGTTCCTCGTCCAGACGGGATATCCGAAAGAGAACATCGAAGTGCAGTAACTGTCCGAAGAAGCCCCGAACGGCAAAGGAAGCCAGAAGGTTACGTTCCACGAACGGCAAAGCCAGAACCAAGAATAAAGAAGCCGTGAAGGTCGACGTCTGCCCCAAGTGCGGCAGCGCGAACATCAAGTTTTCGAGCAAGTTCGACGTGTGGCTGATGCCCAAGCAGTACGTGTGCTACGACTGCGGCTACACCGGACCCGTCGTCCTGGAGCTCGAAGAAGACAGGTCAGAAACCAAAAAGCCGGACGAAAAGAAGTAAACCGTTCTTCGACGAAGCGTTTCCGTTTGCGTGAACGACCCGTAAGGTCGAGTGGAAGTCTTAATAGTTTTCTCGAAGAATTATGTCTATCGAGCAGGGATGGCTATGAGGGGCAAAGAGTGGTTCAGGAGCAGTTACCGGCGGAATCTCGTGGACATGCACGTCGAGGACTGGGACCCAAGGTTCCTCTCGAAGCTTAAACCGGAAAAGTACGTGGAGATGCTGAAGCTCGCGAACGTGAAGTCGGCCATGGTCTACGCGAACTCGCACGTTGGCTACTGCTACTGGCCGACGAAGACGGGTCACATGCACACGGGGCTCAACGGAAGGGACTTCCTCGGCTCCGTGATTAAGCTGTGCCACAAAGCGGGCATCGACGTCGTCGTCTACTACAGCCTCATCTACAACAACTGGGCGTACGAGCAGCACCCCGAGTGGCGCATAATCGACCTGAACGGGCAGACTTCGAGGCAGAAACGAGGACAGGACGGGCGCTACGGCGTCCTCTGCCCGAACTCGGGGTACCGAAGGTTCGTCTTGGACCAAATCGGCGAGCTGTGCCGGGGCTACGAGTTCGAGGGCGTCTTCTTCGACATGACGTTCTGGCCCGCCGTCTGTTACTGCCCGAGCTGCAGGGAAAGGTTCGCCCGCGAAGAGGGGGAAAGCCTCTCAACGATAGTCAACTGGGACGACCCCCACTGGCTCAAGTTCCAGAAGAAGCGGGAGCAGTGGCTCACCGAGTTCGCCGCGATGGCTACCTCCGCTGTCAAGGGGTTCAAGCCCGAAGCCACGGTTGAGCACCAAACCTCGACCCTGCCCGGACCGTGGAGGTACGGCGTGAACTCGGCTCTGGCGGAGCAGTGCGACTTCGTCGATGGCGACTTCTACGGCGGAGCCCTCCAGCAGTCCTTCGTCTGCAAGCTCTTCCTCAACACCACGCGATACATGCCATTCGCGTTCTCGACTTCTATCTGTTTCCCGCGGCTGAGCGACCATACCACGGTGAAGCCGAAGGAGCTGATCGAAGCCCAAGCCTTCCTGACCGTCGCCCACAATGGCGCCTTCCTGATTATCGACGCGATGGACCCGACGGGCACACTGGAAAAGAGGAGGTATCGAACTATAGGAGGCGTCTATGACAAAATAAGGAAGTACGAACGGTTTCTGGGCGGGGAACTGTGCCAGGACGTGGCGGTCTACTTCAGCCTCGACTCCAAGATGAACTTCGCCGAGAACGGAAGGCAGGCTTCGCCCGAGGCCCTCGAGGAGTACGCTTGGACTCTGCCGCACCTGGACGCTGCGTTGGGCTGCGCGGAGACCCTGAGAGCCGGCCACATTCCTTTTGGTGTTATAACTAATAGGAACCTTAGCGAGCTGCAGCGCCATCAACTCGTGATGCTGCCGAACGTTCTGAAGCTGTCCGACGAGGAGGCGGACGCCGTGAAGAATTACGTAGCAGCGGGTGGAAGCGTGTACGCGAGCAAGTTCTCGCTGAGGTCGAAGCTGTCCGAGTTGCTGGGCGTTTCAGGCTTGGAGGAGACGCAAGAAAAGACGACGTACGTCGCGCCGACGGCGGAGGGGAAAAAGCACTTCCCAGAAGTCACGAGGGAGCATCCGCTGTCAATCTCGGACACACAAATCAAGGTTAAGCAAGGACCAGACGATGGTGCTCTAGCGACACTTGTGCTTCCATACACGAACCCTGACGACTCGAGGTTCGCGTCCATCCACTCCAACCCGCCGGGAGCCCGCACGCGTTTTCCTGCGGTAATCCACAAAAAGTTCGGGAAAGGCAGCATACTATGGTCGTCGGCGGCGACAGAGACATTCGCCACTAAATCGCTCAAGCACAGAAAGGTCCTTGCTAGCATCGTGAGGTTCTTGGCGAAAGAGCCATTCTCCTTTGAAGCGTCAGCTCCCGGATGCGCCGAGGTCGTCGTGTTCCACAAGCCTGACGAGAGAAGGTACCTCATCAACGTAGTCAACTTCCAATCCGAAATCGGGGCGCCGAACATACCCGTTAACGGCATTAAACTGAGAGTCAGGGTCAAAGGCAGACCCAAAAAAATGCTGTCCCAGCCCGAAGGAAAGGACGTTCCGTTCAGACAAGACGGGGAATACGTGGTTGCGAAGGTTCCGAGGCTGCAGACCTTCCGAATGCTGACGCTAGACTATGAATAATTACTGCCAATATTCGGATAGAATAAAGAAAATGGGTAAGCTTAAGGCTGGCTAGTCTGGTAGTTCGAGCCTTAGCTGCCTCTTCAGGTTCTTGAAGCGGTTCCTCACGGTTACTTCGGTCACGCCCGCGGCGTCGGCGATGTCCTTCTGGGTCTTCTTTTCGCCCGCCTGCTTGCAGGCGATGTAGAGAGCTGCGGCTGCGAGCCCCATCGGGTCTTTCCCCGCTGAGGCGTGCATGCTCTTCGCGACGTTGATGATCTTCGCTGCGTCGGACTGGATTTGTCCCGAGATGTTGGACCTTTGGGCAATCTTCGTCAGGTAGATGAGCGGGTCGGCAATCGGCATGTGGAAGTCCAGCTTCTCAGCAGTAATCTGTAGCATCGTGCGACGTCCTTCTTGTTCACGAGGCTTGCTTCCGAGATTTCCCGTAGGTTCCTCGGCGTGCCCGTCGTCCGGCAGGCGGCGTAGAGTGAAGCCGCTGCGATGGCGGCGATTGACCTTCCGCGGACGAGTCCCTCGTCCAAAGCCTTGCGGTAGATGAGTGCTGCCTTTTCCTTGACGGCTGCTGGCGCCGAGATCTTGTCGGACAGCCTGTCGAGCTCGGTCATGGCTTGGGCCAGGTTCCTGTCGATTGACGAGTGGACGCGGGACCTTATCTGCCACTTCCTGAGCCTCCACATCTGGAGCCTGGTTGACAGTGGGAGTTTTCGTCCGAACGCGTCCCTGTCTATCCTGTCGATTGAGGTTGAGAGTCCCTTGTCGTGGACTGAGTAAGAGGTCGGTATGCCGACTCGGCTTCGTGACTCCTTCTCTTCCTGCGTGAACGCCCGCCACTCCGGTCCCTCGTCCATCATGACGTCTTGGATGACGAGTCCGCAGCCTCCGCAGATGGTTTCGCCCGAGTCGTAGTCGTGAACAAGGTTAGTGCTTTCGCACTCTGGGCACTTGTTGACCATCATCTGCTGGGGCGTCGTTTGATTCTTCTTCTTTTCCAATTTTTTCTCCACCCTTAAACGGTAAACGGGGTCTGGTTTTATTGACTAAGAACCTCGCAAAACACGATTCCTCACGAAAGTTCAGAATCGAGGAAAGTTCATCAGTTCGTGTCCTTCTCTTAGGATTTGTCTTAATATATAAGCCTTTCGGTTTTCCCGTCCGCTGTCAACGTTTCTTCAGCACCAATTGTATTGTCGAAGTTTTTCGTCGAAAGGAATGGTTTCCCACCGTCGTTGGTCCCAGATATTTATATTAGGGCATTGCGGGTAATTAGGGGTTGTTTGGGGGAAACGGTTTGGAAAGGTTGCCTGAGAACTCGCGTGAGGTCCTTGAGGGACTGCTGAAGGACCTGGAGTCCCGAGACACCGTTATCGGCGTCGGACTCTTCGGGAGCTGGAGCCGGGGGGACGCTTCGCTGAGCAGCGACGTCGACTTGCTCATCGTGGACGGGAGGGACTTCGGCTACGAGTACGTGGAACGCGCCGAGCTCGAAGACGTCTTCATCGACTTGGACTACGTGCCCGCCAAGTGGGTTCTGAGGCAGATTCCCCCCGAGATCGACCAGAAGCTCTACGAGGCTCAGGTCCTGTTCGACCGCAGCGGCAAATTCGCCGTGGCCAAAAGCCTGATGGCGAAGAATTATTACTCGATTGAGCGGGTTGAGATGCGGATCGCGGACTATGTCATGCAGGCTGACACCTACCTGAGCAGGGTCACAGCAGCACTCAACAGGAGCGACTATCAGAGCGCGAAGGTCAGCGCCGTTTACAGCCTCGCATCGATTATGAGGATTTTTCTGGAGGTTTCGAGGAAGCCTTACTCGAACAGCCGCTACCTGAGGACGCTGGAGTCCGCGACTATTAGGCTTGGAAACAATGAGTTCTACGAGGACTACCTGGACATGGCTGGGCTGGACAGACTCAGCAGGCAGGACGCGGAAGGCGTTTTGAGCAGCGTTTCGGACTTGTGGCAGAACGTCGACGACTTCGTTGAGGACAACTCCAAGAAGGTCGAGTCCATCCACGCCAAGGTCAAAAGCGACCTCAACTACTACTGCAGGAGCAGCTTCCTCAATGGCATGCAGTCCCGCGCATCAACTTTAATCAACGACAGCCTGTACGAGGAGGCAGCCCACTACCTGTTCCGCGCCTCGATCAGCATGCTCGAAAACTACGTCTGGCTTCTCTCCAACCTTGAGGGCGAACGGTTCGACTTCACCTACCTCTTCCAGAGGCTCAAAAACTCGAGTCTGTCGAACCCCGACATCTACCAGAGGTTGGTGGACGCCTTCGACCTCGGCGATGTCTCACAGAGCGACGCGGACGCGGCCTTCAAGAAGGCGAAGGACATAGTCCTTGAGGTCAGGCAGAAACGGACCGACTACGTCGCCTCTTTCGAGCCGTGAACTCCGAGCCTTGCCGTCTTACCATTTATCTTAATAGGGAGATACCCCTACAGGATTTCGAAGTGTTCGAAGTGGGCGTGTCATTCCAAGAGCAAACCAAAGTCGCCAATCTTATTCCTAACCTGCAGAACCTGAACCTGACCGTCAAAATCATGAGCATCGGCTCTTCCAGGGGGATTCCATCCAAGAGGGACATGCGGCGACAGCACTGGATCGCCGAAGCCATCGTCGGCGACGAAACCGCCTCCGTCATCCTGACCCTGTGGGACGACCAGATACGCATGTTCAAAGCAGGCGAGGTTGTCGAAATAAATGGCGGCTACACGACGCTCGTAAAAGGCTCGCTGAGGCTGAACGTGGGCAGAGGCAACCGCGCCGTGAAGGTGGATAAGGAAATCGCGGAGGTCAACACGAGGAACAACCTCTCCGAAAAGACGCACATCCAGATACCGTGGGAGCTGTCCGAAGCCCGCCCGTTTAAAAGCCGCAGAAGGCACAGGTAAACGGTTGAGTAAAGCAGAAAACAAATAATTGTTTTGTATGCAAGTTCTTTTTTGTTTGGCTGTGAGTTCAATATTATAGTGCCGTTGTGGGGCATCGGGTCTCGAAACTTCTGTCCATCTCGAATCAATCTTCCTTGGGAAGTATTTATGCGGTAACTATTTGCTCAGTTCGTCAAGTCTCTTCCTGATGGCCTCCAGACGCGCCTCCAAGAACCCGAGTTGCTGCTCCAGCACCTGCTTCTCCTGCTCCTTCGGCAATGCAGACGTTAAGGGCACGGCGGGAAAGACTGGCTGAGTTGAAGCCGGCGGCAAGGTTGCTGGATTCGGTGGGGTGATTGGCTGAAGATTCTGTGGGTAGAGCCACCAGCAGGCTCCTCTACCGTACAGCCAGCCTGGCCTTTGCCACGGCGGCAGATAGCTGAAGGGTCCTCTTCCGGGATAGGGTCCGTTGTTTCTTCCGCTTCTTCCTTGTCCTCTCCAAGACATATTTTTACACCTCCAAATTTTTATTTTGTGTCTATGCACACAATTAATTATGTGATAATGCACAAAAATTATATAAACGTTTCGGCATAAAATACGTACGAAGAAGAAAAAATGTTGAAATACAGACACCGGCACGGAAGAAGGGGAAGACTGCCCAAACCAATAATCTTAGGAGTCACGTCGCCCGTCACGGGGCTCGATCCCCTCGAAACTCAGGAAAACCAAAACCCGTTGTTCCTTGAGCCAGCTGAACTGGAGGCTTTCAGGCTCGTTGACATGGAAGGGCTCTCGCAGGAGGAGGCGGGAGAGAAGATGGGAGTCTCCAGGGGAACGGTGTGGAGGTTCATTCAGAGCGCGAGGAAGAAGACCGCGCAAGCCCTCATCGAAGGGAGACCGATACGCATCTCGCCCTCCGTTTCTCAGCCTAACCAGAACCAGCAAAAAACGGAGTGAATAGCGAAACCTTCCCTGTTATACCCGACCCTTCGGGCAACGTTCAGAAACGGGACAAGTCATAATTCGACGACGTCGCCAGTCCTCAAAGGTAGACATTTTTCCCCGAAGACCTCAGCCAGCCGACGTATAGGTTTTACGCCCGTGCAGTGGCACGGATAGACGAGGCGCGGGGTAATTTCTGCAAGGTCGCTGACCGTCGCTTCGACCTTTGCTTCGTCCGAGTCCTTCAGGTGGAACCCCCCGATTACGGCATAAACCCTTCTTGCCCCCGTCAGTTTCAGCGCGTGCCTGATGGTGTTCACAATCCCCGCGTGGGCGCAGCCTGAAATCACGACGATGCCGTTGTCCTTAAGGTTCAGTACTAGAGCCTGTTCATCCCGCATCAGGTCTTCCGTGAATCTTCCGTTCTTCACGGTCCAGAAGCCTTCGGGCTTTTCGTAGGGCGAAACCCGCGGAATCTCGCCCGTCGTGGCAATACCATTGGCAATCGTTACGGGGTTCCTCGCCAAGACGACGTTTCTGAACGATTCTATCTCCGAAAGGCTGAGGGGCGACCCAATATTTTTCAGGTTCGGGGTAATCTTGAACTTCGGATTAAACGCGTCCGGGTGAGCTACGAGGGGAATGTTCCCGTTCGTCTTTTTTAGTATTCCCGGCAGACCGCCAGAGTGGTCGTAGTGACCGTGGCTCAGAAAAACGGCGTCTATCTTTTCCGATTCCACTTTCAGTTTCTCCATGTTACGCAAAAGGACCGTCGAGGATGGGCCGGTGTCAAACAAGACTGAGCTTTTGGGTTCGGTTCTCTCCACGAGGATGGACAAGCCGTGCTTGGCTTCCACGCCTAGAGCCTTTTTGGTTGAACTCAACGTGTCTTCGACGAGGACCGTTAACCTGATTTGGCTCATAATTTCTCGCCTCCCACATAGTCCAAGGCATTGCTAATGGCTAAAGAGAACCGCGGTAGTAGACCGTGGCTGGGCACCCCACGCACCCGTCGGACTTGTATCTCTCGCACGGCCTGCAGTCGACGTCGCACGGCGGAGCGGACAGGTCCCTGTTGGTCAACCGCTCTTTAACGTGCATGAAAGAGGAGTAATGGATGTCTCTTATGGGGTAAAATTCTGACCTGCGGATTCCTTTTTCGCTTCTGAGCGAACACTTCTCCATAGAGATGCTTTCAAGGGTTTTTTGGTCCTCAGCCACGACCAGCGCGATGATGTTGTAGCCGCCGATGGTTGTGAATATGTGGACCACGCGGGGGCAGTCCTCGAAACGCTTGAGGAGCCTCTGCACGGTTTCAGGTCCGTCCGTCTCGATTAGGACGACGGCTGCGGAAAGGTTGAAGTGCTTGAGGTTGAGCTGAGCCGAGATTTCTATTGCCCCGCTTTCGAGGAGCCTCTCAACCCTCTTCTTCACGCCCATGCTGGTGTACCCCGTTACCTTCGCCAGAGACTCGTAGGTTGCACGGCCGTCGACCTGCAAATTCGATATTATCTTCCTGTCGATGTCGTCCATCTCATTCACTTGTTTATTTTTTAAACGAAACAGATAAATATAGTTTATCATTCAAACTATTGGGCGAACCGCTTCGGAGAAACCGAAATGAGCCGAGACAGTCCTGAGCACCCTTTCAACGCGGACGGAAGGCAAATTCTTGAACAACAACAAATCATGCTAAGGGAGAGAATGGACAAGGTTAAACACAAAATCGCAGTTATCAGCGGAAAAGGGGGCGTCGGGAAGACAGTTGTGACAGTAAACCTAGCCATAGCATTTGCCAAACGCAGCAACCCCGGAAGAGTGGGGATTCTCGACGCTGACATTCACGGTCCATGCGTCCCCAAGATGATGGGCATGAAGGGTCAAACGCTCCAAGCTGGTCCGCCCGGCGCGTTTCCGGCTGAGGGTCCGTTGGGCATCAAGGTCGTTTCAATGGATTTCCTCTTGCCCAGCCAGGAGATGCCCGTCGTGTGGCGGGGTCCCCTGAAGATGACTGCAATCAGGCAGTTCCTTTCCGACATTGTCTGGGGCGAACTCGAATATTTGTTAATCGACCTGCCTCCGGGAACGGGCGACGAGCCTTTGAGCGTGATGCAGCATCTGCCGGAGATGGACGGCGTGGTCATCGTGACGATTCCTTCAGAGGTCTCCAAAGACGTGGTCAAAAAAGCCGTAACGTTCGCCAAGCAGCTGAATGTACCAGTAATAGGCATAATAGAGAACCTTAGCGGCTTCGTTTGCCCGAAGTGCGGAGAAGCGGTAGACATATTCAGCGCCGGCGGAGGAGAAAGCATCTCAAGGGACCTTGGGGTGCCGTTCCTCGGAAAAATCCCAATCGACCCAAAAATATGCGAAGACTCCGACAAAGGCTTGCCATTCATAACTGAGCACACGGATTCGCCTGCGACAAAGGCGTTCATGGGAATTGTGCAGGAAATAGAAGAATTTGTACAAAAAAGAGCAGACGATGTAGACAAATCCGTGACGGAAGAGGTGAAATGAGAGTTGAAGGTTGCTGTTTCAGCCACTGGAACCAGCTTGGATGCCGTGGTCGACCCGCGTTTTGGAAGGTGCCCCTACTTCGTCATCGTGGAAACGGAGACGATGCAGTTTGAGGCCATCCCAAACGTGAGTCAGTCCGAGCCCAGAGGCGCCGGCATACAAAGCGCACAAATAATTGCGGGAAAGGGCGTAAAAGTAGTCATAACAGGCCATGTCGGGCCGAACGCCTACCAAGCTCTGTCTGCCTCCGGAATCCGAGTAGTAACTGGGGCAACGCAGACGGTCAGGGAAGCGGTATTGAAGTACCAGAGAGGAGAGTTGATGGAGGCGGGTTCACCCACTGTTTATGGGCACTTCGGAATGGGAAGAGGAGGACCAGCAGGCCGAGGAGGCAGGTGGGGCTAGGGATGACCGAACCCAAAATTTTGAACCATATGGAGGTGTAAAGCCGATTGAGGATTGTAGTTCCCATATCTGAGGACAAGGGCATGAACTCGCTGCTGTCAGACCACTTCGGAAGGGCTCCCCTTTTCGCGTACCTAGAACTGGACGAGGCAGGCCGAGTCCTGAGCCTGAAAACGGTTCCTAACACCAGCGAGCACTTTGGCGGAACAGGGTTCCCCCCGGACCGCATACTGCAGCTCAAGCCGGACGTGGTGATTACCTACGGCATGGGGCCGAGGGCTCTGAGCCAGTTCCAGGAAGCGAAGGTGGCCGTCCTGAGAGCGAACTCCAGCACCGTCCAAACCGTCGTTTCCTCTTGCGTTAAGGACGAGCTCGAGGAACTTACGGAAGGCTGCCGCGACGCGCACCACAAGCAGTGATTCAGCCGAAAAGGGAACGTTGAGGTCCATCTTTTGATAGTTGCTGTTGCCAGCGGAAAGGGCGGAACGGGGAAGACGACCGTTGCTGTTAACTTAGCTTTAGCCTTAGGCAAAGTGCAGCTTATAGATTGCGATGTTGAGGAACCCAACGCGTACATCCTGCTGAAACCAAAGATTCGTGAAGAAAAGAAGGTTTACGCCCTCACCCCGGCCATCGACGACGCCAAATGCACCCACTGCGGGAAATGCGCTGAGCACTGCCTTTACCACGCTATTTTCGTCACCGCTTCGGGCACCCTAGTGTTTCCCGAACTCTGCCACAGCTGCGGACTGTGCGTTTTGGTTTGTCCAGAGGCGGCAATCACCGAAGAAAGGCGGCAGATAGGCGTCGTAAAAAAGGGGTCCGCTGGCAGCATTGACCTTGTTTATGGGGAGCTCAACGTGGGAGAGCCGATGGCTGTGCCCGTAATAAGGGCGGTGAAGAAAGAGATTGGGAAGACCGAAGACGTGCTGATTGATGTTCCTCCTGGAGCCTCGTGCCCTGTTGTCGCAAGCGTCTACGGAAGCGACTTCGTGCTGCTTGTGACGGAGCCGACGCCGTTTGGCTTGCACGACCTGAAGATGGCCGTCGAAGTCCTGAGAACGCTCAGAATCCCGTTGGGAGTAATCGTTAACCAAGCCGGAGTCGGAGACAGGGGGGTTCATGAATACTGCGAGGAAGAGGGGATACCTGTCATGCTTGAGATACCGTACAGCCGAAGGATCGCTGAGCTCTACTCCTTGGGCATTCCGTTTTCACTCGAAATGACCGAGTGGAGAGAACGGTTCCAGAAGCTCTTCGAAGACGTCAAGGAGCGGACGAACTGCTGAAGCAAATAACCGTCATCAGCGGCAAGGGCGGAACGGGCAAAACGACCCTGACAGCCTCCTTCGCGGCGCTGGCGGGAAACGTCGTCGTGGCAGACTGCGACGTGGACGCTCCCAACCTGCACATGCTCCTGAAACCCGAAGTAATGAGCACACAAGAATTCAAAGGTGGAAAGAAGGCATCGATAGACGAGACGAAATGCACCAAGTGCGGGGAATGCGAAAAAAACTGCAGGTTCGGCGCAATTAAAGCTTTAAAGGTTGACCGGGTTCTCTGCGAGGGATGCAGCGTGTGCGCCTACGTTTGCCCCGCGGGCGCCGTGGAGCTCAGAGAAGAAGTCTCTGGATACGCCTACGTTTCGAAGACGGCGTACGGCTTCATGTCACACGCGAGGCTCAGCCCCGGAGAGGAGAACTCGGGCAAGCTTGTTTCAATAGTCAGGCAGAACGCGAGGAACATAGCCGAAGATAACGGCGTCGAGGTTGTCTTGAACGATGGGCCGCCGGGAATCGGGTGCCCCGTTATTGCGTCGCTCAGCGGCGTCGACGTCGGGGTCGTAGTTGTCGAGCCGACGCTGTCAGGGATTCACGACATGGAAAGAGCTCTGAAGCTGCTTGACCATTTTCAAGTCTTTCCCGTAATTTGCATAAACAAGTACGACATAAACGTCGACAATGCACAGAAGATTGAAGCTTTCTGCAAAGATAACGACGTTGACGTGGCTGGAAAAATATCCTACGACCAATTAGTCCTGAAGGCTATGGTTTCCGGCAAAGCTGTTCTGGAGTATTCGCCTAGGAGTAAGGTTTCAAGGGAAATCGAAATGGTCTGGAGGAAAGTCGCGAAAGGCA
>CAZOKM010000046.1:0-12629 GCA_964580405.1 uncultured Candidatus Bathyarchaeia archaeon | reverse complement strand
GAGGACGGTTGAGTGGACCGTCGACCCTTTGAACCTGATCCAGACAATACTGGCGGAGGGAAAAGAAAATGAGCAAAGAATCGACGAACGTTAAGGTACTCGCGGAAGGAGCAGTCGTCGTAGCACTGACCGTGATTCTGAGGGACATTCTACCGCCAATCTATCATCTGCCGGAAGGCGGCTCCGTAACCGTCGCGGGCATGGTGCCTATCATCTGGTTTGCCCTAAGACGGGGCTTGCGGGCAGGAGTAGAGGCAGGCGCCGTCTACGGGCTGGTGAACATGGCTCTCGGCGGATACATCGTTGACCCGGTGCAAGCAATAATCGACTACCCGTTAGCCTTCGGAGCGTTGGGTCTAGCTGGGTTGTTCCGAAGGTACCCCGTAGTCGGCGTCGCAGTGGGAATCTTCGGAAGGTTCCTGGCGCACTTCGTTTCGGGCTTGTGGTTCTTCTGGATGTACGCGCCTGAGGGCATGAACCCGGTCGTCTACTCAGCGGTCTACAACGGCGGCTACTTGCTCGTGGAGCTCGTGATAAGCGCCGTCGTCATCTTCGTCCTTGACAAGCGGCAGCTGCTCAAATTGTACCTGTAAGATAGACACTGGTTCGAAGCCACCTTTCGCAACGCGAGATTCGGAAAGACTCAATAAACATATAACTCCTTTTCGGTAGAGGGATTCATTGTAAAACCGAATTTGAAGGGTGGAAGCAGCCTTTCGCCGTCATCCACGTGACTTCCTCGTCCTCGCCATCATGGTAACATTCTTAGCTGTTTTCCCAGCCAGCCACATCCGAACAGCCCACGCGGTGACTCCCGCGTTAGTTACGGGAATAGTAATGGACGAGGAGGGTCAACCGCTTGCGGAGGCGAACGTTTCCCTCGTCACCTACCGGGGCGTCCTCGTGATGTCGACTTTGACTGACTCGCACGGAATATTCGACCTGTACGTCTACGAGTCCGGCACGTTCACTGTCGTCGTCCTGTGCGACCTGTCTGAGACCCCCGGGATGGACTACATTCCCCAGACGTGGAGCGTGACGCTTTCAGCCGGCTCAACGTCGTCGAAGCAATTCAACCTCGAAAAGGGCGCCACCATCTACATGCAGGGCGAAGTGAGGCACGTCGAAAGCAAAAGGCCGTCGGAGGCGGTTTCCTTCTACATTCAAGCATCCACGTCAGGAGGGTCAACCAGTGCCACGCAGTGGGTAGGAGTATCCTCCTGGACCATCAACAACTACATTTCGTATGTTGTGATGGCTTCGCCTGGTGACTACGGGGTCATGGGAGTTTTCGGCTTCGACGAAAGGTACATCGTGGTCCCGGCGAACGTCAAGGTCCAAATCTACGTCTTAGCAGCCTTCGAAGGCGAAGACCCGTACACCGGCGCCCAAAAAAGCTTCACCTACGGGTTCATGGTGCAAGGCGAAGCTGGCTACTTCAGGCTGTCCCAGGGCGAATATTTAGACTTTAACTTAGAGGAGACCGTCATCCTCTCGAACATCGAGACCGTGAAGAGCCTGATGGGGACAACGTTCTACCAGCTTGAGGACTGCTTGGACGCTGGCTTCCTGGTCGACGTCGAGAGGCGAGAGCTACTGAACTCGTACACGTCCGTCAGCGAGGCCACGCTCTTGTTGAACAAGGAGTCCTACGCGGAGTCATTCGCCAAGACGCGGCACGCCTACCTCACAGTCATCAAGACCAAGGATTTCCTTCAAGCGCTGACGGAGTCCAGCCTTCAGTCAGCCATCGCCCTGCTTTTCCTCTATTCGTTCGTCGCCGTGGCTGCCTCCTACCTCATCTCGGAAAAGAAAAGCGTCCTACAGATACTTGGTAAAAAAAGGAGCCTCGAGTTACCAGTTACCACGCTCATCGGACTAGCGTTCTACGCGTTGCTTGTCGGATTCTTCTATTACATTTTCCCGGGGTGCCACCTCGTTTCCCAGCTCCAGTTCTTCTCAATCACAATTCTCGCTCTGATAATCGGGCAAGCCGCAATCATCATTCCGCCAAAGCTGAGGCGCGAGAAACCCAGCGAATACCGTTCAATCCAAATTAAAAGCGCCCTCGTCACAGCCTTCTCCCTAAGCAGCCGCAACCTGAGAAGGAGGAGGTTGCGCACCACGCTCAGCCTCATCAACATCATGGTGCTGGTCTTCGGCTTCATAACGTTGACCTCGATTTCGCCCGGGTACGGTCTGGTGGTGCGGCAGCTCAGCCCCGTTTACTCCGTTGACGCCGTCCTGGTCAGGGACGAATCAGGCGGAGGACTACTTCCATTCGTCACGCTTCCCGACTCCTTTTTAGATTGGCTGGAGACGCAGCCAAACGTCACCGCGGTATCGAAAAAAGCCGAAAACGAACCCATCGCTCTCATGTTTCCGCTTGACCAGCTAACCGTAGCCTCCGGGGAAAGCCTCCCGATTTTCGGCGTTCTGGGCATTGTTCCGAGTGCCGAAGCCAATGTTACGCACTTCGACGACGTCATCATCGAGGGCAGCTACCTGGAGGATGACGACCTCAGAGGCATACTCGTGACCAACTCGTCAAGGGAAGAGCTGGGCGTCCACGTCGGGGACAAGGTCTACATCTTCGACCAGGAATTCATCATCCGAGGGTTCTTCGACCCCGAAAAACTGAGCAACCTCCGGGACATTGACGGCTCGCTGATAGTTCCCTACGGCATCGAACCCTTCACCGGCAGCCTTGCCCCGCTCAGCTCGGAAGTCGTCGTAGTGCTGGTCTACGACAGAGCCGTGTCCTTGGAGCAGGCGTCAGCGTCGCGCGTGGTACTTCAGGTCAAAAGCCCCGAGGACTGCGAAGCCATAGGCCAAGTCGTCGCCTTGACCTACGAGTACAAGGTCTACGTGTCCCATCCCGGCTCACTCGTCAGGGAGGAAATGGGAGGATACTTGGAAGAGAAGGGGATGGCGATGGTTCCCCTCCTGATGACCCTCGTCATTTTCAACATCGCCGTTTCCATGATAGGCTCGGTCAAGGAAAGAAGAGACGAGATAGCGTCCCTCTCCGCCATCGGGCTGAACCCCACCCACATCGCGACGCTGTTCGTCGCCGAAGCCGCGATAATCGGCATCATCGGAGGAGGCCTAGGGTACCTGTCAGGAATCTCCGGGTACCGCTTGGCTTCGAGTTCATTACTAGGAGCCCTTGAGGTCAGGGAAAAGGCGTCAGCTGACTGGGGATTAGCTGCCATTATCCTTTCAGTGACCACGGCTATACTGGCTGCGTTAGTCCCGTCCTTGAGGGCTTCCATAATGGTCACCCCATCGCTCCTGCGGAAGTGGCGGATTGGGCAAAACGAAAGGCCGCAAAAAATCGGCCAACCATACATCGTTGATTTGCCCCTTAAGCTGATGCCCCGCGAGGTTGACTCGTTTACGAGCTTCGTGATAAACAGGATGCAGGAGTACACGAGGACCACAATCGGCAAAATCAGGCTCGAAGAAGAAACATCCATGAAGGGCGCATTTAAGAAAATATGCTTTGAATACTACATCGTGAAGGGCGGCAGAACGGACAACGAACTCGTGCTTCAACCCGGGGATGGGCCGCAGTTCAGCCTTGTCCTTTACTGCATTCCAGCCTTGCCCACGCAGCTGGACGAAGCGGTCCACGAGACAGCGTCCTTCGTGAGGAAGGTCCTCTTCGAATGGAACGCCATGACGTTTGAGGTGGCGTCAGCCTACGACCCGTCCCTCAGCCAGCTCTACAACCTGGTGAACTCCTACAACCCGACGACCCTCTACATCGTTGGAACCCAGCTTGACATCGAAACGAGGCTCGAGACCCTCAAACAGGCACTCGTGACGAAGGGCATCCGCATACCGCGGTTCATAATTTCGCAGGTGGACCCGTTCGACGTGAAGAAGGTCATAAAGGTCGCCGAAGACGTCGTCTCAAGGGCGGACGTGGTATGCGTCTCAGGGGAACCGCCAGCGATAACCTCGTCCCTAGCCACTTACGCGGCCAAGCAAAAGAAAATCGCGTGCTACGTGGTTGACAGGCGACCGACGGAAGTACGCATGAAAAACCCGTTTCAGGACTTGAGGATAGAAATCGTGACGTAAGGAAAGCTTTATAGTGATTTGGAGGAAATGTGAGATGAAAAAATACTAAGAGGGAAAAGATGCATGAATAATCCCCAAAAAAGTAGGCACCTTCGTAATTCAGTACTGGGCTGGGCAATAATTTTTTTGGTCCTCGTTTCTCAGCCGCTAATTTGCGCTGCGACAACAACAACCGAGATTCAGTGCTCAGACTACTGGCAGGTCACCTACCCGGATAGCATGGTGTCCTTTACACTCGAGGTTTCGAACCCGAGCTATTACTACGACAACTACATTCTCGGAATCAGCACCCCAGGGCTCCCCGAAGGCTGGAGCGCGAATTTCTACTCGGGAACCAAGATAGTCAGAGGCGTCGGCATAGACGGGATGTCGTCCACAACTCTCACGCTGAAGGTCACAGTGCCAGAAGACGCCACCCCCGGCGATTACGAGTTCCAGGTGTCCGCTGTAGGCGATTATTCAGAGGCGTATTGCTCGCTGACCGTGACCGTTGAGAGCGAGCCAGCCGTGGAGTACGAGGTCGACGTTTACTGCTCCAACGACTGGCTGGTCACCTATCCGGGGAACAACCTCACGTTCAACATGCGCGTGACGAATAATTCCCCATACCGAGACAACTACCTGTTGAGCATCGCAAACCCCGCGCTGCCAACGAACTGGACGGCAACCTTCTTGGTGGAAGAAAAAAGGGTTCGCTCGCTGACCTTGGCTTCGGGCGAGTATGCAGACGTCGTTCTGGTTGTGGACGTCCCCGAGAGCGCATCGTACAGGGATTACGAGTTCAGAGTGAACATCGTCGGCGACTACGCGTCGGCGTCGCAAGGTCTTTCAGTAACGGTGGAACAGGTGCCGCGGAAGATAAGTTTGGAATGCCCAATAGAGGCTCAGTCGGTCCTCACCGGCGAAGAAACGTACTTCCCCATAAAGGTCGTGAACGAAGGGTCGCAAACAGAGAACATCTTCCTGACTCTGGAAAAGACCTCCGCGATAATGGTTTGGGACATTACCTTCTCCGACAGCGAGCTGACGCTTGCCCCAGGCGAGTCCGAGTGGGTGAGGCTGGTCGTGGTGTCGCCGGGCATCGTGGACGAAGGTGACTACACCATCAGCGTGGAAGCACAGACTGAGGACGGGGAGCTAACTGCTTCTCTTCAGGTGGTCACGACCATCGTGGGCAACTACCTACTCGAAATCGGAGACATATCCCCCGTCAACCCGCAGCTCTACCAAGGCGAAAAAATTAACGTCGTCATCAGAGTCCGAAACGGCGGCCAATCACCAGTAACCGGGTTGAGGCTGGTCGTGAACGCGACGGGCCTTTCGAACATCCTCGTGACGCCGATGGACATCTCGTTCCTCGAAGCCATGAGCTACGTGGATTTCACGGTCCGCGTCTCCGCTGACCCCAACCAGACCCCGGGAGACTACGTCCTCTGGATTCAGGCGCAAAGCAACGAAGCCGACACCAGCACAAGGCAATTCACGGTTACCGTCGCGTCACAGATCCCGTGGACAACCATCATAATCGCAATCGCGGTCGTCGCCACAGCCGTCGTCGTGCTAATCGTCCAGAGCATAATCAAAAGGGCAGGAGTCCAAGTAAAAATACGCAAATAGAATAATCCGCAATCTATTTTAACCATGATTGTTTAAAAAGAATAATTTGATTGAAGAATTAAGAATGAATGACCCCGTAATACGACAATTTAGGGAAACGGATGCTGAAGACGTAGTAGATATTTTTACGCAAGTTGGGCTCATTCACGATCAGAATGAACGAAAAAGGACACTTGAACGTTTACGAAAGTCAGCCAAGAAACAAGTATGGTACGACCATCACCTTGTGGCAGAGTTAAATGGAAAGGTTGTGGGTAGAGTAATCCTTGAAGCAGCTTATCCTCCATACTCTGAGCTCATAAATATTTACGTCCACTCTGCCTACCGAGGTCGAGGAGTAGGCTCCAGTCTCGTACAAAAATGCATCGAATCAGCCTCTTCCCGAAAATGTTTCATCATGTCGGTAATGACTGACCCTGTAGGGAATCTGCCAGCTCAGAGACTTTACTCAAAATTCGGTTTCAAACCTGCCATTCTAGGCAATCCATCCGTAGAGAGGGGTCACATGTGGCTCTTCCGATTTTCTGAGGAAAGCTGCGTCTCAGAGTTCCTCAAAAGGCATCCATTCGCTGAACCCGTCATATCGTCTACAAAAACGGATTTCCATGATAGAATCCTCTACAACATGGCTTTTAAAGATCCTCAAACGGAGAAAGAGTTAGCTCTATACGTTGAGGGGCAACCGAGTCAGACTTCTGAGGGAACCATGCCTAGAATGTCTGGATTTTCGTGCAAAGACATTGGACTCGAAGCTTTGGTAAGAGAGGAGTCTAAAACAATTATAAAAGGAGGAAATGCAGGATTTACAGTTTCAATTTGGAACCTCAGCTCAAAACCTCTTAGAATTGCAACTACTGTATCCCTTCCTAAAGGAACGAAACTCAACGCATCGACAAAGAATAATTTTTCAATTACAATTAGTCCAGCGAATGTGAAAAACCTTTATTACGAGTTTACATGGCCTGTAGACTGTCAACTTCCCGACTTTACGACCTTCTCAACTGTACCTGCAACTATCTTCTTAAAAGTTGAGGATTTTAATCATCCTTTTTTTGTTACAGCAGGATTTAACAAAATATAATCAGCCAATTATTTTACTATCGACGTAGTCAATTGCCATCTTATAATAATTGTCAGATAGGAAAGTTGTGTGTCTCTTTCTGAACGCACAAATTTACTTAAGACGTCCAAAAGTTGATAAAAAGTTGACAGCTAGCCCTAAGAAGGTGATTCCTGTTTGCCTGAAGACGAAAGCATGGTGGACTACGCCTCGGTCTTTCAAGACAAGGAAATAGACGACAACAAAGCCAAGGACGTAGGCGAGAAGCTCAGCGGACTCCTCAGGGTCATAACCGAAGACGCCCGCCAGTTAAGCGAGTACCTGAACGCCGAGTCAAGCATGGTCACACAGGTATGCGGGTACCTGAGCAAAATCCTGTCAGAGCTGGAACTTTCGGTTGTGTTGCCGCAGAAGACGGTTCCCGAGATGGACAAGGCTAGGGAACTCATCCTCAACACCCAGTGCCACCTCATCGTCGTGCAGAAGGACGGCAAGGTCGAGTCGAAGTCTCTGGAGAAGTACCCGCCCGAGACGATTCTGATGGTCGTGTGGGCTCTGATACCCAAGCTCAGGGAGGAAGTTAGCCTCTACATGAAGCGGGTCAGCGTCCGCCTCAACTTCCTCGAAATGGTTAACGAGGAGCTGAAGAACATCCAGAGACCCTTCGAGAACCACGACGAAAAACCCGTCGGCGAGTTCCAAGAGGACAAGGTCAAGAAGGTCCTCATCCCCCAGCAGTGACCAATGCAGATAAAGGCCAGACGTTTTCGAAGCGGACCCCAGGCTCCAGTCGAGGGCGTGTGAAATGAACAAGGTTTTCCCAGTCGAAATCCGCTACTTCCGCACGTTAAGCGACGTCGGAGCCTACGTCGACAAAGAAATCACGTGGTACGAAAGCTTCCTAAAGGACTACAACGAAAGCCTCGGCACGCTGCTGAGAGAGCAAGGCGGCAACCCCGAAGAGCTGGAGAAGCAGCTCCGCGAAAAGGGGTTAGCGAAGCAGGCAGGCGGCAAAAAGGGAGAAAAAAAGGGCGGCAAGAAGAAGGGAGCTGCCGCCTCCGACGAGTGGTTCAACTACAAGGGGCTCATGGTGTCGGCGGAGAAGCAGTGCAAAGCCGAAATCTTCTTCGAGGCGGTGGACAAGTTCAAGACGAACCTCGAACGTCTTAAAGAAATGAAGGGCTTACTTGATGAGCTGCAGAAGATCGGCTTGGGCTCGGACACGGTCTACTCAGTGTACTTTTTGGAGGGCGTCCCAGAAAAGGTCATCATCGAACCCTCGGGAAAGATTCCGGACAAGTTCAAGCTGGACATGTTCCTGTCCACGTCCATGGAATCCATCGCGGCGATGCAGGAAGCCCTCAAACGGCAGGAAAACGCCCCGAAGGAAGAAGCTGAAAAGCCAACTGAACAGAAAGCGGACGATACCAAAGAGGCTCCTGCCGCAACCCAACCCGAACAGCCAAAGCCTGAAAACAAGCAGGAAACAGCGAGTAATCCACAGAAATAGGCGAGAAGTACTTCTGAATAGTTATTTCAAAAAGTAAGTTGGAAGAAGGTATCCGAGAATTTCTTCATGAGCTCGTAGGGTGTCCTGACGACACAGTTCACTGGGAAAAAGTCCTTTATCCCGTTACTGTCGATCCCGATCCCGATCACGCTCAGTCCTCTCCTCATGGCCACTGCGACCTGCTCTCTCGTGTCCTCGACGACGCCCTTGTACCCGGTCGGGTGGCCGTCAGTAACGACGATTAAAATCTTTTCCTCCTCGTACTGCCTCTTCAGCACCTGCGAAATGATCTTGATGCCGTCAGGCAGGTACGTCATGCCGCTGTGCTCTATCCCGCCGATCCTCGAGGAAATAGTCCTGCCGTGGTTCTCAGAGAAGTCCTTGATCACGTAGAACTTGTCGCCGAAGGCGTAGATCCCCAAGGAACGATTGTCCTGGAACAGTTTCCGCGAAACCTCGGTCAGGCAAAGAACGACGTCCTTGACCTCGCCCGCGAACTGCCTCAAGCTTAGGCTCACGTCGACAAGTATCGCCCACGTCTGCCCACGGTCCCTCAGAGTGTCCTCCATGAAGATGTCGGACCGCTTACTTTTACTGGCGACCACCTGGATGGCTTCTTGGATGTCGATGACCCCCGCGTCTCGCCTGAAGTCGTCGCCCGACAGGTTGTAAAAGGTCGCGAGCCTGTTCGTGATGCGCCTGATGGTTTTCGAATGGCTGGTCTTCCGACGCAGGAACTCGGTGTAGTCTTCGTCGGGGAACCTGAACTCCTTGAACCGCGTTCCCTCGCCCGCAAGCCTGTATTTGTCCAGAATTTTCTTGGCTTTCCACTCCTTCGTCGTCCAGTCCGTGAGGTTCTGCACTGCCTCGTTCTGCAGCATGTTCAGTTTGTGGTCAACGTTGATCCCCAATCTGCGGTCCATCTCGTCTAGAACTGCCTTTAGCTCGTCCTGCGTGGGCACGTTCGCGTTGTCGAAGAAAACGGAGGTCTTCGTCGGATGGTTCATGTACAGGAACGAAGGAACCTCCGATACGACGTTTGACGCCTTAAGAAGGCTGGCGTAGACTTCCAAAAAAATCTTGGCCTTAAGGTCATCATTCGCCGTCCTGAACTCAGCTTTTTCGCCGTTCGCTTGGGTCATTCGTTCAGAGTAGGCCTTGACCGTTTCGTTCTCCAGCACCCTAAGCATTTCAACAATATTTTTTGTTTCCCTAAGCGTTTCGTCAGGCAACGAGCCTTTGATCATGCCAGTTTTGTAAAGAGAAAGCGCGGAAACTGCCAGTTTGACCGCTGAATTTCGTATAATGCGCGCTGGCTTGAGCAGTAGGTACGAGATGGCGTTGGCAAGCATGAATTCAGGCATCAGCTGCTGTTGGAAGGTCTTGTAGTAGGCCGTTAACATCGCGTCCTCGACAAGGTTGATCGCGTTTAGCGCGATGTCCTCGTCCTTCCCCTTCAGGTGCTCAGCGTACGCCTTGACGTTTGACGCCACGGTGTAGAGGCTGAGGTAGCAGACGGACGACTTGAAAAGGTCCCACATGACTTGGTTGTGCCCTTCGTCCTTGAGGTTGAAGAGCATGCCACTGTACTCGACGACTTCGTCCTGAACTTTTTTTATGTTAGGCAGGCAGATGACGTAGCCGAATTCGTCCATCGAAAGGAATGGGAACGGAATATTGTCCCGAACAAGTATCTTGAACGTGCCCTGCTCCTTGCCCGTCAAATCGTAGGCGAAGAACCAAGCCGACTCAAAGAGCTTCATGGGCGAGCCACCATGGAAGCTCCTACGAAAAGTACGTCTTGATGATGCGTCTGACAGTGTCCTGAATTTCAAGGTCGTCGCTTGTCGTGCCGATGATACTTTCGCTGGCCGCAGTGATTGCGTCGCTTCCGTCCGCGATCAAAATAGCCCAGTTCATGAGGTCCCCAGGAGACGGACCGTAGGGAAGGTCGCCTATTTGGTACTGCCTCCGCAGTTCCGCTCCAGCCTTCACGATACGTGCAGATGTGTCCTCGTCAAGCCCACTTCTCTTCTGGATCAAAGAGATCTCCTGTTTGGAAATGCTTGTGCCAACGCTGAGGTAGTCGAACGTGAGCCAAACCGACATCCTCCTTCTGAAGGCAGCGTTCAGGGGCTTTGTTCCGCTGAACTCGCTTGAGAAAGGGTTCATCGAGATGATGACGTAGCCAAAATCGTGCCTCTTCACGACCTCGTTGTCCTTCTCGGTGAGGACGATGTGGCCCCTGGTGTCCAGAATCGGGTTCAGGCGTGCCGCAACGTCTTGCTTCATCATGTTTGCCTCGTCCAGGTAAAGAAGACCGCCATATCTACACCACGCAATGATCTGCCCATCAATCCAATTCTCCTTCCCGAGGCCGATGTACCGCCCGAAAAGGTCGTAGGTTGACGTCTGCAAGCCGCAGTTGACTTCCCAGATCGGGAGACCCGTCAACTCGGAAATGAAGTAGACAACGTGCGTTTTCCCAGTGCCACTTGGGCCGATTAGGGCGCACTGCTTGAAGTAGTATAAAGCCCTAATCATCTGCTTGATGTAGTCTTTCCCCGGAGGCGTGATGTACTCGGGCACGTTCGACGGGGTCATGTCCCTCACGGACTCGTCGAAAACGAAGTCGGGATGCAGGTCGTATTTTTCTACGCCGTACTTTTTAAGCAGTTCGGGTCTCGCCATGGTTTTTCTAATGAGGAGGCTGAGTTTGGTGCCGTTGTATTTCGTGTTGATTTGGGTCTCGACGAAGCGTCTGTCGTCAATGGCCTTCAAGTGGTGGGCGCCGTATCCCACCTTCTTTTTGTCTCCACCTCCGCTCGAGGACGCCAACGCTTAAGCACCGTGGTAACCACTCTCGCGATTATTATCTTTAAACACATGTACGTAGCGTCTCCCTACACACAAAAAGGAAATTGGCAGTAGACAGCCATCATTAGTTCAAAGGATGTCCGAAGAACCCGTTCATTCCATAACGACAATAGGAGATACGATGCGCCGATGAGCTCCGACGAAGTGTCCATAGACGTCAGACTGATTAACCTAGCAGGAGCTCTGATGGAAGGCCCCAAAAGGGACGACATGTCGCCCGAGTTCGACGTAAACGTGAAGCTAGAGGAGATGGAGCGGGGAACCGGGGAAGCCACCTTCAGCTTTGCCTTGGCGATCAACACGAAGCCGAACATGGCGAAATTCGACGTGAACGGGACAGTGACGGTCACGGGCGGAAACGAAGTTGTTGAGAAGCTGCTTCAGACCAATCCAGAAACGAAAGTGCCCAACCTTCTGGAAAGGGTCTACGAACGCGTCTTCACCTCCGTATTCGTCTTGTCTAGCATAATCAACGCGCCCCACCCGCCCCCAGATCTGATCAGGTCCTCAGCGAAGAGCCAAGTGGCTGAACCCGAAAACAAGCCTGAAGCGCAAAAGTCAGGTTAAGGTCTGAACCATTAGTCCGAATTGGCTTTTCATAATGCATATTATATTTCCCCGCCGATGCTTTGATGCAAAGCCCCGGGAAATGAACCTCTGTTCATGGTGATTTCCTCTTTGACGCTAGCAAAGCACTCGGTGACAAGGAAAAGCGAGTTTCTCGCAGAAGCTGACGAAGAGGACGAGGAAATCGGCGTTCTAGAGAACATGCAAAGCCTGAAGTTTCACCTGAAAAGCCTTTCCGAGTTCAAGGAGTTCTGCGTTTCCTTTTCAAGGTTTGGGCTTTCGAAAAACGAGGCAAAAGTCTACGTGTACCTAGCAAAGTTCGGAGAACAGAAAGCGCACAAGGTTTCGAGGTCTCTTTCGCTCCACAGGACGGAAACTTACAAGATTTTAAGAAGACTCGAAGAAAAAGGTTTAGTCATCCGCATACTCGAGAAGCCGATAAGGTTCGCTGCTGTCCCAGTGGACAAGGCGCTGGAAACCCTGATTCAACAGAGAAAGCAGAGGGTCACGCGGCTCGAAGAGGAAAAACAGAAAATTCTCGGCAGCTGGAACGTCTTCTCTTTTCCGACCAAAGACTCCGAATCCTATGACGAGTTCATACAGGTGCTGAAGGGCAGGAACCAGATCCACATCAAGGTCAACGAGATCATAGGCGACTCAAAAGACGAGATTCTAATCGCCGCCTCAGACGAGAACCTCCTCCAAATGTTCTATTCCGGGGCTTTAGACGACTTGGCCGATAGATCAAGCAAGGTCGTGATCCGCCTGATTACTGACTCGTCGTTGAGGAGCTCCTACATTGTTAAGAAGCTGAAGTTGGGAGAAGACAAATTTTTGTGCATCGACTTTAAGGGGCTTCCGAGTTTCATCATCTCCCAAGACCATCTGCTGATGTTTCTTAACAGCGAA
>CAZOKM010000045.1:0-12910 GCA_964580405.1 uncultured Candidatus Bathyarchaeia archaeon | reverse complement strand
ATATAAATCGGGCTATTCAAACAACAAAGCGGGAGGCGAACCCGAAAACGAACGGAAAGCTCTGGGCGCTGTTCGGCGCACTCGGACCTCTGATAGCCTACGTCTGCATAGGAATCAGCATCTCGCTGTCGCCGTGGTTCAGCTGGTCCAGCAACGCCCTCAGCGACCTCGGACACGCCGTCCACAGCAGCGTCGCGCCAATCTTCAACTTCGGATTATTGCTCTCGGGCTTCCTCATCGCCATATTCACGGCTACATCGTTCTGGAAGCACGCGAAATACACGAGCCCCTTCCTGCTTTTAACAGCCTTCGCCCTGCAGCTCGTGGCGGTCTTCGACGAGGTTTACAGGGGACTGCACGGAACCGTGTCAATCGACTTCTTCGTCCTCCTCATCCTGTCGTGCCTCATCTACGCGGCAGAGAAACGGTCCATCCTGGGAGCAACGTCCTTCGTAATCGGGCTGGGCGTGTGGGTACTGTACGGCGCAGGACTCATCCAAGCGGGAATAGCAGTACCCGAAATAATCTCGGTCGCTGCGGCAACCTCGTGGGTCGTCTTCTCATCGCTGAAAATATACTACAATCTCAATCTAGCGACTAAATGACCCATTTTTGTGATAAATGGCAACGATTTGCCTTCTACTCGATGAAGATGGCTGGCCTGTAAGGCTTCGCCTGAGACGCGCGGCTCTTCGGGTCGTACCTGTCCGGGTCGTCCTCGGAAAAGACCGAAACCTCAGCGTTGAACTCTTTTCGCAGGAAAGCTTCAGCTTCATCGAGAACACCCTTCTCGTCAATCAGCCCAACCTGGAGCTTCCTCTTCCTCGCGTCCTCGGCAGCCACAGCCAACTCGGGAACCAGCTTCGCCACGTAAGCCGCCAAGTCCTTGGCTTTGCCCCGCAGCTCGGGAACCGCCATCAGGGACTGCATGACGTTCTTCATCTCCAGCCTTCCCGCTTGCGACATCTTCAGAGCTTCGAGGTATGCCTTCCATTTCCAGCCCGAAGCCGCGTAATAGCAAATTCTTTTAGGCGTAATCTTCGTGGCCTTAACGATGCTGAGGGTGTCGTCAATCAGGCTCCTCAAAAGGTCCTCAGCCTCCTCCGAGCCCACGTCGATTCTGGAGCCATCGCAAACCGGCCACTCCGCAAGCGACGCGAACCCGTCTTTTCCGAGGAGCCGCCACAACTCTTCGCTCAGATGAGGCGTGAAAGGAGCAACCAAACGCACCCACGTGTCCGCAACTTCCTTCAGAACCGCGCTGTTCGGACTTTCGACCCGCCTCATGTACCATCGGATGTCGTTCCACACCTCGAAGAACGCGACCTCAGCCGCCGTCCTAGTCTTCATGATTTCCAGCGCGTCCGTGACGGTCCTTATGCGTTTCTGAACCGCTGAACCCAGCCAGCGGTCGACGCTTCGGGACTTATTATTTTTAGGGAGCTTGGCAAGGTCGTCCACGAACCTGTGTAAAGCTTTCAGCCTAGTGTCTATGCCCCTCGCGTTCTCCTCCCGCCAGTCAGGGTCGTCCATGTCCTCTGCGCCTAGGACCAGCGTCAGCCGCGTAACGTCCGCCCCGTACTGGTCCAGCGTGTTCATCAGGGTCAGGAAGTTGCCCTTCGACTTGGACATCTTCTGCCCCTCAATCGACAGCATCCCGTTCACGCCCACGCCGCGCGGCCATTGTCTTCTCGGAAATAGAGCCGTGTGCTGGAAAACGAAGAACGATAGGTGGTTCGGAACCAGCTCCTTAGCCGAAACCCTCATGTCCACTGGGTACCAGTACTCAAACTCCTCCCTCATCCCGCGCAGGACCTTAGCCGGAATCGCCGAGCTCTTGGACAAAGCTTCCACGTCGCCCTGACCGTAGAAGACGTAGTCGAAGACCGCCGGGCTCAGCTGCTCAGGCTTGATGCCGTGCTGCCGAATGTGCGTCACTATCGTGTAGAAAGCCATGTAGACGGTTGAGTCGCTCAAGGTCTCGACAATCCACCCGGGGCTCCAGGGCAGAGGCGTCCCAAGCCCCGTCCTCCGCGCGCAAGCCCAATCGTGAAGCCAGTCCAGCTTGTCGTGGAAGTAGGACCGCGCGGCTTCAGGGAAAATGTCGGCTTCGTCAACAGCCTCGTGAGCCACCTTCTTCCAGTCCGGGTCGGAGTACCTCAGGAACCACTGGTCGGAGAGAATCTTGACGACGCACCTCGTCGTGCACCTGCATATGACCTTCTCGGGCAGGTCGTACATGGAGTCCGCGACGTTCGCTTTTTTTAAGTCCTCGATGAGCTCAGCCTTGACTTCCTGCACCCGCTTGCCAGAATACTTGCCTGTAACGGGCTTCAGGACGCCCGTGTGGAACTCCTTGCGGTAAATCGTCGAAGTCGCCTCGTCCACCCTCGGGTCGAACTGGTCCTTGACGCCCATCTGCTCAATAATTTCAACAGCAGGAAACTCACCGTACCCTTCAACGCTGATTAGCGAAATCGGCTTGATGCCCCGGACAACCTCGGGGTCGATGCCGAACCTTTTCAGGTCTTCAGGCTTTTTCATCAAGTCCTTCAGCGCTATCCAGTCTGCAGGCGCGTGAGCTGGAACGCTGTAGACGACGCCCGTCGCCGACTCGGGGTTTACGAACCACCCTGGCAGAATAGGGAGATTCCTCTTACCCAACGGTTCGGTGAAGCTCTTGCCGATGAGCTCGGCTCCCTTGAACTCTCTGAGTATTTTGACCTTCTTCAGCTGCTCTGAAAGTTTCTTCGCCGCGCCTTTGCTAACGATCCACTTTTCGCCGTTGACGTCCACCTCGACATACGTGGCGTCGGGGTTGATGAACATGTTCGTGACGCCGAAGATTGTCTCGGGTCTGAACGTTGCGGCGGGGAGAAACGCGTCGCCGTACTGGAATTTAAGCAGCGTGTACTCTTCGGGTGAGACTCCTTCGCCCTCTAGGCGGTCGTGGTCGCCGGTGGGGCTTTCGCAGTGCGGGCACCAGACGACTGGGTGGGTGCCCTTCGCGACGTAGCCCTTCTCCCTAAGGGCTTCGTACTGCCACTCAATGAAGCGGCTGTAGGTGGGCTCCATGCTGGTCGTGTGGAACTCGCGCCTCCAATCTATCGAGAACCCAATTTTCTTGAGTGCCTCTTTCCCTTCACGCGTGTAATAATTAGCCATGTAGACCGGGTCAACGAACTTCTTCAGCGCCTCCTCTGGGACGCCGTCAACCTCCCTGAAGGCCCTCATGATTTCTGGGTCGCCCTTCTGGACGCGGATTGCGGCGCCGACGATGGGTTCGCCCGTCCAGTGCCAAGCCCAGGGGAAGAGAACGTTGTACCCCTTCATCCTCATGAAGCGCGCATAAACGTCGACGCGGGTAGCGGTGAAGCCGTGCCCAATGTGCAGCGGGCCGTTCATGTACGGGTAGGGAAACGTGATGAAGAACTTCTTCCGCTCGGGGTCGGGGTCAGCCTCGAAGATGCGGGCTTTCTCCCACTCGCTTCTCCACTTTTCCTCGATTTTCTTCCAGTCAGCCGGCATGCGTCTTTATTCTCCGACCATTAACAGATGACTAATTAGGATAATATTGTATGTTGTTCGGTTCTTAGTAGTATTGGTTCATTACCCCTTTGTAGCCATAATAGAAGAATACGATTAGCTGCCATCAGCGTTTGAGATGAGGACCGCTTTTATTCTCCTCGTGCCTGCTGCGACGCTTTCTTCCTTCACTATCTTGAACCTGCCGATCTCTTTCGTGTTACTCACGTGGGGACCGCCGCATATTTCGACGGAGAAGTCCCCTATGGAATATACGGAGACCCTGTCGCCGTACTTGTGCTCGAATTCCGCTTGGGCTCCCTTCGCTTTAGCCTCTTTCACCGTCATTTCTTGCCTTTTTACTGGCAGAGCCCTTACGATTTGGTCGTTGACCGTCTTCTCGGCGTCCGCTATCTCTTGTTCGGTCAGTTTTCTGCCGAAGTTGAAGTCGAACCTCAGCCTCTCCTGCGTGATGTTCGAACCCTTCTGGACGATGTCCTCCTTCTTCAAAATCCTCCGCAGCGCTTCGTTCAGCAGGTGAGTTGCCGTGTGCATCTTGACCGTCTGTTCAGAGGTGTCGCTTAGTCCGCCCTTGAACCTTTTCTCGACTCCCGCTCTGGATACCTGCTGGTGCTTCTGGAATTCCTGCTCGAACCCTTCTTCATCCACGCTGATGCCGTTTTCTTCCCCGAGCTCCCTCGTCATCTCTATGGGGAACCCGAAGCTCTGGAACAGCAGGAACGCGTCTTTTCCGCCGATTCTTTTTGTGCGTCTGGCTATCTCCTCGAATTTCCTGAGTCCCTTTGTAAGGGCATTTTTGAACCTCTGCTCCTCGTTCCTCAACTCGGTCAAAATGAACTCTCTTTTATTCTTCAGCTCGGGATAGTTCTGCGCGTGCAAATCTATGGCATTGGCCGCAAGGTCGGCAACGAAGTCCTGCTCGATGCCTAACAGCCTTCCGTGCCTAAGCGCCCGCCTTATGAGCCTGCGAAGGATGTACCCTTTGTCGAGATTACTTGGTACGACCCCTTTTTCGTCGCCGAGTATGAAGACCGAAGCCCGAACGTGGTCCGCAATGATTCTAACGGATTTTTCTTGCTTTTCAGTCGTCTTCTCCTTTTTGGCTAATTCCCTTATTTTGTCAACGATTGGCTTGAAAACCTCGATGTCGTAGACGCTGTCCATCCCTCGGAGGACCGCAACGGTTCTTTCGACCCCCATGCCCGTGTCCACGTTCTTTTGGCTCAGCAGTTCGTACTTGCCGTCAGAGGTTCTTTTATACTCCATGAAGACATTGTTCCATATTTCGAAGTATTTTCCGCATGAACAGCCTGGCTTGCAGTCTTTGCCGCACGGTTCCTTTCCCGTGTCGAAAAATATTTCCGTGTCAGGACCGCAAGGGCCTGTTCCGCTTGCGAGCCCCCACCAGTTGTCTTTCTTCGGCAAATAGAAGATTCTTTCTTTGGGGATTCCGAGGGACTCCCAGATTCTGGCGCTCACGTCGTCTCTGGGGGCGTCTTCATCTCCCGCGAAAACTGTTACAGACAACCTTTTCTCGTCCAGACCGAGCCATTTTCGGTCCGTGAGAAACTCGTAGCTCCATCCGATGGATTCCTCTTTGAAGTAGTCGCCTAGAGACCAGTTACCAAGCATCTCGAAGAAGGTCAGGTGGAAGTCGTCCCCAATCTGATCGATGTCGTCCGTCCTCAAGCACTTCTGGACGTTCACGAGCCTCTTCCCGAGCGGATGCTTCTGCCCCAGAAGGTATGGGACAAGCGGGTGCATGCCAGCCGTCGTGAAAAGGACCGTGGGGTCGTTCTCGGGAACAAGCGATGCGTTGGAAATCGTTTTGTGCCCTCTCTCCTCGAAAAATTCTATGTAGAGCCTTTTTAGTTCTCTCGCGTCAAGGACCATGCAACCACATTCCGCGTATACAATCATGCGCCGATGTCTGGTTGAACCCAGAAAACAGAGTAAAGAACCCTTTTAATATAAGTTTCCAGCAACCGCCATCCGCAGGGTTCGCTGTTTCCATTGCTTAAAGCGTCACTGGATAATAAATGGGACGAATTGAATCTGCGTAGACCAAATAAAGCCCAGAATGCTGGAAAAAGGAACTTTACGGGGTCTTTCTTACCCGAAGAGCGACCCGAGCCCCTCTAGGGCTTCCTCTTCCTTCTTCTCTTCTTTCTTTTCCTCGACCTTAGGCTTCTGTTCAGCAGCAGGAGCAGCTGGCGCAGCGGCAGCTGCGGGTGCAGCGGCGGCCATGAATGAAGGCGCAGACTTTATGGCTTCGTCGATGTTCACTTCGGAAAGCGCCGCGACGAGAGCCTTCACCCTTGCCGAGTCAGCCTGTATTCCGGCTGATTGGAGGACCTTCGTTACGCTTTCTTCGTCTATCTGCTTTCCAGCCTTGTGCAGCAGCATTGCCGCGTAGACATATTCCATCCGTCATTCACCCTATTTTTTAGATTAATGATGACTTTACGTGATATTCAACCTTTCGAACATAGAGGTTCGAATACTTAAATCTGTCGGAAAACCGAAGCCGCGAACGAAAAACGCACCTTTCAGCGAGTCACGATGTCGCCTGCTGTCTTCAAGCGGGTTCGGAAATATTCTTATATAGAAGACGTTTCTCCTTTTGTGTAGAAACTTGAAGAGTTGTTCGATTTGGGACTCAGCTCCTTCCTTCAATCCTGCTCTAGGCTGATTCGGCTAGCGAAGAAACCGGACCGAACCGAGGTCTGGCTGACTATAAAGGTGTGCACCCTCGGAATCGTCGTCGTCGGCATGGTGGGCTTCGTCATCAACATACTCAACTCCTTCATCCGGGGCGGATTTCCAGTATAGAAGGGGAATGGCGATGAGCACCGAAGAGCCGACCACGATAATCTTCGCCGTGAGGACTACCGTCGGTCAGGAGAGGAACGTCTCAAACCTCATCGCAGGCAGGACTGAGGCCAACAAAATACCGTTAAGGTCCATTCTGGTGCCCGACACGTTGAAAGGGTACATCTTCGTCGAGGCGAATGGCCCCCACATCGTCGAGGAGGCAATCATGGGCATCAAGCACGTCAGGTCGAGGGTGCCCGGAGTCGTCTCCTTCGCCGAGGTCGAGAAGTACGTCGTCATCAAGCCCATAATCGAGGAGCTGGACGTCAACGACGTCGTGGAGGTCACGGGCGGACCGTTCAAGGGGATGAAGGCAAAAATTACGGAGATAGACAAGGCCAAAGAGGAGGTCACCATCGAGCTCCTCGAGGCAACGTTCACGTTACCCATTACAGTTCACGCGGACTACGTGAAAATCACAGAAAAAGCGCAACAAACAAAGACGGAGGAGTAGAAGTGCCCGAAAAAAAGGTTATCGATGCCCTCGTGGCCGGCGGACAAGCGACGGGAGGACCACCGCTGGGACCCGCCTTGGGACCGCTAGGCGTAAACGTCCTCATGGTAATCAACAAAATCAACGAGATTACAGGCAGCTACGCAGGCATGAAGGTGCCTGTTAAAATTACAGTTAATCCTGAAAACAAAGAGTTCGAGGTTTCCGTCGGCATTCCGACCACTGGAGCCTTGATTGTTAAGGAGTCGGGAATTCAGAAGGGCTCAGGAACGCCCCACGCGACGAGCGTCGGCAACGTGTCGATGGAGCAGGTGATCAAGATAGCCCAGATAAAGCAGCCTATGCTTCTTGCTGGAAGCTTGAAGACCGCGGTCAAGGAGATTGTGAGCACCTGCATGTCGATGGGCGTCACGGTTGACCAGAAGGACGCCAAGGCTGTCATGCAGGAGATTGTCGAAGGAGCCTACGACGCGGCCTTCGAGACGAAGTGAAGCCTAAGGTAACCTTTTTATTGCGGATTTATGATTTTCTGTCGAACCTGAGGTCTGGTGTATGTCCATAGAAAAGAACGACCTGAAAGCCGCGATCAAGGAAACTAGGGAAAAATCTTCCAAACGAAAGTTCAACCAGACCATAGAGTTGATCATCAACCTCCGCGACATCGACATGAAGCAGCCCGAAGGCAAGCTGCAGGAAAGGATGGAGCTTCCGCATCCTCTGGGCAAAAAAGTCACGGTGTGCGTCCTCGCCGACGGCGACATGGCTCTCAGGGCGAGGAGAGGCGGCGCGGACATGGTTCTCGACAGTTCAGAAATTCAGGGGCTGTCAACCGACAAGAAGAAGCAGAGGCAAATAGCCAAAAACACGGACGTCTTTATCGCTTCAGCTCCTCTCATGCCCCTCGTGGGAAGGACTCTGGGTGGGATTCTGGGTCCGAGGGGAAAGATGCCTGTTCCCATTCCGCCCAATGCGAACATCGAGCAGGAGATTGAAAGGCAGAAGAAGTTCGTTTTCGTGAGGGCTCGCAACCAGCCGATTCTTCAGTGCCGAGTCGGAACCGAAGGACTTTCGGACGACCAAATAGCCGAGAACGTCCAGACGGTGATCAGGAGAGTCACGGCCAAGCTCAAGAAGGGCATCAAGAACGTGGACACCGTGTACCTGAAGACGACCATGGGCCGCCCAGTAAAAATCAGCATGTAGGGGAATGCGGGTTGGAACGGAAAGTCATACGCCAGAAGGCTGAAAGCGTCAAGGAAATACGGACCGTCATCCAGAAGTACCAAGCGATAGGCATCGCCAGCCTGCAGAAGGTGAGGTCCACCCAGCTTCAGGAGCTGAGGAAGAAGCTTCACGGCACCGCCCAAATCCGCGTCATAAAGAACTCGCTGATCGACCGGGCGATTTCGGACATGCAGATTCCGAACACAGAAAAACTCAAAGAGTACATAACCGGCTCGAACGTTTTCCTCTTTACAGACCTTAACCCGTTCAGGCTCGCGCGCCTCATCGAGAAAAGCAAGGTCAGAGCCATCGCCAAGGTCGGAGACGTAGCCGTCGAGGACGTTGTGGTCCCAGCGGGGAACACGGGGCTGCCGCCCGGACCCGTCATTAGCCAGCTGGGCTCAGTCGGGCTGCAGACCCGGATTGAGTCTGGAAGCGTCTGGGTGAACCGCGACACCGTCGTCGCCAAAAAGGGCGAAATGATTAACGAGAGCCTCGCTCCGATCCTATCGAAGCTGGGCATCAAAGCCGTGGAGATAGGGTTGGCGCTCAAGATGGTGTATGACGGCGGCAACATCATTCCGGGAGAACAGCTAAAGATAGACATCGACGGGTTCAAGCGTAACCTGGGCGAAGCATACGCCGAAGCGTTCAAGCTTTCCATAAGCGCCGCGGTTCCGCTGCCCGAAAACATTACGGCACTCGTGCAAGCCGCAGCCTCAGAGGCACGCAGCCTCGCCCTTGGCGCTGGCGTAGTTTCCGCGGAGACAATCGGGGACCTCGTGAGGAAGGCGCACTTCGAAGCCGCTGCCCTGTCAACGAAGGTTGCTGGCTAAAGCAATCCGGGAATAAGCCTAGATTTTTTCGATTTCCAAGCTGGTCTCAGCCAACAGTCTGAGTAGCTGGTTCTTGTCCGCGCCCGTCATGCCCTTCCAGTCAAGTACGACTTTTTTCACTGGTTCCACGGTTCTGCCGACGCATTGTTGAAGCATCTCTGAATCTAGCTCGCTAACGGCATACTTCGGAACGATGTGACCGAACGCGGTTTCCGTCTCCAACGCTTTGCGGGTGAACTTCGCGTTGTAGTGTGGCCCCCCAATCCCGAGGACTGTTGGATACACTAATTCCGCTAATGCAGCTGCGAACGCCCCCGTTGCCACAGCTTCGGCGGCGTCTCGGTCTGCCCACTGTTTTTCTGAGCTCCCCAACTCCGCGAACATCGTCGGAACGTTCAGCGAGGGACCATGGTGCGTGCACTCATAGCACACCTCGTATTCTAAGCCCATTTCTTCTTGGGCAGCCTTCATCGCCTTCAGGGCTTCCTTCATGGCACTCGCGGGCGAAACCGAGACCGTTCGGGGCAGTCCGCCGAGCTCCGCCTTCCCGAGGTTTCCCGGCGTGTGGACTGAGAGGGTCGGCCTCCCGCTCACGCTTTTGTGGCGCGAAAGGAAGACCAGCAGACTCGGAGAAAAGGGAAAGACCGTTGACTGCGTGCTAATCGAGTCTATGCCGATGTAAATCAGGTTCGCCGTCTTCCCGTTCGAGAGCTTCTTCGAGAACACGGGGCTCCCGTCGTAGGTCTCAACGCCGCTTTCGAAGCCATACTTGGCAATCAGCCTTTCAGCGATGTTCATTGCCGCTGGGTCATTCTTTGAGGCGACGAAAAGAATCATTGTGTACGTATCCTTCTGTTCAAAGTTTTTTTAAACCAAGGCTTTTTGGAGCCTTCTTTCCGAAACTGATCTTTTCGGCGCCATGGAAGTCCATGAACCTCCGAAAAGCCGCCGCGAGTTTTTCTCTGAATTCGGCGTCGGGTTTGAACCCTTTTTCTAGGTGGAGCGACTTTATTTCGAGTAGTTTTTGGTCGCGGTGCATTTTGGGGTCGATTCTTCCGATGAAGCGGTCCTTGTAGAGGACGTTCATGTTGTAGTAGCCGTACTTCCTCTTGCTCTGGGGCACGTAAGCCTCCAGCTTCGGGCTGAAGCCGAAGAGTCTGCGGGTCCTCGCCTTGTTCCAAGTCAGGTTGTCGAACGGCGAAAGAAACGTCACTTCGCCAAAGCAGTCGAGCTGGCCGTCAACGATTTTTTGGGCAACCTCAAAATCTTCAGCAAGCATGAAGTACGGTCCATCGTTGTCTTTAATTGTCACTTCTCTGAGCGTGTCTTCGTTCACGAGGCTTTTCAGGGCTCCCTCAAGTTTTTCCCCGCTTAGGGGCGTGAACGTCGACCAGTGATAGTAGAAGTTGGAGACATCGGAGGGCTCAGCAACTCCCAAGGCGCAGAACGTGCTCGTCATGCAGAACTTTTGTCTCTCTTCCTCGGTTGGCTCAGTTGTGTCGACGTCAGGCGGGAGGCAGTTCTCCGCGAGGTCGTAGCACCTTTGGAACTTTCTCCTCTGCGACACCATGAGGACGCCCGCGTTGAAAAGCATCTCGAGCGCCATCTTCGTGAAGCTCCAGCTCCACCAGCCGCCCCGCTTCTCGGTCTGCTTCTCTTCGAGCTCGAAGTCGCTTGTGCTCATGGGGCCGTTTCTGCGGATTTCCTCGAGGATTTTGTCGAGGAGCCACGCCTTCTCTCCGAGCCTTCTCTTCGCGTTAGCTTCTAGACCTTGCTTGTGAGCCTTCATTGTGTGGGCGAAGAAGCGGTAGTGCTCGATGGGGATTATGCTGGCGGCGTGGGCCCAGTACTCGAAGACTTTCCTGTCGGGGTAGAGGAGCTCGTCCAGCCATTTTTTATCGTAAGGACCGAGGCGGCTCCAGACTGCCATGTAGTGGCTTCTTTCGACGACGTTTATCGTGTCAATCTGGATGCAACTTAATTTCTTTACAATGTCGAGGACGTGTTGTTTCTGCGGGACCGAGAACTGGCGGAACCCCTGCTTCCACAACATGAGCTTTCTAACTGTATCGATCGTCAGCTCCAAATCTCAACACCCTTAAGGTCACAACGATGGCTGAACATAAAAGAATTAGAAAATATCTTGTGTAGAAATACATATTTTTGATTAATAAACGATTTAAATGAATCTTCATAACACTGTCCAAAGCGAATTAGTGTATCCAAATGGTAGGTATTGTACTCATAATTATACTTGGATTCATTCTATTACGTTACGTCCCTAGGAAATTCGAGGGTGAAAACAGATTCCAACAATCTCTTTTCTGGGCAAAAATAGGAGCTGGTTGTTTTATCGGTCAAATAATCTGGATGCTGGCAATCGGTCATTTTTCATTAGCTTTATCTTTAAACTGGCTTTATGGATCACCGCTTCAAGGGTTCATGGCGTACATTACCAACTATTCCTTCTTTCCCTTTGATGTAATATCCTCTTTTCCTATTAATATGTCGTTGATTACCATGTTCACGTTTCTTATTCCAATAATTTCTGTTGGATTGACCCATGTTGAACTTGTAAAACCCTTAAGTGAAAGGAAGGCTCCAAACCAACATTGGTTTCACCTCATTGGAATGGTCGCCGTAACATGTGTAGGAGCATTCTACTGCCAATCGTTATCGTACGCAACTGCAAGCTCAATTCAAATCTTACCTGTGGTGCTTTTCTACTTCTCAATTCTACTTTTCGGGATATTTGCTGTTGAAAAATCTTGGCAAGAACTTAACTCCGCCCGCTTATAAATCGAGAATCCCAAAAAAGGGGGATATGGAAGTATCTACCAAAAGCTTACTAGTCATCCCATGCTTCCCACTTGATGTAATCAAAACCCCAGTAAGACGCAACGTAAGGCCATGACTGACCAACTGAGATATGTATTGTGAAATAATCATCGTCAGCCCCGACATAAATCGTATTCCAGCCCCAAGCCAATTCACCTACCTTCTGACCATCCACATACACCCACGCCTGCCATCCAACATTACTTGGATCATAACCTTTATCGAGTTCAATTCTAAGTCTATCTGTTCCATCTGGTATAGCTTTATTGGGTGTCTCGCAGGTTCCTCCTCCCCATCCCCCAGAGTCAATTGTGAAATAACCCCAGCATGAATAACCGGAACCAAAATGCCATGCAGCCAAATAACTTCCCGGATTAATATTATGGCTATAATCAGTAGATAGGAAATAATCCCAGTCAAGTCTTGTTGATGCTCGAGCAGGTTGGATAGATAGTCCAGTAGCTGATATCAAAATTGCTATTATGGCTGAGATCTTCAGAATGTTTTTTTTCTCTATTTCCATTCCCCCTCCCCCCTAATGCTAATTTGCATCACTGGAATTATGACCATATTGTGCTTAAAGATTTTTAGAAAAGCTTTTATATATTATGTTTATTTGTCTAAAAAACAATAAAAAAGGGAGACAGCGGTTTAGGCTTCCGCCAGGGTCTCGGTGCTTCTGACGCCCGCTATCTCGTTTATCTGGCCCGTCAGCTCCCTTAGGTGTTTGTAGTTTTCCACTTCGAGGAACACGACGACGTCGAACCGGCCGTACGCGAAGTAGGCCTTCCTGACTCCCTTGACCGCTTTAACTTCGTTCAGGATTGCGTCGGCCTTCGTCGGAACAACCTTTAGCAAGACACACGCGTTCAGCATTCGTTCATCCTCCGTTCACTGCTTGATCTCCACGAGGGTTTCAGTGAAGACGATGCCCGTCAGTCTTCCGAGCCTAAGCACCGTCGGTCCGAGGTCGGATGGCTCCTTCACTTCGACGTCTGCGACCACGTCGTACCTGCCCAGAACGGGGAACACCCTCTGGACGCCCTTGACCTGCCGCAGAGCCTTGACCGCCTCGTCGAACTTGCCCTGCGACGTCCGAATCAGCACGCAAGCCGAAACCAACAAACACACCTCAACA
>CAZOKM010000044.1:0-12950 GCA_964580405.1 uncultured Candidatus Bathyarchaeia archaeon | reverse complement strand
CTTCATACTGTACCTAAATACCCATATCGAGCATTACTTTTATTTGATGGTGATATAAAGTCGAAAGTTCAGGAAAAAATTAAAATGTTTAATTTAAATCGGTGGAAAAATCTTCCTGAATTTCAATTTTGTGAAACAATTGAACAAATACACAACACTTATATTTCAAATAAAAATAAAAAAAAGGAATTAAATAAAATTCCAGTTTATTGTTTGTCTAAAAATGATATTGAGGATTACCTTCAACCAAAACCTAATAATAAAACTAAAGGACCAGATATAGCTCTAAACATGACTTTTATTCCTGACGAAATCTTGAAAATTTATGATGAAATAATCCGAATATTATAAAGATGTAATGACATCATCAATATTTTACTAAACTCAATTACAATAAGGGTAATGCGAAAATAGCACTCTCATTTCTCGGGTTTGAACCCTAATTTTAAAAGTGGTCTTGTTATTTGTTTGCCGTGCTTGAGCCTCATGTAGGGGTATGCGAGTAGGCTGCATACAAAGATGAATCCACTTGTTAGCATTGTCATTCAGAATTCATACTGAAATATATCATTAATTAATGTGGAGTGGGAAGATTACGTAATGATTTGGGCGAATTACTCGATAAAGAGTATGACGTGAATTAATGTTGTCTGAAGAGCCGGTTAGGCGGAAGGTTCTCGTTGAGGAATGGGTTAAGCTCGGTTGGTTAGGTCTTCTTGTTTTCGTCGTTGCGGTGTACTGGATTCTTTACCCATCTCTTCTCTTTGACATGGTTCGCTTGGCTGAGGATGCCATTTCCCTCGAAGCAGTCACGCTCTCCGTGACCGTTGTTAACTTCGGAGTGCTGCTTACCTTACTGTCGGCAATCCGTTTTCTAACCTTGATGGCTATCAATGCGTACCAAAAGAAGACTCCCCGTGCGATTGGAAACTTCGTCTATGCCACTATCTGTGTGGTTCTAGGAATATTGCTCAGTTTCTGGTACAACGTCCTCATTTCGACGTTTGAACTGGTCAACCGACTGCTGCTCCTCGTTGGGTTGTACATTTTCTCTAAGGGAGTGACCGAAGGACTGTTCCTTGGTAATAGACTGAGCGTTTCGGCGGGAGACTGGAAGGACGTCATTCAGGGAATAAAGGTTTTCATCTTCTGCCTCTTCCTGACGGAGGGGAACTTCGCGGTCTTCGTCAACTTCACGGTTTTCCTAGCTGAACAGTTCAACGTTTCTTTAGTTACTTCTGACCTGCTCGTCTCCTGCCTCGCATTCCTGTGGATTTACCTGTTCGTGTACATACTCACCGAACTGCCCTCGAGACTGGTCTTCACGAAGTGCGGCGGGTGCGGAATGGTCTTCCTCAACGTCAGCGTCCACGATTCCAGCTGGGACTCGGAGCACACGCTGAGACACAGACACTGCCCAAGATGCGAGAAAATCTGCTAACGGCGCGTCACGTCTTTAAGCGGAAATAAAGGTTAATACGCTGCTTTCAATGGTTTATTGTTCAATACTTTCTTTGTTTTGGGAGTGATGCGCGATGGAAACTGGCATCGTGAAAATCAACATGCCTGAAGGATGCAACGTAATTCTCGGAATGTCGCATTTCATCAAGACCGTTGAGGACGTCTACGAAGTCATTGTCGGCTCTGTACCTAACATCAAATTTGGGGTGGCATTCTGCGAGAGCAGCGGCGAAAAACTCGTAAGAGTAGAAGGCACCGACGAGGAGCTAAAGAAGGCGGCAGCTGAGAACATGCTCAAGCTGGGCTGCGGGCACACCTTCATCGTCTTCCTGAGGGAAGCCTACCCCATCAACGTCCTGAACGCCCTGAAGGCGGTCCCCGAGGTGTGCACCATCTTCGCCGCCACAGCCAACCCGCTGGAAGTGATCGTTGCCGAGTCCGAGCAGGGCAGGGGCGTGCTGGGCGTCATCGACGGGCAGAAACCCCTAGGCGTCGAGGACGAGAAGGGCGCGGAGTGGCGCAAGGGCTTCCTGAGGAAAATCGGCTACAAGAGGTAGGGGGCGGAATGTCCGAAATCCTGAAGCTCACTGATGTCTGGAAGGCTTACGACGACGTCCAAGCCCTCAGCGGACTAGACCTCGAAGTGAGGAGGGGCGAAATCTTCGGGCTCGTGGGTCCGAACGGCGCGGGCAAGACGACGTGCATAAAGATCGTCTTGGGGCTCCTCAGGATGGACAGGGGCGCAATCCTCGTCAACAACGTGGACCCCGCTCAGAGCCCGTACGAGTACAAGCGGTCGATAGGCTACGTGCCCGAGTCCGTCGCGCTGCCCGACTACCTGACCGTCGAGGAGCTCGTCATCTACTCGGGCAGGATACGCAGCGTCCCAAACGAGCTGATTAAGCAGAGGATAGACGAGTACCTCAGAGTCTTCGACCTGACCGACAAACGCAAAACCCTGATTCTCCAGCTGTCCCGCGGAATGAGGCAAAAGGCAGCCATGGCTTCCGCATTAATTCACGACCCCGACCTCCTCATACTCGACGAGCCCCTAGTCGGCATCGACCCCGCCGGGCAACACGCCATAAAGGAAATGTTCAACGCCCGCGCCAGAGACGGCAAGACGATCTTCCTGTCGACGCACATGCTGGACACGGCGGAACGCATGTGCAACCGCGTCGCCATCATCCACAGGGGCAGAAACGTCGCCACGGGAGACCTGAACCAGCTAAGAAGCCTCTCGGCGACCAAAGAGAACGCGACGCTCGAAGAAGTCTTCCTGAAGCTCACCGAAGAAACCGAGAAAGCTCCAAGCGAAAAAGCGGACGAACAACCCAAAGTCAGACGCGGACTCTTCGGAGCCTTCAGGAGAACGCAGTAGATGGGCGTGGCACGCGACCTCCTCGCGTTCAAGCTAAAAGTCCTCCTGGGCGCAATAAAATCCTCAAAAGCAAGCATGGTGCTCATCGCCGTCTACGTCGTCGGGATGCTGCCTTCGGGCGTCGGCATGTCCATGTCGGTCGTCAACCTCGTCAACGCCGGAATCGACCCCACGGCATACGTCAACCAACTCGCCGCCCTCCTCAGCAGCGTCATAGCCCTACTTCTGCTGTCTGCGTACAGGGGGTACGTCGCCTACGAGTACGAGCAGACCCTGTTGTTCACGGCTCCAATCCCGCCCCGAACGTACCTCGCCGTCAGCCTCCTGACAGACTTGACTGTGTTTTCGGTGTTCCTGCTGCCGCTGGGCATCTTCCTCGTCATGATCGTCGCGTCCCTTCAACTCTCCATAATATCAACTATAATGATCGTTGGCGGGTTCATGCTCTTCCTCTTCTTCGTGTACTTTACGAAAACGTCGTTCGCGGTCCTCGAAGCCCACCGCCAAGACAGCCTCGTTAAAACCGCCCTTACAGCCATTATACTGCTGCTGATTTTTCCAGCCGTCAGCCTCGCACTCCCACTCCCGATAGGTTACGTCCAACTTCCGTACCCGTCGACGCTGCTTGCGGAAATAATGTTGAGCTCGGTGTGCGGAATAACACCCAACGTGACAGTCATTCTGGGAATAGTCGTATACTTTCTCGCTTCATTCGCAGCCTTCTTTTATTGTTCCAAGCTGAACCTGTTTCAGCTGGCGAAGCCCGTGCCCTTCGTATCGCCGTTCGACACCTCGATGAGGGTCCAGACGATAAAGACGGGGAAGAACATCCAGTTCTTCTCGCGGTACGGAATTAAAGCCAGCCTCAGCCTCGACTCCAAATCGCTTCGGACGTTCCTCATGAAGAAGGAGCTCGTCAGGATAACGAGGGACGGCAGCCTCTTCATGGTCTTCATGTTCTACGCCATACTCTTGATTATCAGCACAGCAATGAGGCAGAGCGAGGCGGCGTTCCCAATGTGGATGTTCCTCCTCGCGTTCTACTCGTTCATGGTGCCCGCGATGCTGACCAGCAACTGGCGTATGGTCGAGCTCGACAACCTGTGGATGCCCCTCACCTCAGGCCTCAGCTTCGGACAAGTCGCCAAAGCCGTCCTCTACGACTTCGCCCTCCTCGCCTTCGCCGTCCCAGCCGCCATAACCGTCATCCTCTCAGCAGCCAACGGCGCCGACCCCGTCGTCCCCCTGGTCCTCGTAACGTCAGCCTCCATCATAGGCTCCGCAGCCAACCTGTACACGATGGTAGTCTTCCTCACGAGGAAGCGGAGGGCGACACCCGCTCTGATGATCAACTACGCCGCGATGTTCCTCTCGGGGCTCCTCATTGCCCCAGCCTACATCTACGCCATATTCGCCATGCTCCTAAGACTGGATATCATGACCGAAATTGTCGCGGCAATTCCCGTCCTAATATACTCAGCCGCCGTCTTCTGGTTCCTTTCGAGGCAAATCGAAAAGGACGCCCTCAACATCGAACTCTAATAGACAGACAACCAACGAGCCGAAGAGCCTCGCACTCATTCAAATCGGGACTTCTAGAAAAGACGGCATGTTCGTCTCGCTGAGCTGAACCGCTGGTTCATACTGTGTGTTCATCTACTCACACACATAATTTCATATCCATTTCACGTACTAAACTAAAGTTCGTAACAAAAAAACATCCCCCGAAAAAGAAGGACGAACAATGAAAAGGTCACTTCGCAGCGGAAAGGCGCTAAGCAACGTCGTATCGACGCTCATCATCCTAGTGGTCTCCGTCCTCCTCGCAGGCGTAGTCACAATGTACGCCATCAACATCACCTCGACGCGGACACAGCAAGAGGCGCTGAAGCTCTCGAAGCAGGAGATCTGGGTCTACGGCAACGGCACAGCAATCGCAGCGGTCGCAATCGACAACGTGGGCGGCAGAGACGTCGTCGTCGACAAAGTCCAGGTCAGAGGCGTCGAAGCCGACTGGACAGTCGCATACTACCTAAGACTCTCGTCAGCCCTCTCAACCTCGCTCAACTGCCCCAACGCCACGCACAGCTGGACGGGCTTCCTCTACACGCAGGGAGAAGTTGCAGACTTCGCAACCGACGAGAACGACAAGCCACTGGCCTCAGGAGACTCGATAATCATCTACGTCATGAACCCGCAGAGCGTCAGCGTCAGCGACATCGGCGTAACAATCGGCATCACCGTCTTCACGGGAAACGCCCAATACTACGTCGAATGCAACGTCAAATCCGCCGAATCCGCATAGAACAGGCTCCCCAAAAACGGCACGCACCGCCTAGCCCAACAGGCAACGAGCTAGCGCGCGTGCTTCACGGTCGCCGGACATCCAACAGAACGGGGCTGGCTGGCGCATCAGGAGGAGGAATCCGAAGCTAGGTCACCAAGCGTCTGTGCTGAGCGCTTTCCTATGCTTCTGGGCCTCCTCCCCACCAACCTACAAAAACGGCGCTCACACGTCATTCTATTGAGTAATGTGATATCGCACTCTTTTTCAGAAACGCAATTTCACGGCCTCGAGCTTTGCCCTTTGTTCGAAAATTATTTAATGGACATCGGTCATGTAAAGCAGAGGTGTTGAACCATGTTTGTGGGTCTTCTGACAGCTCCGTTCGGAGGCTGGAGCTTCGAAAAAATCGTGAACTGGGCATCAGCGAACGGCTTCAAAGGTTTAGAAGTCGGCGTTTCGCCGGGCTCGAAACAGTTCGACGTTGACCAAATCCTAAGCGGCAGCGCAGGAAAAATCAAAAATCTAGTCAAGGGCAAGAACCTGGAAATCACGAGCCTAGCCTTCTACAGCCTCGGAATCCTCGAAAACCCCGAAGACCAGAAGTTCCAGAACAAGGTCATCGACGCCTGCGCAGCCCTCGACGTGAAGGTGGCCTGCACCCAGGCGGGAAGGCCAGCAGCGGGCAAGGACAAGCTCCAGACCCTGAGGGAGGACTTCCCCAAGGTCTTCAACCCGTTCGTCGACAGGGCGAAGGCGCAGGGCGTGAAGCTCGCGATGGAAAACTGGTACGTCACAAACCTGCAGGGACTGGACCACTTCGAGGCCGCCTTGGACGCCGTTCCCGACGAGACGTTGGGCCTGAACTTTGACCCGTCACACCTGTTGTGGCAGCAGATCGACTACGTCGAAGCCGTCCACAGGTTCAAGGATAGAATACATCACACTCACGCGAAGGACACCGAAATCGTCGAACACAAACTCAGGCAGGTGGGGGTCCTCGGAGGAGGCTGGTGGAGGTACCGGCTGCCGGGCTGGGGACGAGTGAACTGGACCGCCTACCTGGCGGCGCTGAAGGAGGTCGGCTACGACTACGTCCTGAGCATAGAGCACGAGGACCCGTTCTTCGGCGCTGAGGACGGCTTCCTGAAGGCGAAGAAGTACCTGGAACAATTGATTTAGGAATTACTTTTTGTCCGCAGCCTTCCTGGCGCTCGAGACAAGGTCCGACAGGACGCTGAAAGCCCTCGCAGCGTCTTCCATTTTTAGAACGATGACCGTTTCGTTGTAGCAGCTCACAGTCTCTTCAATGTTGATTCGCGCCCTCGCAATAGGATTGTAGAAAGCCACGATGCACCCAGACGTGCCGACGATGCCAGTTGGGCTCTGCACAATTATGGCCGCGAGGTTCAGTTTCTCCTCCAGCTTTTCGACGTCCTTGAAGACAACTTGAACTTCGCTGAAAATTCGTTGGTCAGTGATAAGCGTCAACGTCGTCGCGCCTTCGAGAACCTGGAAGAAAGCTTCAGGATAATCCGCTGAGACGAGTCTGGCCTTTTCGAGGTTCTTCCGCGTCTTCTCGAGCGACATCTTGGCAACATCCGTCCTCAGGCTGATGATGCTCTGGGCGACGATTTTCCTGAAGTCCTGCCCCGGAACGTACTTCACCTGCGCCCTCTTCACCGCCGTAATCATCCCCTCAATCGTGACCTTTTTCCCCAGGAGCCCCTCGGCCTTCGGCTTGAGCACCCGAGCGACTCCGCTGAAGTTGGCGTATCCCCTTTCTAGACTGTCTTCTATAGACGGGTCTTCCTCTATCAGGTTCTGGACTACCCTCGAAAGCGAGTTCTCGACCATTTTCGGTCATCCTGTGATGTTTTTGGCATATATTGACCAAAAAGTATATATAAGAATTTCGCTGTCTCAAAGTAAAAACCGGAGACCGAAGAAGATGCGAAGAAAAATCGTTCTCGCCTACTCAGGCGGGTTGGACACGTCCGTCCTCATGAAGTGGCTTCAAGAAAAGTACGAGGCAGACGTCGTCACAGTAACCCTTGATGTCGGACAGAAGGAAGACCTCGACGCCATCGAGAAGAAGGCGAAGAAACTAGGCGTCCTTAACCATTATTCCTTGGACACGAAGCAGGAGTTCGTTGAGAACTACGTCTTCCCAGCTATCAAAGCCAACGCCCTCTACGAAGGGAAATATCCCGTGAGTACCGCCCTCTCGAGACCACTAATCGCTGAGAAGCTGGTCCAAACCGCGGAGAAAGAAGGCGCCGACACCATCGCCCACGGCTGCACGGGAAAGGGGAACGACCAAGTCCGAATAGAGGTCACGGCGAAGGCTCTCGCCCCAGAAATCTCCATACTTGCGCCCGTCCGGGAGTGGAAGATGGACAGGAAGGCGGAAATCGAGTTCGCCAAGAAGCACGGAATCCCGGTTCCTGTTAGCGTCGAAAAAATTTACAGCGTTGACCAGAACCTCTGGGGGCGCTCAATAGAGTGCGGCGTCCTCGAAAACCCCGAGATGGAGCCACCCGAAAACGCGTTCGAGTGGACAGCCTCGCCCGAAAAGGCGCCTGATAAGCCCGAATACCTCACGATAGAATTCGAAGGCGGAGTCCCCAAAGCAGTCAACAGCAGACAGATGAAGCCTCTGGCTCTGATTGATCTCGTGAACGAGGTCGCTGGGCGAAACGGCGTCGGGCGCATTGACCATGTGGAGAACCGCCTGGTCGGCATCAAGTCGCGCGAGGTCTACGAGTGCCCCGCGGCAACCGTCATCATCGAGGCGCACAAAGATCTCGAGAAGCTCGTCCTGACGAGGCATGAGTCCGCGTTCAAGCAGCAGGTGGACGCCCTGTGGGCGGACCTCGTCTACACGGGGCTGTGGAACGACCCGCTCAAGGAGGACCTAGACGCCTTCATAGAGTCCACGCAGAAACGCGTCAATGGCAAGGTCAAAATAAAGCTGTACAAGGGTGGCCTCATGGTTGTGGGGCGGTCTTCACCGAACTCGCTTTACGACACGGACCTAGCGACGTACGACGTCAAGTCGACCTTCAACCAGTCCTCCTCAGCCGGGTTCATCGAACTGTGGGGTCTCCAGACGAGGGTGGCGACTGCCTTCAAGCGGAAGTCGGCGGCGAAAAAGAATGTCTGAGCTGCTTAGGAAGGGGCGGCTTTCCTCCGCAAGAAAAGACGCAGCGAAGTTCACCTCATCCGCCGTCATGGACAAAAAGATACTCAAGCACATCGTCGCCATCAACGTAGCCCACGTTTCGATGCTGATTGGATACAAAAGCATCAACAAAAACGAAGGTCAAAGCATATTAAAAGCACTCGCAAGCCTCGAAGGGAAGATTGAGCTCTCCCCCGACATGGAAGACGGCCACACGGCGGTCGAAGAGGCCGTGGTCAAAACCACGGGGCAGAACGTTGGCGGAAACCTGAACTTGGCTAAAAGTCGCAACGACCAAGTCGCCACAGCCCTCAGGATGGAGCTCCGAAACGAAATCCTCGAAACAGTGCAAACAATAGCCACGCTGCAGGAGACCTTACTCCATAAAGCCGAACAACATGTCAACACAATAATTCCTGGTTATACTCATCTCCAGCCCGCTCAGCCAATCACTTTCGCCCACTACCTTATTGCGCAGTTCGATGCTCTCCAAAGGAACGTGGAACGCCTCCAAGAAGGGTACAAGCGCATCAATCTGTGCCCGATGGGTGCCTGCGCATTAGCGACGACGAGCTTCCCAATAAACAGAGAAAAGACAGCTGACCTACTCGGGTTCGACGAGGTTCTGGAGAATTCGGTTGACGCCGTCACCTCGCGGGACTTCATACTCGAGACCCTGGCAGACCTTTCAATATTGGCGGTCGACGTCACACGTCTAGTTGAGGACCTAGAAGTCTGGGGCACGGCGGAGTTCGGGATTGTTGAGCTGCCCGACGAGTTCGCCTTCACGAGTAGCATAATGCCGCAGAAGAAGAATCCTGATATTCTGGAAGTTATTCGTTCCCGTATGAGCTTGGTGCTGGGCAACCTGACGGGTTCGACAGCAGCTCTGTTGTCGCTTCCGTCGACGTACAACATGGACTACCAGGAGGTGACCCCGAAGCTCTGGGGCTCCCTCGAAACTGTGAAGGACTGCGTTTCCATGCTTGCCAAGATTGTCCCAGACCTGAAAGTGTCAGAAGAAACGCTCAAGAAGCCCGCCTACTCGTTCATGATGGCGACCGAGCTAGCCAACATGCTCGTTCGCAACTATAAGGTTCCGTTCAGGGCTTCCCACACGATAATCGGCGCGATTGTAAAAACCTTACTGAAGGAAGGCAAGTCCCTAGGCGATGTAACGCCGGAGATAATTGCAGAAACCTCAAAACAGGTCCTTGGCCACTCGATAAATGTGAAAGTTGAGGACATTCACAACAGCACTGACCCATCGCTCGTCGTCAAATCCTACAATACGAGAGGCGGACCTGCGCCGAAGGAAGCGAAAAGGATGATGGCTCTCCGAACGAAAAATGTTGCCGAATTGGAGTCTTGGGTCTCGGGCAAAAAAACTAAAATCGTTGAAGCTGACGAAAGACTGAATTCTAGTGTCCAATCAATAATAAACAGTAACTAATCAATTCAAACCGTAATGCTTAAATTTCGGTTTCTGGTTTGGCTGGGGAAGGGTTGATTGGAAACCGAAACACGCCCTCGGAAAGACGGAAACGCCGCGCTGGTTCTCGAAGATGGAACCCTCTTTTTAGGCAAAGGCTTCGGGGCTCAACGCAAAGTCTCTGGGGAAGTTGTCTTCTCAACCTCCATGATGGGGTACCCAGAATCTTTGACTGACGCCTCGTACCGCGGACAGATTCTAACCTTGACGTATCCTCTGGTCGGGAACTACGGAGTCCCATCCTACAAAATGGCCGACAAGTTCGGGCTCCCCACGCACTTCGAGTCCGTGGGAATAAAGGTCACGGGGCTCGTTATCCAGGAGCTCTGCGAGAAGCCGTTCCACTGGGCGTCCGAAAAGACTCTCCACCAATGGTTAAAGAGCGAGGGCATTCCTGGAATCTACGGCATAGACACAAGGAACCTCACGAAGAAGCTCCGAGAAAGGGGAGTCATGCTCGGGATACTCGCGGTTTCACCTAAAGGCAAAAAACTTGATGTTGACAAATTGCTTGAGGAGTCAAAGAGCATCCCCGACCCGAACCTGAGGGACCTTGCTAGCGAGGTTTCGGTGAAGAAGCCGATTCACTATAAGAATAATGGGGAGAAGAAGGTCGTGCTCATCGACTACGGCGTCAAGGCGGGAATCCTGAGAAACCTCCTCAAACGGAAACTCGACGTCGTCCAAGTCCCCTACACGTTCTCAACCGACGAAATCATGGAGCTCGAACCCGATGGCGTGGTGCTGAGTAACGGTCCTGGCGATCCGAAGCTCCTGCCAAAAACGTCAATCGAGACCGTGAAGCGCCTCGTCGAAGAAAATGTTCCAGTCATGGGAATATGCCAGGGGAACCACATTCTTTCGCTGGCTCTGGGCGGAGACACGTACAAGCTTAAATACGGGCACCGGTCGCAGAACCAGCCCGCGTACGACCTTGAGACGGGAAGGTGCTACATCACGACTCAGAACCACGGTTACGCTACGAGTGCCGACTCTTTGAAGGGCACGGGCCTCGAAGTTTGGTTCGTTAACGCCAACGACAAGACCGTTGAGGGCGTCAGACACAAGGACGGGAGGACGTTCGCCGTGCAGTGGCACCCCGAGGCTTCGCCGGGGCCGTACGACACGGAATTCCTCTTCGATAAGTTCATGGAGAACATGAGGTGACAGGGTATGCCGAAGTTCGACTGGGTCAAAAAAATCGTGGTCCTCGGAAGCGGTCCGATAAAAATCGGCGAGGCGGCCGAGTTCGACTACTCGGGAAGCCAGTGCCTCAAAGCTTTAAGGGAGGAGGGCATAGAAACCATCCTCATCAACCCCAACATCGCAACGATTCAGACCGACCCGAGGCTGGCTGGCAAGGTCTACCTGCTGCCCGTAATCCCCGAGTACGTCGAAAGGGTCATCGCCAAGGAGAAGCCCGACGGAATCCTCCTCGGGTTCGGCGGTCAAACCGCTCTGAACTGCGGCGTGAAGCTCTCGCAGTCGGGCATACTCGAGAAGTACGACGTTAAGGTCCTTGGGACTCCTGTGAGAGCCATCGAGGACACGGAGGACAGGGAGCTCTTCAGGAGAGCCATGATCAGAGCCGACATCCCGATTCCGAGGAGCAGCTCAGCGACCTCTGTGGAAGAAGCCCTGAAGATTGCCGAGGACCTCGGCTACCCCGTTATCCTTCGCGTCGCATACACTCTCGGCGGCAAGGGGTCGGGCGTGGCTCATAACAAGCGGGAGCTCGTGGACATCGTCGAAAGGGCGCTTGCCCAGAGCATGATCACCCAAGTTCTCGTCGAGGAGTACATTGGGAAGTGGAAGGAGATCGAGTACGAGGTCATGCGGGACTACAAGGACAACTGCCTGACCGTCTGCAACATGGAGAACTTCGACCCGATGGGCGTCCACACGGGCGACTCTATCGTCATCGCGCCGTCGCAGACGCTGACGAACCGCGAGTACCACCTCATCCGCTCAGCCTCAATCAAGGCCATCCAGAGCCTCGGCATCATTGGCGAATGCAACATCCAGTGGGCGTTATACCCGAAGTCCGAGGACTACAGAGCCATCGAGGTCAACGCCAGGATGTCGAGGAGCTCAGCTCTCGCGAGCAAGGCAACAGGCTATCCACTCGCGTACATCGCCGCGAAGCTGTCGATCGGCTACCTTCTACCCGAGCTGCTCAACAAGGTCACGGGCGTCACCACCGCGTGCTTCGAGCCCGCGCTTGACTACCTCGTCGTGAAGATTCCGCGCTGGGACCTCCGCAAATTCAGGAACGTCGATCCACACTTGGGTCCGCAGATGAAGTCGGTCGGAGAGGTTATGGCGATCGGCAGGAACTTCGAGGAGGCGCTGCAGAAGGCCGTGAGGATGCTCGACATCGGGAAGATCGGGCTTGTGGGCAACGGAGACGGCGACTCCGAGGACATAAAATCTATTCTTGACGGGCTGGAGCATCCGACTGACGAGCGGCTCTTCAAGATCATCCGCGCCATGAAGATGGGGGTCACGATAAAGAATATCTACAAGCTCACGGGTATCGACCCGTGGTTCCTCTACAAGATCAAGAACGTCATCGACATGGAGACGAATCTTAAAACCTCGAACATAAAAAGCCCTCAAAGCTCCGAGCTGATACGCGAAGCCAAGCGCCTGGGGTTCTCGGACGGCCAAATTTCCAAATGTACGGGCGTCGGCGAGTTGGAAGTCAGGAGCCTCAGGAAGAGCAGGGGCATCGTTCCCGTCGTGAAGCAGATCGACACGTTGGCGGCGGAGTGGCCTGCGAGGACGAACTACCTTTACCTGACGTACCACGGCGACGAGGACGACTTGGAGTTCGGCGCCAAGGGGAAGAAGGTGATGGTTCTCGGCGCGGGCGTCTTCAGGATCGGCTCGAGCGTGGAGTTCGACTGGGGAGGCGTCAACACGATCTGGGCTCTGAAGAGGCAGGGCATAGACGAGGCCATTATGGTGAACTACAACCCCGAGACGGTTTCGACGGACTACGACATCTCGGACAAGCTCTACTTCGAGGAGCTGACACTCGAGCGCATCCTCGACATCCACGACAAGGAAGCCCCCTACGGCGTCGTCGGAAGCGTCGGCGGACAAATCCCCAACAACCTCGCCATGAAGCTCAGTAAGGCTGGAG
>CAZOKM010000043.1:0-12969 GCA_964580405.1 uncultured Candidatus Bathyarchaeia archaeon | reverse complement strand
TCTTCAATGATTATAACTTACTATATACCAATATATAGGATTATTTTTAACCATTTAACACCATGCCTTAGATTCTACATAATCCTCCACCGAATTTACAGGAAAAGGCGCTGGCTGACGATTAAGAAGTCAACCAAGACCGTCTAGTGTCTATGTTCTCAACGTGACGAATGAAAGATGGTATTACTTTCAGCTGTATTCGTCCAAATACTCTTTCAGCCGCGTCATATAATGCTTGTAGTGCGCGAAGGGAATCTCCGGGGGTATGCCGTGGTCCACCGTCGGCAGGAACCCTCCCTCCTTCAGTAGGAATGGCAGCTTGCGTTCGAGCTCCGTGTCTATGGCCTGTTTCCCCTTGATGAGCGCCATCTTGTCGACGTTGCCCACCATCCTCAGTTGTCTTGGATATTTTTTCCTGAGCTCAACCGCGTCACAGCCCGCCATCACCTCCAAGGGGTAGGTGCCGTTCACTCCCGCCTCCAGCCACAGCGGGATGAGAAGCCTCACGTCGCCGTCGCTGTCCACGAAAACCAAGTCAACGCCGTGCCTCTTGAGAAGGTCCGTCTCCTCCTTGTACCTTGGAACGATGAACTCCCTGACGAGCTTGGGCGACATGTGGGGACCGTTCCTATAGGCCATGTCCTCGGCCAACAGGGCGAAGTCCACCTTGCAGCTCTCAACGATTGGCTCTATGAGCTCCGTGGCGAACTGGGCTCTGAACTCCATCATGTCGTGGACGAGTCCGGGATCCCTGTAGAGGGCGACCAAGAAATTCTCCAGCCCCATGAGGCTTCTGCACCAGTTGAAGAACCCCGAGATTTCTAGGCACACGGGGTTCGTCGTCGTCTCGAAGTGCTCAATCAGGTCTTTTCCCCAGTATACGTCGAGTCTTCGGGGGTCGCTGGCGTCGTACCGTTTTTTGACTTGTTCCCAGCTTTTCCTGTCCTTTACGGGGAACTCGAGGAACTGAGGCATCCCCCAGCTCAGACCGCCCTGCGTTGACCGTTTCTTGAAGATCCTCTTCTTCACGCCGTCGTCGTCCTGAACGATGAGGCACTGGTCGTCCTCGGACAGCGTCTTCGTTATGAAAGGAGGGACCATGTGAAGGTTTAATGGAATGGTCTCGTACGTGAAGTCCAAGCCAAAATAATCAACCGCTGATGACCAAGCTGGAAGCCCCTCGGCATGCCACCTGTTGGCTGTCACGCTTCCCTCGACGGCGACGTTGTAGGCTCCACCGCCCAGCACTGGAATGAGGGGAATCCTGTCCACCTTCTCGAAGTTCATGACGCCCATGAAACGCTCGCGGTTGTTCAAAACCGTTCACACCTGCCACGGATAATTTTTTCATTATGAAGTCGTTTGAATTTTAGAGGTTGCAGTTGTGTCTTCTTTTCGGCTTATAAGAATTTTTCTTAAGGCACTTGACAAAGAAAAACAGCTTTTTCAATCATGCTAAATGGAGCCCCGGGCGGGAGTTGAACCCGCGATCCACAGCTTACGAGGCTGTTGCTCTAGCCACTGAGCCACCGAGGCGCACGGCGACACATGAATCTCTCAGAGATGTTCATGAACCTTTTGCCTAATCCGTATTTAACGGTTCTTTTTTAAAGAATGCGCCTTCTGGGCGTGTGAAGGTTCTTAAAAGTGCCTACACCATAATTCATATCTTGGAGGTTTCGCGTTGATGAAGGTCACCGAGCTCGGCGAAAGAAGAATCATCGAAATTATAAAGAGCCGCTTGGAAACGATGCCCGGGATGCCCGTGCCGTTCGGAGACGATGTGTCCGCTGTACAATATAACCGAAATACTCTCGCGGTCCTGAAGACGGACATGCTTGTCGGCAAGACGGATATCCCGCCGGGCATGAGCATGAGGCAGGCAGCCCGAAAGGCGGTCGTCATGAACGTGAGCGACTTCGCAGCCAAGGGAGTCTCGCCCATTGCAGTCATGGTCGCTCTTGGGTTGCCTAGGAGCTGCACCGAGGAAGACGTTGAACAAATCGGACTGGGCTTGAACGAGGGCGCGCGCGAGTATGGAGCGCACGTCGTAGGTGGGGACACGGGCGAAGCTTCAGACCTCATCATCAGCTGCTCGCTCCTTGGGTTCTGCAACAAAATGACACTAGTGAAAAGGAGTACTGCCAAGCCAGACGACATTGTGGCTGTGACGGGAGAGTTCGGGAAGACGGCGGCTGGGCTGCAAATCCTCCTCGAACAGAAGGCTGTGCCGAAGAAGGTGGAAAAGCCCTTGGTTGACGCGGTATACGTGCCCAGAGCTCGGCTCAAAGAAGGAACCGCGCTGGCGAAAGCGGGCGTGTTGACTGCCTCGGTTGACTCCAGCGACGGGCTGGCTTGGAGCCTCCACGAGTTGTCCGTTGCCAGCAGCGTTGGCTTCAGAATCGACAATGTCCCGTTGGCTTCCGAAGCGGTTGAATTCGCACGCGTGTTCGGACTTGACCCTTTAGAGCTGGGGCTCTACGGAGGAGAAGAATACGAGCTCGTCGTCACTGTGAACCCTGACTGCTGGGGCAAGGTGGAAAGCGTCATTAAAAATCTCGGGAGTCAACTTTTCAGAATAGGCACAGTGACTAAAGAGAAGAAGATAGAGCTCAGAACAGAAAAAGAAACGTTGACGATTGAACCCAGAGGCTGGGAACATTTCAAGAGCTAACCATAGTCAAATCTAAAAAATATGATACCCGATATCTTTTCAATTAATCCGACTGTTCGAACGTGTCCTTCTTACAGCGCATCCAGAGTCGCGATGATTTCGGAGAGTCGGCTTATTTCGCACGAGGCATTAGCCTTTGACGACGTCGGCTCCTCGACGGCGGCGTCCCCCTGCCTGATTCTGACCGTGACGATTCCCGCTTCGTTGGCGCAGAGAATCTCCCTGTTGGGCTTCGCGCTGACGTAGACAGCCTCCTCCGGCTTGACGCCTAGCTCATCCAAACACTGTTTGAACGGTCTGGAGCTGAGCCTCTCGTCCTTCACGTCCTCCGAGATTACTACGGAGTGGAACAGGTGATGGACGCCCAGCTGGATGAGCTTCTGCCACTGCTTCACTGACCTTCCGTCGGACACCACGCCGAGCTTGTACTCTTGGTCGCGCAGCTTGACCAGAGTTGGAATCGTGTCGCTGAAGGGCTTCAGGTACACGTCGCTCGTTTCTCGGTACGCGACGACGCCTGCGGCTATGACCCGTGGGTTCCACTTCAGCCCAAGGCGTTCGAGAAGGGTGTCGAAGTGCCTCGTGTAGTGCGGTCCGTACTGGTTGGCGATGTCCTCAAGCGTCTTGTACCCGATCTCCAAGTCTATCGGGAGACCCGCCTCGATCATGGCTCTGACCGCGTTCAACCTCGTCATCCTCATCTGGAGGGACGAATCGTATAGCGTGTCCTCGATGTCGAAGAGCACGGCCTTCGCTTTCATTCTCACTTCACCACCTTCGTCAACTTTTCTGGCTTATCAGGATTCAACCCCCTGTTCACGGAGCTATAGTACGCGAACAGGTGATTGGGAACAACGTACAGCAGAGGCGAAAAGAAGTCTGGCAGACCGCTAGGTACAAGGACAACGTCATCCGCCACCTCAAGCATGTTGGGGATGCTGAGCCCCTCTTCCGAAATCAACAGGACAGAAGCGCCAAAGCTCCTGAAGCTCTTACATATCTCAAGCTCGGACTTAGGCTCCTCGGGAGACACGAGCATGATTATCAGGGTCCTCTCGTCAACCAGCCTCATGGGACCGTGCAGGAACTCCCGTGTCGCAAACCCTTCCGCGTAGACCATGCACGTCTCCTTCAGCTTCAGACCCGCCTCAAGCGCGGTCGCGTAGTTCGGTCCGCTGCCCAAAATGAAAATCACGTTCTTCTGCTTGTACTTCTCCGCGATTTTTTGGATTTGAGTGCTCAGCCCTAACGTCTGTTCGAGGAGCCTCGGAGCCTCGTAAAGCCCCTTCCTTATCCGGTACACCTCGTCCGCGCTCAGGTACCCCGCAGCGAGCTCCACAGCGAACATAAAAATGGATAAGAGCTGCGTGACGTAGGTCTTTGTCGCAGGAACCGCCTTCTCGGGGCCTGACCTCGGGAGAAGATGGTGATTAGACATTTTAGCGAGCTTGCTTTCGGGAGTGTTCGTCACACCGAGCAACGTCATCCCCCGGGCTACGGCAGCCTCAGCAGCCTCGATAACGTCTGAGCTTTCGCCCGACTGCGAGATAGCCATCAGCAGAACCTTCTTCGGCACCCTCGTCGGGACCCAGCGCTGGAACTCCGACGCGGGGAGGATGCTCGTGGAAAGGTTCGTCAGCTTCGACAGCGCGTACTGGCTGGCCAGCCCAGCGTGGTAGCTCGTCCCGCTGCCTGTGATGTAGAACATCTCGTAACCTTCGGACTTAACCGCCTGGGCGATCTTGCGGGTGATGTCCGCCTCCGCCTCGATGGTCGCCTTCAACGCAGCGGGTTCGTCGAATATCTCCTTCAGCATGTAATGGCGGAACTTTCTGGCTGGCGCAGATTGTTTGGGAACCTGCAATTCCTCAACACTACGCGTAGTAGATTAACTCCTCTCTCTCAAGCCGCCTGTGCAGCTTGTCCACAGCCTTGTATACGTCCTCTTCCTTCTTGGCTCCGGTGCAAACCAGCTTGCCGCTGGCGAAAAGCAGGATTACGACCTTCGGTTCGTCCATTCGGAAGATTAAGCCGGGGAACTGCTCGGGCTCGTACATCGTTTTACCGAGCGTGAAGGCTGACTTCTCGAGGTCGATCATTCCGCCAAGGTTCGCCGATGCGACGATGTTCTGGATCTTGAGCTCGGGCTTGCTGATTATCACGATTCCGCTCTTTTTGAGCTCCTTGATGACCTTCATGACTGCCCCGCGGGCTTCCTTCTCGGACTTGGCGCCGGTGCAGACCATCTTGCCCGAGTTGAAAATGAGGGTCGCGGTCTTCGGTCTTTTTAATCTAAATACCAAGCCGGGGAACTGCTCAGGACGGTATTCGACGCCTGGGTAGCTCTTTACGACTGCTTTGAGGTCAATCTTCTGGTTCAGGGTTGCGGAGGCAACCACGTTTTCGATTTTTACTTTCGCTTGAACTTGCGGCATCCAGTCACCTTCAAATATAAAAATTTTTTGGTTTTTGTTTTAGCTTTATAAAGGAATTTATTAAGCGCCATTTATACTTAATGGTCCACTAGACCGTTTTTTCATGATTTTCTTGTTTTTCGGTTTCCTTTGGTTTCTTCGGTTTTTCTTCTGGATTTGCTAACTCAAGATAAACTAGCGCAACGAGTAAAATTACGATGAGGAGCTGCCTCAGACTGATAACGAATGCGCCGAGGTTTATCGCGGTCTCGTCAAACGCCCTGAGAATGTATCCCAAGTAGGGAATCTTGAAGATCACCTTGCCCACTATGTAGCTTTCGGGGTGACCTGCGACGCTGTAGTTCCCTCCAACGGGAAAGCCGTACCACCGCCAGTCGTCCACCGTGGGGTTGTTGTCCCCCTTCGTAACGATGTACCATACGCTGTCAACCTCGTACTTGTCGACGGCCCTGTGCACGATGGGGATGCCATTGTAGTCCCTGGGGTCATGGTAGATGATGATGTCGCCGTCGCCCGAATGGGCATAGACGCTTTCGCCTGTTACCCCGCCCTGAACGATGAGCAGGTCGCCGATGTTCAGCGTTGGCTCCATGCTTCCCGAAATTGGCGTGTGAAGTGGTCGGTCGGTCTTCAGAATTAAAGTCAAGGCTCCTTGAATGGCAAAGTTGGCTATTAGGATGACGAGGAGAAGCAGAAGCGTGGCGAAAATTCCGTTCTTTCTCAGGTTCTTGAACTTTTGGCGCAACGTTTCTTTCTTCGCGTCAGCCTTCGTCAATCAATTAGCCTCTGAATATCCGCTTGGTCTATTTTGGGAGGTTAAGCAATAGACGTGCGCTGTCCCTTAAACGTCTTATGCAGAAAAATGAGATGCATTTTTTGGTTAAATTATTTTGATGTTTGCTCTAAAGGCTCGGGACTCGGTTGTAAAGCTTTTCTGGCGTGGGTGATGTAGCCCGTGTGCGCGGTCATCAGCGTTTCGGGCCTCGTCTTCCCCCTTTCGACCTGCATACCCCTGAGGAGGCACTCGACGGTCTCGACGCCAACGAACCCCGCCTCCTCCAGCGCCTCAACCGTTTTGACCACTTGGTCGATTGTCGGGCTGAACGAGACAAGTGTCCCGCTTCCTTTCAACGATGCATAGGCGTGTGGGACAACGAGCCAAGGCGTCGCCAAGTCCAAAACTACGGCGTCCACCTCTTTTTCCTCAATTCCAAGCGTCACGTCCCCGTTTTTCAGCTCAACGTACTCTGCGGCGCCTGCTCTTTCAAGGTTTTTTGCCGCTGCCTGAAGAAATTCGTTTCTGATTTCGTAGCTGTAAACGCGTCCCGAGGGTTTAGCGTAGCTTGCTAGAGTCGTGGTTAAGGCTCCGCTTCCTGTTCCCGCTTCGACGACTCGGCTTCCGGGCTGGACGTTGCTGAACATGGCGATGAGGGCGGTGTCCTTCGGGTAGATTATCTGCGTCTTCCGCGCCATCTTGAAAACGTAGTCCCTGACGCTGGGCTCAAGAGCCACGAACTCCACATTCAAGCTGCTTTTAACCCGCGCGCCGTACTCTTTACCTATCAGGTCGCTGAAGTGGATGAAACCCTTGTGGGTATGCAGGTCCCTTCCCTTCTCGACCTTGACCAAGTAGCTCCGCCGCCTGTCCAAGAACAGGAGCACGTTGCTTCCTTCCTGAATGACGTTCGCCAAAGACGGTTCCAACCTGATGAGCTGTATATTGTAAATGTTTGGTAGGTGCCTTTTGTTAAGGATTATGGTCTCGAAGCGAAGACTAATTCGGACAAAAATCGCTTCTTGCCACATGCATCGTATTATAACGCGTAGGACTTTCCTTTTTTGATGACGACGGTTTTCTTCTTTGTCTTTTTGAAGTACGCCGGGTTCTCGGTATGGACTGGGAAGACCCTTTTCGGGTTCACGCGTCTGACCATCTCCATGAGTTCCTGCCTGTTCATGTGCCCCGAGGCGTGGAGCTGGTGGAACTTGATTTTAAAGTGGTCCAGCCAGTTGTGCATGACCTGGTCCTCGATGTCTTCCTCGCTGAAGGGTTCGCTCATGCTGTGGATGAAGTGGCTTCCCTTTTCGGGTTTGATGTCTATGAGCTCCCCGAACTGGTAGAAGTCCAAGTCCATCACCAGCCCACCTTGGTCTTTGTGGACATCGTCGGCTGTGACCATTTTCTGCATGAACTCTCTCTCCCAGAGGTAGTAATCTTCTTCGACGAAGTTTCCAGACTTTTTCCTCCTGAAATAGACAAGGATACTGTCGTCCCTCAGCGGGTCAGGGAAGTCCAGATGTTCGTCCTCGACGAGCTTCTTCAGAAGGTAGGCCAGCCTCGGGAAGATGACCATTTTCCTGCTGTTCTGCCTCGCCACCTCGTACATGGTCCTAAACCTATCCACGTCTCGACCATGATGCGTGACGAAAACGATTCTGTCCGTGTCCAAAACAACGTCGTTGCTTTTTTCCTTAACCTCGCGCTCGGAATAATTGGTCCGGGGTCTGTTCTCGACAATCCGCGTCCCCTCGCAAATCAACGCAATCGGCTTACACTCGCACGCCTTGGCGATGAACTCTTCGGTCATCTCCCTTTTTGGACCGTGAGCTCTCACGTCACCAGTGTAGACGACGTTCCCCTTCGAGGTGTGGATGATGAAGCCGTAGGCTCCGGGAATGGAATGGTCCACGTGGACAGGTTCAACCCTTAACGGACCAACCTCAACAACGTCGCCCGTCCTAAACGTCCTGTAAGGGTGCTCTCCGAGCGATGAGAAATAAGAGGTTTCCTCCATCGATTCGAGGAAGAGCTTGGTTCCTGAGCCGCAGAGCACAGGAATTTGCTCGTTCAAGAAACGTACATGCGCCGTGTGGTCGAAGTGGGCGTGCGAAAGAAAGACAGCGTCGAAACTCGGCTTGGAATAACGCAAATCAGAGTACATGAGCTGCTTTTCTCCATAGAGCCCCCGGATTTTCGGTATCATATCAAACTCGAAGTAGTCCTTTAACCCGCAAATCCATCTGGGTTCGAACGAGCCAGTGAAAAAGCCATCTCTCATCGTGAAGGACTGGCCAAAGTCAAAAAACACCTTAGCTTTCCCGTCCTTCAGGAGTATTTTGTTTCCGCCTATCTCGTTCACTCCGCCATAGAAGGTGAGAGTTGCTTCGCCCATTTCTTTCCCTCACGGAATATATTCGCCGGTGGCTATATGGTCTTTTTTGTCAGCCTCTCTGCCGCGTCCTTCGATTTCTGCCCGCAAATGTTCGAAACGGCATAAAGGACGTGGGGAGGCACAAAGAAGCTGAAAACCTTAACGTATTTCGGAGACTTCGCCCTCCGCACGTTCAAGGGGTTCCCGCCAGCCCCCAAGTACCCTTCGATGTATGCCATGGTCACCTTTTGAATCGCCTCGATGGACGCGAGCAGAGCGTAATGCCCCGAATAATAGAGGAGCTCAGCTAAGTCCCACGCTTGGTCCCCGCCCCTCTCCGCCTGCTCAAGGTCCACGAACCAGATTCTGCCGTCGGAGGCGACTATGACGTTTTCGGGCTTGCAGTCCCCTACAGCCACGTTAAGCCCATGAATCTTGGCAACCTCACCTCCGACACGCCTGATTGTTGCGGCAAGTTTCGGGTCCTCGCGTTTTGACGCGAAAATCCTCTTAATCAGGTTCGCGAGGTTCTCGCCCTTAATGTACTCCTGAAAAATTAGTTTCTCCTTCGGGCTCACGCGGATGACTGAAGGAACGTTGACGCCGTTCTTTGACAGGTAACGGTTTATAGAGTATTCTCTCTCCAGCCTCGTCTTGCCGCGGACCGAAAACCCTCGGGTGCCAAAAGCCCACAGCGCCAGCGGAAACCACTTCCAGCCGTACCAGTCCCTGAAGGATTTCACGACGATTCTCTGCTCTTTTCCAGATTTTTGGACCCTAAGAATATAGACAGCGTTCAGAACGCCACCTAACCTCTCGAGATTGACTTTTGAATCACGACTTTCGGGGAAGCTTTTTCTTACAAAGTCCTCGATGCTGACTTTTTCTGGGTAAGCGGTGAGCCCCAGCGAAGTTGGGACGAAAATGTACCTTTTCGTATCGAGTTCGGGCAGCTGCATCATCCTAAGGTTCTCGGGGTCCATGAAACGCTCGATGTAGGTTCCGTACTCGTCCATCAGCGAGCGTACCATTTTCGGGAAGACCTCCAAGCCGTGGCGAAGTATCGTTGCCCGTACACTTTTCAGCAGGGATAGAGCGCGTCTTTTTCGTCTCTCAACGGCGTCGATGTGTTTCGGCAGAATCTTGACGTAGCCTCCGTCTTGCGCGATGATGCCTTCGTCAGCCGCCGCCATTTTCAGGGCAACGTCGAACCCCTTCCTCATCGACTGTAGGTTCTGGGCTTTCGAGTCTCCTTCAAGCAGTCTCAAAAACTTGTACGCCATGGGAGGATACAATGCGACCTTGCGAGCCATCGCCTCGAACATGAAGTATTCGGGCTTGACCATGAGCTCGTGGGACATCTCGGGGTACTCGAGCACAAGGTTGTCGAGAACCTCGGTGACCAGCCTCCTTTTGACCCGAACTTCATTCTGCCACAAGAAGTCTTCGTTAAAAAGGACTTCGTAAGGCATGAGCAGGTTCTCGGCTAGAAAGCCGCCAAGCCAGTCGCTCTCGGCGTCCTTTCCGAAGGAAGCCCCGTCAACAACCAAAACGGAAACCTCAAAGTCTCGGTGACGTTTCAGCCGATGTCTTAAAATTAGCCTCGGAGAGTCAAGTACCAAAAATACCTTGAAACGTCGCCTCTCGCCTTCAGGAACGGGCAGAACCGAGTCGTAACAAAAAGCAGCAACAATCTTCAGTTGTCGCGCCTCTTCCCTGCAGATAGTCAAGATTCTACTTCGTTCTGAGCTATCCAGCGACAGACTTTTCATGCTTCAGTTTCCCCAAGGGCTCACGAGAATAGACAAGTTTCTTTCCTTTAAAGCCATTCTGTCAATCGCACTGACAACAGCTCAACAAAAATGATAGCCCAAGATTCAGGAATGTGATTTTTTCGCATTGTGGCATTTTTAAGTAGACTTTGGCTTCTGTAATATCTTGAAATGAAGAGCCCGCCATACGCCTCTAGGGCAGTAAGAACCGAGTACTGGATGCCAGGGCAAAACTATCTGGTAATCGTAGCGGAGGCTCTCAACGGACGAATCGAAGAAGGCGACGTTGTCACAGTTTCCGAAAAAGCGCTCTCCACGGCGAAGGGACGCATCGTCAACGAAGCCAACGTGCAGCCGGGAAGGATGGCTAGGCTCTTGGCGAAATACTGGACTAGGATGGTCTGGGGACGCTTCCTCGGGCGGGCTTGCGGCCTAAAAAAGGTTAACATCAATCGACTGCGAGCCTACCCCTTGAAGGAGGGGAGCGCCCACAAGCAGGTTGCCCTTTGGCACGCAGGTTTCCTGGAGGCTTTGCTTTGGGGGTCCGAGGGCGGGTTAGACGCCAGCAACCTTCCGTACTCCTACGTGAGCCTGCCCCTCGACGACCCGTCCGCCGCGGCTGAGGAGATTCGCGTTTACCTTAGGGGGACGCTCGGAAAAGAGGTTACTGTGATGATTGTGGATACGGACAAGACGTACTCTCTAGGCGGGTTTCATTTCACGCACAGGCCGAACCCCTTGAGGGGCATCCGCACGTTTGGCTTCTCCGCCTACGTTTTCGGGAGGATTCTGCGTTTGAAGCGGAGGTCAACTCCCTTGGCCGTTGTGGGCTCAAGAATGAGCACCGAATTGGCTCTGGACTTGGCTGAGGCTGCCCACAGGCGGCGGGGCTCTGGCGCCGGGCGGACAGCGTGGGACATGGCTGAAAAGTTCGGAGTCAGCGTTACCGAGGTGACTTGGGGCATGTTGAGGAGCTGTAGGCACACGCCTATCGTCGTCTTTAAGAAGAAACTTCGCAGAGATTAGTATTGCCCTAAGGAGCCGTCCCTTCTCGCGGCGTCGTACCCTATCCTGAAAACGTAGAGCGCGATCGGAGTCGCTATGACGGTGAAGACGAGGAGGCTAATCGTGTCGTTCAGGACAACTGGCGACATGAGGTTCTGTCCCGCCTGAAGGCACAGCCTGATCCCGTCAAGAGAATACGTAAGGGGAAAGAGTTTTCCGACCCAGTCTAGGTACCACGGGAGGAGCTTCAGCGGGTAGAAGACGCCTGAGACGAGCTGGGTCATCCACGAGAACGCCCACGTCAGCGGGTTCCCCTGCTTCGTCTTCATTATGACCCCCGCGCTCAACACGCCTATCGCCATGTGGCTCGCGATCATCAACGCAGATAGTAAAAGGGTAGAAAGCAAGGATGCGACGTTCAATGTGAAGGTCGCTCCCAGAATGGAACCTGCGAAGAACGCTATGAAGAGGAATGCTGAGCAGATGATAAAGAAGAAGCATGTTTCGCCTAGGAGGAACACTTTGAAGTCGGTCGCGGACGAAAGCACCGTTTCTATCGTGCCGTTCTCCTGTTCCTCCCTGACGCTTTGGTTGATGCTCTGGACCGCGAAGAAGACGTACTGCTGGAAGGCTATGCCGATCAGGGCGAAGGTGAAGTAGCCGCCCGTCACGTACCCCGCGTCCTGAACCTGCTGGGAAGACGTGATGAGCGAGAACAGGTAGTAAGTCGCCACGAACAGAAGGTTGCCCGTGATGTCAAGCGTTAGCCAGAACTTGTAGGTCCACCAGACCTTAAAGTCCCTGACGATGAACGAGGAGACCACTTGGTGAACTGGAGTCTTCTTGAGCAGTGTTTTGGCAGACATGAGGTCAATCAGTTTTTTGGTGTCCATCGTACCCCGCTCCTAATATGTCGCCACCGTTCCTTCTCTCCTTATCCTGTCCATGCCCCCCGTGAAAACCCGCAACCCAGCTGGCAGGAAAACGAACGTGAAGACTAAGAGGATGGCGAGGTCGCTTAGAATCTCAGGCGTCGCCAACGTTGCGCCCGTGAGGAGGACTCTCCGCGCCGCGTCCAAGGCGTAAGTGTACGGCATAGCTCGGGACATTACGGAGAGGATGGGGTAGCCCTGAAGATAGTTAAGCGGGAAAAGCACGCCTCCGAGGAACTCCGTTACACTCGCCAGAAGGAAGGTCATCGGGTCACCCTTCTTGTAGACAAGGATTATTCCTGCTGCCATTATACCGATGCCTGCGTAGCTGACGATCATCATGACCAGAATCACTACGAACGAAAAGACGGTTTCCGCTGTCAACACCATGGGCACGTTCAACACGTAGACTCCAATCAGCAGAGCCCCGACCATGAAGTACGAGCTCACGAGAAAGCCTCGGATGGACTGGCCGATTATGTACGACCTCAGCTTGATCATCGAGGAAACTATGGGCTCCAAGGTTCCCTCCGCGACCTCGTGCTGAAGCGAGTGACTTATTCGGCTGATGCACATCCAAAGATAATTCGCGGTAGACACGCCGACGATGGCGAACGCCAGCCACGAAGCGTCTCCGTATCCAACAGAGAAGAACCTGTTGGCGTCGACCTGCAGCCCCATGAACGAGTACATTGCGATCGAAGCCACCGTGCTCAGAGTCTCGGTGATCACCCAAGTCTTGTAGGAGAGGAAAATCTTGAAGTTCGCCCAGAAGACGGCCCACGTGTGCGTCAGCTCGGACGACGGGCGCGGGATCTCGTCTCTGAAAAGGTCGACTATCTGCTCGATTTTCAAGGCTCCTCTTCCCCCCTCGCCAGTTTGACGAATATTTCCTCGAACGACGGTTCGGCCTGCCGAATCGCCGAGACCTTGATTCCCAAAGAGCGGATTTTCTCCGCCACGATGGGTATTGCCTCGTACTCGTTTTCAACCTGAAGC
>CAZOKM010000042.1:0-13371 GCA_964580405.1 uncultured Candidatus Bathyarchaeia archaeon | reverse complement strand
AATTTGTTCATCATATATACGGAATTTACTTAAAATTAAATTTATTTAGTTTAGTCTTAAAGTAAGAGGCAGTTAAGTCAGCTAAAGAAGAGTCATAGGTATTGAACAAATGCGTGAAAAGCTAATGGGATGAAACAGAATGAAGTGCGTAGTCATGGATGCTGTGTTAAAATGGCTTGGAACAATTTTTCCCAATAACGTCATTCGTACCAAGGACAAGGCAATCGAAGTTTTCGAGATAAAGGATGGATATAGCGTTGGCTACGAAATGGCACATCAAATTTGTATAAACTGCGACCCTCAGTTGGCAGAACATTTTAGTAGCCTCGGACAATGCTTGGACTATTGCGTTGAAAGTGGATTTGTCCCAACATACCTCGCAATTCCGTATGACGACAAGAATATAGAAAGGTTGGAACGAATGATTAATTCCTCTAATCTTCCTATTGGTCTTCTCACGGTCAATCGGGAGGGTGAGGTCATGATTAGAGTAAAACCTCATCCATCTGAAAAAATATCTCAGTCTCATTGAAAATTACATAAAATTTTTCGTATAATTCGTTTATTGGCAGAATTATTTTATTATGCGCTTTTTCATATCAGAAACTTATTGGCTTTTTTCTTTGAGTTTCTTAAGCTTTATTTGATGGCTATCCGATTTTAGCTCTTCATTTTTTTCAGTGCTATTTCTGCTGCGTTTATTAGCTGGTACGCGATAGGCGAGGCTGTTACTGCAGGATGTGTACCTATTTGGAATACAGCAATGTCGTTAGCCCTCATCCTGTTCTGGATGCATGCGCTGATCGTATTAACAAGTTCTCCAGCACTTGGGCCGCCTCTTACAGTTCCTCCAACTAATTCCCCGTTTACTTTATTGAATACTAGTCTAACCCACATCTTGGACATGCCTGGCATTCCTCCTGGGTGCCTATCGGGAGCCTCAGCCTCCCCTGTTATGACATCGAATCCACATTGTTTTGCGCCTTTTTCACTCATTCCAGCCATAGCCACTGTTAGGTTACCTACCGCAGTGCAAAAAACTCCTACAACTCCTAAATTTTTTCTGCTGATTTCGTATAGGTTTGCGCCCGCGATACGGGCTTCGGTTGTAGCTATTGATGCAAGTCTTAGACCTGAAGACTGACCAGTAAAGAAAGAGAATTTTGCGGTGCAGTCTCCACATGCAAAGATATTTGGGTCCGATGTTCTCATGGTGGTGTCAACGACTATTCCGCCCTTATTCACTGCTAAACCGGCTTTTTGAGCGAGGTCAACATCGGGTTTCACGCCAATTCCGACTATTAACGCGTCCGTCTTTATTTCCTGACCGTTAGAAAGTTTAATGGCTGAAACCTTATCTTCGCCTAGAACCTCTTCCATTCTAACGCCAGTAATAATATTAATTCCTCTATTTTTAAGATAGTCTTCGATCTCTTGACAACATCTGCATGCTTCTTCACCAAAGGCAATTTGTAGACATTGATCCAACATCTCTACGATTGTTACGTTAATATTGCGGTTTTTCTTACATTCGTCGGCGAATTCAACTCCAATAAATCCACAACCCAGAATCACCAGATCATTTACGTCCTTCAAAACATCTAGCATTTTTTTCAGGTATTGAACATCTTTCTTTATAAGATAAATATTCTTTTTATCAATTCCAGGAATGGGGGGAAGTATCGGAGATGAACCAGTTGCCAAGATTAACTTATCATATGTCACTGATTCTCCACTTGCCAGAACAACTTTCTTTTCTTTTGGCTTTAAATCCGTTGCCTCATCCACTATGAGCCCTATGTTGTTGTTTTGCAATACATCGTCTGGTATCAAGTTATTTTCCGGTGCCTCAACCGTGCCATAGATGTATGGTATACCGCACGGTATCAACACTTGCTTCTCCTTCCTCACTAACAATATGCTTTTTTCTGGATAATGCCTTCTTGCCGTAATCGCTGCGGGAATTCCAGCTGCACTACCTCCTATTACCACAACATCTGCGGCTTTCATATCATTCGCCTTGTACATACACCTTCGAATTTTATTTTTTATTATAAATATTTATTAATAAATCTATCGACTACGTCGAACTACTGCGTCATCATGAATGCATTGTGCTGATGAGAAGGAAACTTCAAATGAAAAGGACTTTGGGACAGTCTCAGAGGCAATTAAGGAAACAACTAAGTAGAATTCTCTAAAAACAACAGAAAAAATTTCCATTAATCGCGATCATTTGAAATTCAATTATTGCTGCATATTGGGCAGTTTGGGTTTCTTTTTATTTCGGCTGTTTCGATGGTCATTTCTTCTGCGTCGACGAACAGCATCCTCCCGACCAGCGGCTTCCCGATTCCCGTCAGGATTTTGACAGTTTCGGTGGCTTGGAGCGAAGCTAGGACTGACGGGGTGCCTCCGAAGATTGGGTTCACCTTTGCTTCTGTGGGCTGCTTCGGGAAGACGCATCTCAGGCACGGTCCCTTCCCAGGTATTACAGTGGTTATTTGGCCGTAGAACTGTGAAACGCCCGCGTGGACGAAGGGGACTCGGTTTTTTACGCAGTAGTCGTTGACGGTGAACCGTGTTTTCCAGTTGTCCAGTCCGTCCACGACCACGTTGACCTTTCCAATAACGGCTGAAACGTTGTCTTCCGTGACTTCCTCCAGAATGGCTTCAACATTGACTTCGGGGTTCAGGGCTTCCAGCCTTTTCTTCGCCATTTCAGCTTTGAACTGTCCGACGTCGTTTTGGGTGTAGAGGACTTGGCGGTTCAGGTCGCTTAGGCTCGTTTTATCCTTGTCGATGAGTCTCAGTTTCCCTACGCCCGCGGCTGCAAGTAACGTTGACGAGGTGCATCCTAAGCCGCCGACGCCCACGACTGCGACTGAGGAGCCTTTCGGCTTCAACTGCCCTTCTGTTCCCCAGCCCTCGATGAGCATCTGTCGGCTGTACCGCTCCTGCTCCGACTTCGTCAACCTCAATTTGGCGGCAATCCTCCCGCAAAGCCTCGTCTGATATTGATATTCCGCGGAACAGCCTATTAAGACTAAAGAAACGGCGTAAAGCGACGTTTCCCGCCTTCGCCAAGGTCTTATTATGATGTTATTTTATATGGACGTTAAATGCATAGAACATAACCAATCACGTAACAGTCACTAACATCTGGAAGTGGTTTGAGCCGTGCCGAAAAGCGTCGAAAAAGATTTAGAAGCAAAATACGAGCTCCTGGGGAGAGACCTCGCGAAAAAGAACGTCGACATAGAACAGGTCAAGGAAAAGATCAAGCAGTTTAAGGTCGAAATACCCTCATGGATATTCGGAGCCTTCGGGGGAGGAAGGTTCAGCGGCTACCTCGCGCCCGGAGCGGGGAGGAACGTCTACGAGAGGTTCGACGACGCGGCCCTCGTCAACAAGCTGACCGGAGCCACGCCTAACGTGAGTCTGCAGATGGGCTGGGACGACCCCGACGAGGCGCCCTTCTACGAGATCAAGGCCGAATCCTTCGGCAAACTGAAGAAATACGCGGACAAGCTCGGACTCGGAATCGGAGCCATCAACCCGACTTACTTCATGAAGGGCACCCAATTCGGCAGCATGACCTCCCTCGACGCCGAGACCAGAAGGCGGCTCGTCGAGCACAGCGTTATGAGCGCCGAAATCGCGGAGAAGTACGGCAACAAGCTAATTACGGTCTGGATTCCCGACGGCTCGCTGTACCCTGGGCAAGTGGACATGCGCACTGCTGAGCGGAACCTCAAGAACTGCCTGATTGAGATCTACCGAAGGATGCCGAAGTCGGTCCAGATGCTCATCGAGTACAAACTGTTCGAGCCCGGGACGTACCACACGGTCGTCTCCGACTACGGCGTCGCCGTGGACTTCGCGCGGAGCCTCGGAGACAGGGCGGGGGTCCTCATCGACCTGGGGCACCACCCGCACGGCGTCAACGTCGAACACATCGTTGCCAGGCTTATCGAGGAGAAGGTGCCGGGCGGCTTCCACTTCAACACGCGGTACGCGGCGGACGACGACCACGCCGTGGAGCCGAACAGGCAGCTCTTCAGCATCTTCCACGAGCTCGTCCTCGGAGGCGTAATAGGCAACGCGTCCCCCGAGAAGGACTGGGTCTACGTGATCGACCAGGCTTCGGCGCTCGAGAACCGCGTCCACGCGGTGCTGCATTCGGTCGACTCGCTGATGGTGTCGTACGCGAAGGCGATGATTGTCGACGAAGCAAGGCTCCTCGACCTCCAGAGGAGGCACGAAATCATGCTCGCGAACAGGACGCTGCTGGACGCCTTCCTCACCGACGTCAGACCCATCCTCCAAGTGGCGAGAATAGAAAAAGGTTTGCCGGCTGACCCAGTCGAAGCATACGTCAAGTCGGGCTACCAGCAGAAGATAGACTCCGAACGGGCGAAGAAAAAGTAAAAAGCGTGCATAATTCAGCAAGCTTAGGGGTTTTCGACCCAGTAGGCGCCCTTCTCCGTTACTTCCTTTTTCCAGATCGGGACCTCGCGTTTGACGCGGTCGACGAGCTCCGCCATGGCTCTGCGCCCCTCCCTTCGGTGCTTGGACGCGACGAGGACGTACATGACGTCTTCGCCGACCTTGACTTCGCCAGTCTTGTGCTCAACAACTGCATCGAATATACCGTGTTTTACCTTCAGCTCTTCGACGATGGTCCTTATTGCTTCGGGCGCTGACGTTTCATGCGCCTCGTACTCGAGTCTGTTGACTTTCTCCTTTCCGCGGGCTCCACGTACGACCCCCACGAAGACTGTCACCGCGCCCACTTCACTCGACGACTTCTTCAGCTCGTTGATAAGTGGACCCAAAGGGTCAAGCTCAGGCGAAACTTTAACCTTAACCAAGACCAACTGCTCCGCCAACGCTTCTGTGGCTATCCTCCGCCAAAGGGAGGCATCACCGCCACCTCGTCCCCTTCCTTCAGTCTGTCTTCGAGTTTCGCAGTTCTGCCGTTCAGCGTGACGATGAAGTCGCCGAGGACAAGGGCGCCGTCTCCGTCCTGCGCAACCTCGCCTTTAACTTTTTTAAAAATGGTTGCCACCCAAATTACGGAGGCTCCCGGATGCCGTTTGGGGATAAAATTCACAAGCAGGTCCATCACGGTTGTCCCCTCGTCAATGAAAAGTTTTTCACCTTTGCCCCCCAGTAGCTCGCGGAGCTTCCCGAAATACACCACGGACACGACTGTCATGCAGGCTACACCACGTTAGAATCCTGTTTCATCAATCAATATTGTTTCTGGGCATAAATTAAACTTTTCAGCAACATCGAACGGTGGAATGATGAAGCTGCCTCAGCCCAGAACCTTTTTAACCTCTCTGACTATGCCATCGGCGTCGATTCCCTGCTCAGCCATCAGCATCTCGGGCGGTCCCGAGTGGGGCATCTTCCTCACGGCGACTATGCGGGGCCTGAGACCCAGCGAGGCGACGGCTTCCCCGAGTCCCCCCTCCGCGTAGTGGTCCTCGACGGTTATTATGTGCCCTGATTCGTCGGATGCCTTCCTTAAGGTCGTCTCGTCCAAGGGCTTGACCGAGTAGCAGTCAACGACCCTGACTGCGATGTTATCTCGCTTGAGCTTCTCGTAGGCTTTGAGGGCTTCGTGCACCGTTATCCCCGCAGCCACGATGGTCGCCTTGTCATCGCTTGACTGCCTGAGAACTTTCAAGCCGCCCACGGTGAACTCTTCGTTGTTGTCGTAGATTACGGGCGTCGCAGGTCGACTTGTCCTCAAGTACGATATGCCCACGTAATTAGCCATCAGGCACGTGAGCTTCTCGCTGCTGACCGCGTCGCACGGATAAAGCACAATACTGTTCATGAGGGAGCGGAACATTCCGAGGTCCTCCAGCCCCATCTGCGACGGGCCGTCCTCGCCTATGGACGTGCCCGCGTGGGAACCAGCCACTTTTAAATTAGCCCTAGAATACGCGGCCATCCTCAGCTGGTCGTAGGCCCTCGTCAGGAAGCACGCGAAGCTCGAGAAGAACACGTCGAAGCCGTGGGTCTGCAGCCCGACCGCCACGCTTGTCATGTTCTGCTCAGCGATGAAGCACTGGAGGCTCCGCTCGGGGAACTCCTCGAAGAACTGGTTCGTATATGTGGAGTTCTGGACGTCCCCATCGAGCACAACCATGTCCCTGTCCATTCTCCCGAGCTTCTGCAGGGCTTTACCAAAAGCCAGCCTCGTCGCGACCTTATCGCCCAGCTTGTACTCCGTCTTAATCAAGTATTTTTTAATGGGACCCTTCGCAGGAACAGCTGCCTTGACGAAGTTCTTCGGCTGATAGTCGACGTTTCGTATTCTGGGCGAGATTTCAGCGACGGCTTTCTCCTGCTCCTCCTTCGTGAGGGGCTTGCCGTGCCTGCCGTCGGCGTTTTCGGTGAAGCTCACGCCCTTGCCCTTCACGGTCTTCGCCACGATGAAGGACGGCTTCTTCGACCTCTTCGCCTTGCCGAAGGCTTCGAGCATCTCTTTGACGTTGTGCCCGTCGCACATGTAGACTTCCCAATTGAATGATGCTATCCTCTCAGCGTAGGCTTTGGCTTCCCACTGGTACATCGTGGGTCCGCTCTGCCCGAGGCGGTTCACGTCCACGACCGCTGTAAGGTTTGAGAGCTCAAGGCGCCCCGCGAAGTTGATTGCCTCCCACACCGAGCCCTCAGCCATCTCGCCGTCGCCCAGAAGCACGTAGACCCGCCGGTCGATTCCGCGCAGCTTCTTCGCGTAAGCCATCCCGATGCCCGTCGCCAAGCCCTGACCGAGGGAACCCGTCCCGACCCTCACGCCCTTTATTCTTGGAACTGGGTGGCCTTCGAGCTCTGAGTCGAACTCTCTGAGGGTCATGATTTTCTCTTTGGGGATGGCGCCAGCTTCAGCTAGGGCAGCGTATAAAAGAGGTGCGGCGTGGCCTTTCGAGAGGATGAACTCGTCGTTGTCTACGCGGTCGAGGTTTTCTGGGTCGATGCTCATCTCTTTAAAGAATAAAGTGGCCACGATTTCGGCGGCGGACATGCAGCTCGTCGGGTGCCCCGACCCAGCCTTCGTCGTAGCTCTGATACTGGTTAGTCTGAGGACGTTGGCTTCGGATTCCAAATAATCGACAACGCTCATATTCTTTTTTTCTCCAGTAACGAAGTTGGATACAATGATATGCGGTTGAGCCATTTTAACGTTAGCTGTCAGGAAAAGGCAGTGAGTAAGTGGATTGCCAGCTTCCTCGGCTTCACGCAGCCTAAGACTGCACTAACACCATGGACGGAGCGCGGTTTAACTTCCGAGTTCGGAATGGGTTCGGGTGGGTCCCACGCCCTCTGGCCGGCAACCCGACATACTTGAGCCGAGGGTCTTTTTTAACCTTTCGTTTAGTTGAGATGGCGTTGAACGTAACGCATATATGCCGAGGCGCAGGAAAAGTTTGGGTTGTGGGGCTGTAGTCTAGTAACAGCTCGCCTATGAGGCGGGCTGCTGGAACGGAATGACGACAGTTAGTCGCCAAGACCTAACCGTTAAGGGCTCCAGAAAGCAGACAGCGGGTTTGCGGACCAGAACGTGGGATGAAGAAGTTCTGGAGCGCGGAGAAACCCGTAGGAACAAGCACAGCCTTGTCTCCGGGCAAAGGTCGCCGGTTCAAATCCGACCAGCCCCACCACATTCTAGGTTCGGAATCCTTTTTCGTGCGACATAAACCACAATCTATGACTAGAAGATACGAGGATGTTATGAGCCATCGATAAAGTTATTTGCATACCAAGGTCATAATTTATTTTTTATTAACCGGGAAAACCTTATTTATAACAGAACAATTTTTCATAACCATGAAGTCGCTGGCCTTCGTTTATTATGCACCGAACGACGTCAGAACCGAGACTAAAGAGGTTAAAGGCGGACGTGACGATCTTGTAGTGAAAGTCCGTGCCTGCGGAAGGTGCGGAACCGACAAAACGATCTTTACGAAGGGCCATCCCAAGGTTGACTCGCACGCGCCCATAATTTTGGGGCACGAATTGTCAGCCGAAATAGTGGAAGTCGGCTCCAACGTAAAGAACATGCGCAGAGGCATCGGCTATAAGGAGGGTGAGACTCTTTCCCCAGAATACCTAGACTTCGAGGAAGGGGAGAGAATAGTGGTCCAATCCAGGATCGCGCGGTACAACAATGGGCTGATGCTCATCCACGAACCGATCACCATACTGAGTTTCTACATTGACGGCGGATACAGCCAGTACATGAGAATCCCGAAGGAGCTGATCCAATCAGGCTCGGTGCTCCGAATTCCCGAGAACGCGTCGGACGAGGACGCCCTCCTTGTCGAGCCGGCTGCGTGCGCCCTTGAGTCCATCTTTGCGTCCCCTCACCAGGTTGGAGTCGACAAAGAAGGACGCCACACATACAGGTCCGGCATCCAGCGAATGGGCTACACGGCCATCATCGGCTCAGGAACCGTGGGACTCATGTACGCCCGCCTCGCAAGGATAGAGGGAGCGAAAAAAGTCTTCGTGTTCGTCCGTTCCGCGGAAAAGGAAAAGATGGTTCATGACATCCTCGGTCCGGAAGCCATCTGCTACAACATGGACGGCAAATCCCAGCCTGAAATCGTTGAAGAGACAAAAAGCCTCACTGACGGCCATTTGTTTGACGATGTAATTTCTGCATGCTCCGATACCGACGCGCAGAGGTTGATGCTTGAACTTTTTACGCATGAAGGATATGCGGTGGGCGCTGTTTTTGGCGGTGCGCATGCGATTGCGGATTCAGCCAACCTAGACAATCTTCACTACAGGATGGCCAAGGCCATCGGGACAAGCGGCTGCTCAACCAGAACGATGGAAACCATAATTCAATGGCTGGAAACTGGCAAATTGAAGCTAGAAGGCTTTTGCTCCAAACGTAAGTGGACGTTCCGCGATTCACCGAGCGAGTTCTTTACCGCCAGAGACGGTGGGTTGAAACCGGTTCTGGACCCGTGGGGTTGAAGATGCGTCAAGCAGTCGTTTTCGGCGCAGGTGCCATAGGACTAGGGCTTTTGGGTGATGTACTCAATAGATCGGGCTATTGCACCAAATTTGTGGACGTTGACGACAGAATTGTCTCGGCGCTTCATAATCAGCATACTTATAGTTTTAACATCGTTGGTCCAAGAACGAAAGTCGTCAAAGTGACACACGTCGACACCATGGGATACTCCGACAAGACAGTACTGGAAAATGCGGTAGCAGAAGCAGACGTAGTCTTCACTGCGACAACAGAGAACGCGTTGCCTTCAATAGCCAAAGCCGTTGCTGGAGGTCTAGTTAAGAGAGCAAAGAATCGGGAGCCACTCAACATAGTGAGCTGCGAAAACCTCCTTGACACAGCCAATTTGTTGAGAAGTTATGTAACGCGGGAACTGGTCGATGCCAAGCTAAACGGTGATTCCCACTGCGTAGTCGATGACACAGGTTTCGCGAACACGGTCATCAGCAAGATGTGTAAAAAATCGGAGACACCAGAAACAAGCTCCTCTACACCAGTCTGCGAGGGCCTCAAGGTTTTTATTGAGGTTGAGCCGGAAGGCGACCTCATGATTAATCGGTCAGCGATGAAAGGGGAAGAAATGGATTTCCAAGGGTCATATCTCTTGGACAAAGCCAGATTTGGCGCTGAATGCAACCGAAAAACCTTCGCGCACAATGGCGGTCACGCTCTTCTCGCATATCTAGGAGCCCTGAAAGGTTATAGCCACATTCGGGAATCAGGCTTGGACGATGGAATCAGATCGGTCTTCTATAAAGCAATTAGCGAGGAGATGAGACAATCCTTAACAAGCCGGTATCCAGAATACTTCAGCTCAAGTGATTTTGGGGAGTATGTGAACAACATTTTCTCAAGGATGATCAGCCCGTATCTTAAAGACACTGTGGAAAGGGGAATAAGGTCATCAATTAAGAAAATTGGTGGCTATGACGCAAGACTTGTTCGGGCTGCGAGATTTTCAGTCGAACAGGGCGTAACTCCTCGCTACTTCTGTCTTACCATAGCAGCTGCCCTTTTGCTCAACAAGATCAGAAGTCCAGAGCTCGACGATGCACTCCGTAACATCTGCAACCTTGAGCCTGAAAAGGATTACGAACTGATGGCCTTAATCAGCAGAGCATACGAAAAGCTGACCACCTGGCAGAACCTGAATTTTCCCAACCTAAAACAGTATCTTGACGAATCCGATTATGCAGCACCCTTGACGTAAAAAAAGTCAAGTAATAACTCGTTTGATACATTATATAGCCAAAAAAGGTCGACCTCTAAATCCATAATATATTCAGAAAATATTATTGATTAGGGAAGTTGTATAACTAATATCGTGAAAAATCGAGGAGTTGCCGATGGTGAGGTTTGGGATACAGCCGCTACAATTCGCGAACGTGATGAACCTTATCAGTGGAAAGGGACTGTCTGACTTTGAGTTTTTCTTCCCCAAGATTTGCTTGGCTGCTGTGGAGGGTGGATTTTCTACTTTGGAGCTCACGTTGGACATGGACTATGTCCTGCCTGGCTCCCTGAACGAGGACGTTATGGAAAAGTTCGTTGAAATGAAAAGGGAGAAGGAGCTAACCTACACCGTTCACTTGCCCATTTGGTCCGTTGAACCCTCCTCCCCGAACGATTTCATTAGGACAGCTTCTGTGAAGTCAACGGTCCAATCCATCGAGATCGCAGAGGTTTTAGAGCCAGAATGTTACGTGTTGCACTCCACAGGAGCCCTGGCAGCTGAGTTCACACGGCTGAACTTGCCCAAACAGTACAAAGAGCTTGTCAACCGGTACATGCTCCTCAATGCGGCTAACAGCATAGAAGAAATCCTCTCGGAAACCGACCTTCCTCCGCGCAAACTCGCGTTGGAGAACGTGGAATTCCCGTTCGAACTCACGAAAGAAATTGTGGACCAGTTCGGTCTTTCAGTCTGTTTCGACACCGGACACCTGTTAGCTGGCTATTCCGGGGAATACACAGTCTTGGAATTCCTGAAAAAGAATTGGGACAGAATCGTCGAAATCCATCTTCACGACGGCTTCCGCCGGGAAAAGGATGGGAATGTTATAATAAGAGATCATCAACCCCTCGGGTCCGGGGACCTTCCCATTCCCGAATTCATAGACTACCTAGACAAGAATGGGTTCGCGGGACCCTTGGTCTTCGAGCTGGGATTCGACGAATCTAAACACTCGCTTGACGTCATTCGTGAGCGATGCCCGAGAATCGTTATAGAATAATTTTGAAAGCGAAGTACCTCATTACTGTAGAAGGCTTTTCTTTAACCACTCAACAGCTTCTTTTTCCATCTCCGACGTGTATTCGTGCCCGACCCCTTCGTAAACCTTCATCCTCAGCTTGTCCGGAGCGTTTTGGTAGTTGGGCTTGAGAGCCTCGTACAGTGAACTCGCGCACTCGAGCGGAATAATATCATCGTTTTCGCCATTCAATAATAGCACTGGCATGGACCTGAAGAGGTGCGCTTTGTTGACTGGGTCGTGCTTCCCGATCAGATTTCCTGCAAACCGTGCGAACTTCGCCACCAGCTTCGTTTTGAACCCGATCTTGTAGAGCGAAGATTTTTTGGCCAGAACCTGGAAGTTTGCGCCCCCTATCACCGAGACGATTGCCTTCAGCCTCTCTTCCGCAGTCGCAGCCAACAGGGTGATGATGGCTCCCATCGAAACGCCCATCATGCCTACCCGTTCCAAGTCGACTCCCAAGTTCTCCCCCGCGTAGTCAATCACCTTTCCAACATCATCAACGGTTGTCGTTAAGATGCTAAAAAACTGAGTCGGGTCTTGGCTGAGCGTCCTGAGAATATCGGGGTCTTTTCTTTCGCCGTGCTTCTCGGCGTCTACAGAGACAGCGACGAATCCAGCGTCCGCCAGCATCAGGCAGGTCGAAAGCATACTTTCCTTATTTCCAGTGAAGCCGTGCAGACAAATGACGAGAGGCTTCTTCGTGCCATTTTTGTAGAAAATGAGCGCTGGTATCCTCCCTTCATCAACGTAAATTCTCTCCAACGTCCCAGTAAATTTAATCGAGTTCAGTTCCTTTTTCATGTTTCATCTACTTTCGCAGCGGGTCCGTCTCCACGTACTTCACTATAATGAGTAAACAGGGAACCAGTAAAACGGAAGACACTGGGCCCCACACGAGCAGCCCCATCGAGTAACTCTGACCAGCAACCAGCGGCAAGTCAGCGATGAATCCTGCGATGAAGCGAGCTAGGGCTTGAAGCACGTTCAACGGGATGGAAATCAGCCCAGCGTAGCTTCCTGCCCTCGCCTCGCCGCCTGAAGCCTCGTCCTCTTGCGCCATGTCCGCTGTCACGGGATTAGGGAGAAGGTACCAGCCGGAAAGCCCCACGCCGATTAGCGCGATGAAGAGGCTTGCTTGCATGATGATGGGGATGAACCCGAGGACTGGCTGGCCGATGAGCATCGTCAGGGGCAGAGAGAGTATCAGGATCAGCAGAGACGCGGAAATGGGCAGCTTCTTTCCAACCCTCCGGGAGATCATCGCCCAGACGGGGAAGAGCAGAATCGTCGCTAGGAGCATCAGGCCGCCGACGATCATGTATTCCACCCCGGACACCATGAGGACCTTCTGCAGGTAGGTCATAATCAGGCTTGCGAGGATCGCGGTCGGCATCGACATCAAGCCCTGGACGACGAACCAGCGCTGGTAGTTCCTGTTGCCGAGGACCTTCTGGATTTCGCGGCGGACGTTTGGCTTCGGAATCGGCCTGTCCTTCTCCCTAATTTTGAATATGGCTGGCACGTAAAGCAGGATCTCGAAGACAGCTAGCCCCAATAATAACAAAAGAATCTGGGTAGGGCCTTCCGCTCGAAGCAACGGGAGCGAGAAGCTGATCAGCGTCCCCACGACCTGTGCCATCATGCCGAAAACGTTCTGGTAGGCAGAAACTCCCACCCGCTCCTCGGGGTCGGCGATTTCCGCGAGCCACGCCGTGTAGGGGGTGCTCAGCAGGCCGTAGCTGAGGTTTGCCAGGCTGAGGAAAAACGTGGCATAGAGAAACAGCGACGACTGGTTCCCGATTGAGATGAAGTAGTCGGGCACGAAGAGCATGACCGTCGAGAAGGCCAGAAGCAAGCTACCGGCCAAGATGTAGGGCTTGCGTCTCCCCCACCTCTTCGAAACGGTCACGTCGCTTAGGTAGCCAAAGTACCAACCGAAGAAAGCGATCACGAGCTTCCCGATGGCAAACGCAACGCCAGTGAGAACCCCGCCCAGGCCGAAATAGTCCAGATACATCCAGAAGGTCGCGAGGTCGATGAGCGAAAGCAGCGACGACGACCCGAGCC
>CAZOKM010000041.1:0-13491 GCA_964580405.1 uncultured Candidatus Bathyarchaeia archaeon | reverse complement strand
GTCTACAGGTGCCCCAAGTGCGAGAGCCCCCGCAACCTCTCGACAAGCGAAACCTGCCCGAGGTGCGGGGCGACGGGCGAGTTCGTCAGGGCGCTCAGCTTTGTCGACGCGCCGGGGCACGAGGCGCTGATGGCGACGATGCTTTCAGGCGCGGCCATCATGGACGGCGTGCTCCTCGTCATCGCAGCGGACGAGACTTGCCCCCAGCCCCAGACCCGCGAGCACCTCGCAGCCATCGAGATAGTGGGCATCGACAAGATCGTCATCGCCCAGAACAAGGTCGACCTAGTCAGCAAGGACCGCGCCCTCAAAAGCTACAACGAGATAAAGGCGTTCACGAAGGGAACCGTTGCAGAGAAGGCGCCAATCATCCCGATTTCAGCGCAGAACCAGGTCAACATCGACCTCCTTTTGCATACAATTGAGGAAAGGATTCCGACGCCCCAGCGGGACCCGGCGAAGCCGCCTAGGCTCCACGTGGTCAGGTCGTTCGACGTGAACAAGCCTGGAACTATAATCGACGACCTAGCAGGTGGAGTGATCGGCGGCACAATCTACCAGGGCGTCTTCAGGGTCGGCGACGAGATCGAGATCCGCCCTGGACTCGCGAAGGCTCAGTCAAGCTCTTACGAGCCGATTTACACGAAGGTCGTCAGCCTGCACGCGGGCGGTCGCCAGGTCAAGGAGGCGTACAGCGGGGGACTCGTCGGTGTGGGCACGCTTCTGGACCCTTCGCTGACCAAGGCCGACGGGCTCATCGGCAACATCGTCGGCAAGCCCGAGACGCTTCCGCTGACGCGGCTTGAGATGACCCTTGAGTTCAGCCTCTTCAAGCGGGCGATAGGAACCAAGGAGATGCTCGAGGTGAAGGGGGTCAGCGTGGGCGAGGTTCTCCTCTTGGATGTTGGGACGGCTCCAACCGTGGGCAAGGTCATAAGCATAAAGAAGGACGCCGCCAGCCTTCAGCTCACGCGTCCAATTTGCGCGGAGGACAACGCCCGAGTGGCGGTGAGCCGCAAGATTCTTGGGAGATGGCGGCTGATCGGCTTCGGAATCATTAAATAGTTTGAGCCATAATTTTTTCGTTCGAGCCTTCATTCCGAGCGAGGGATGCGCATTGAACCAGAAGGAGCGTTTTGTGAGGACCTACGAGTTCAAAGAGGTTGACCGTGTTCCCGACTACGAGTTCGGGTTCTGGACGGAGACTATTGACAGGTGGCACCAGGAGGGCCTCCCGCAGGACAAGCGGGACATGCGCGACATCGAGCTCTACCTCGGCCTTGAGGGGTGGGACTGCATGGAGATGCTGCCCGTGCGGACCACGTTCTGGCCGCCGCTGCCCGGCAGGATAATCAAGGAGGAGGCGAACCGCGTCACCGTGGACGACGGGATGGGGGGCATCTTCGTGAATACGGTCGGTACCTCATCGCCGGCGCACTACCTGCGCTTCCCCCTTAAGAACAGGGACGACTGGGAGAACCTGAAGCCCTTCTTCGCCACTGACACTCCGGGGCGGTTCCCGCTGAACTGGGACGAGATTGCCGCGAGCTACAAGGACCGCGACTACCCGCTGGGGATTTTCATCGGCAGCTTCTACGGCTGGCTGAGGAACTTCATGGGCGTGGAAAGGATATCAATAGCGTTCTACCGCGAGCCCGACTGGATAGCCGAGATGATGGACACCCTCGTCGACATGTGGATCGCCACGATACGTAAGGCATTGCGGAACGTCAGGGCGGACTACGCGACGTGGTGGGAGGACATGTGCTACAACAGGGGCCCGTTGCTGTCGGTCCGCCACTTCGAGGAGTTCATGGTCCCACGGTACAGGAGGGTCACCGACGTCCTCAAGGAGTACGGAGTAACCCTCAACATACTCGACTGCGACGGCGACATAACCGCGCTCGTTCCCGGCTGGCTGAAGGGCGGCATAAACTGCATGTTCCCCATCGAAACTAGGTTCACGGACGTCTACAAGATGCGCGAGCAGTATGGTCACAAGGTGCTTTTACTCGGGAACGTTGATAAGTTCGCCCTGATGGCAGGAGAAAAAGCCGTGGACAAGGAGCTGAATCGGCTGAATCCGTTGCTCAAGGACGGAGGCTTTATTCCATTGGTGGACCACAGGTGCCCGCCCGAGGTTTCCTATTCGATTTACAAGTATTACCTCAAGAAGAAAAGGAAATGGATAGGCAGGAAGGACGCGCCTCCACTGCCGTAGGTTTCTACTCCGAAATATCTTTTTGTTTCATTCCTATGCGCAGGAATGTTTTAAGTAAGCAAGCTCGATACAATAGTTCATCTGGTCTACGGGTTGAAACTCATGAAGCGGGTCAAGATAGCGGCGCCGTGCAGCTCAGCCAACCTAGGCTCGGGCTTCGACACGTTCGGCTTGGCGCTGGAGGCGTTCCACGACACCCTCACAGCGGAGCTCACGGACAAGGACATAATCATAAAATACGCGGGACTCGGCGCTGAAGGAATCCCGACCGACCCAGAAAGGAACACCGCTGGGCTGGTCGCCAAGACTCTCGTCGCAGACCGGAAAGTGGGCGTGAAACTGCACGTCGAGAAGGGCATCCCCCTCAAAATGGGACTCGGAAGTAGCGGAGCGTCGGCAGCAGCGTGCGCGGTCGCGTTGAACGAGTTACTCAACCTTGAGCTCTCAAAGAACGAGATTATCAAATACGCGGCAATGGGCGAGGTCGCGGCGGCAGGAGCTGGGCACGCCGACAATGTCGCAGCCTCAGTTCTGGGTGGGTTTTCGATTGTTCAGGTTTGGGGTGAAAAAATCGTTGGGGTTCGGCTGGACCCTCCGAGGAACTTGGAAGTCGCGCTGGCCTTGCCACGTATCGAGACTCCCGAGAATAAAACAGCTAAAGCTAGGGCTGTCCTGCCAAAAATGGTGGATTTCAGGAACGCCATGAGTAATACTCACAACGCGGCCTCCGTGGTCGCGGGGTTCCACTTTGGCGACGTCGAGATGATCGGGCGGGGCATGACCGACCTAATCGTGGAGCCAGCGAGGAAGCAGCTCATTCCCGGCTTCGACGCCGTGAAGAAGGCAGCCCTAAGGACAGGCGCAGCTGGGGCAACAATAAGCGGCGCGGGGCCAGCTGTCATCGCAATCGTTGACTCAACGAAAAATAAAGCTTCGAACGTGGCTTCCGCGATGAAGGAAGCCTTTGAGCGTGGAGGTATTCGATGCGAGGCACTCTGCACGAAGCCATCGCTGAGCGGCGCAGTCAAGGTGTAATCCATTCACTCGGGGTTTAGTCAATGGGAAGCAATAAGCCGATTATCGCGGTGACGATGGGCGACCCAGCTGGGGTGGGACCCGAAATAGCCATCAAGGCGCTTCTAAAACCCAAAGTCAGGAAGGTCTGTAAACCCGTTCTGATTGGGGATTTAGGCATCTTACGTAAGACAACTAACCAGTTGGGGATTGAGGTAAGCTTCAAGGCGTTGAGCAGCCCGAAAGAATCTTCAGGGAAGAAAGGCGTAATCGAGATTCTAGACTTGAAGAACGTAGACTCAAAGTCGTTCAGGATTGGTGAAGCTTCTGTTGAAGGTGGACGGGCTGCAATCCAGTACATCGAGAAGGCGACGAGACTAGCCTTGAACGGGGAGGTTGACGCCGTAGCCACTGGGCCGATCAACAAGCGCGCCGTGAACTTGGCTGGGAGCCCGCACATCGGGCACACGGAGATGCTGGCTGCGCTGTGCGGGGTCGAAGACCCTTTGACGATGTTCTGGGTGAGGGGCGCGAGGATCTTCTTCCTCACGAGGCACCTACCGCTGGTCGAAGCCATCAAGGAAGTCAAGAAGGAACACATTATCGAAACTGTCAAGAGAATTACAATGGAACTCAGGAAGATAGGCGTCGAGAAGCCGCTGGTGGCGGTTGCTGCCCTGAACCCTCACGCGAGCGACGAGGGCTTGGTGGGGGACGAGGAAGAACTAATTATTATTCCAGTTATCAAGGAACTGACGGCAGCAGGCTACAGCGTAGTTGGTCCCGTTCCCGCGGACACCGTTTTCGTGAAGGCTTTGGAGGGGCGGTACGACGCGGTTCTGTCGCTCTACCACGACCAGGGGCACATCGCTGCCAAGACCGTTGACTTCTACGGCACCGTCAGCGTGACCCTCGGGCTCCCGTTCCTGCGGACCTCGGTCGACCACGGCACTGCGTATGACATTGCTGGTAAAGGCGTAGCTAATTCAAGGAGCTTGGAGGAAGCCATCAAGCTGACTGCGGAAATCGTTTTGAAAAAGCGGGAACACGGAAATGGTTAAGGTTATCCTCGACTCGAACTTCTTCTTCGTCCCGCTGAAGTTCAGGATTGACGTGTTCAGGGAACTTGACCAGCTTCTCGGGAAGGCTGAACCCGTCGTTCTGTCCACAACCGTTGAAGAGCTCCAAAGACTTACAGCGAAGGGCACACTAAAAATGCGCAAGCAGGCTCAAGCCGCAATGGAATACACTAAAAGATGCGAAACAGTAAATGCCGAAAGGGGCTCAAGTGAAAGCTGCGACGACGTCGTTCTGAGGACAGCCAAGAAATGGGACTGCGCCGTGGCAACAAACGACGCGAATCTCAAAAAGAGGCTAAGGGAGGATGGCGTGACCGTTGTTTTCGTCAGAAAGAGGTCGCGCTTGGAAGCAGAAGGCAAGTTATCCTAATAGGATGAAGTTAATTCAGCGGCTTTTCACGATTCTAACACGCACAGTTTTAAGGCAAAACGGGATTATTGGATGCGAAGCAGATGTTGTTATGTCGTTAACCGTTATTCTGGAACGAGCCAAGGAAGAGAACGCTGAGGCACTTGCGGACATTTCGAAGAGGGCTTTCGACAGCGACTTCGAGGTAGGCGCCCCAAACAAGGAGGGCGGACCGCCGGGCTACGACTCAGCCGAGTTTCAAGTCAAGATATTCATGAAGTGGCTGGACTACTACAAGATACTGTTGAACGGAAGAATCGTGGGCGGTCTGATGGTCGAAAAGAAAAGACCGTGCCACTACGAGTGCCAGCGAATCTTCGTCGACCCCGACTACCACAACAGGGGCATAGCGACGAAAGCCTTCGAGGCAGCTTGGAAAATTTATCCCGATGCGAAGATTTGGACGCTGGGGACTCCCGAGTGGAACGTGCGGACCAAGCACTTCTACGAGAAGATGGGCTTCGTACAGGTCGGCTGGACCAAGGACGAAAAGGAGTGGAGGGGGCGCTATTACGAGAAAACAATGGACTCAGGTCATCCGTTGGTTAAGACGAAGGTCGGCGAGCTGGAGGCAGGCATTAAAGGCGTGGAGGTCGACGCGACGGTTAGGGGCGTCTCCGCGACTAAGGAGGTCCGCTCGAAGGACGGCAAACCGCTCAAAGTAGCTGAGGCGACGGTCTCCGACGACACAGGGTCAATTAAGCTCGCGCTGTGGGACGACCAGATCAGGCAGGTCGCGGTCAACGACAGGGTCAGAATCTACAAAGGCTTCGTAATGTCCTTCAGAGGGCAAAAACAGCTCAGCGTAGGAAAATACGACCCGCTGGTTATTCTGTTATAGACGGGCATCGTCGTCTTTTCGTTAAATTTAAAAAATTGGGGATAAACACCTTGGAGTAGTGCCGAAGTAATCTATTTTTCAACGACTATTGTATCCTTTCTTTCAGCGCCCACGGAGACGATGGTTATGGGCACCTTGACGAGCTCCTCTATCCTTGCGAGATAAGCTTTAGCTTGCTCAGGCAGTCCACCGTAGCCCTTGTCAACCGCTTTGCGCCAGTCCACTTTTTCCTGCCAGCCTTCCATCTCCTCGTAGACGGGCTTGCACTTCTGGAAGAGGCTCAGGCTCGCGGGAATCGTATCCACTTTTTTATCGTCCGCCTTGTAGTCTACGCAGATTTTGAGGGGGTTGATGCCGCTGAGGACGTCCAGCTTCGTTATGACGAGCTTGGAGATGCCGTTCAGCCTCACCGAGTACCTCACGGGCACCACGTCCAGCCAGCCCGTCCTCCTGGGCCTGCCAGTCGCTGTGCCGTATTCATGACCGACATTCCTGATTTTCTCGCCCACCGCGTCAGTCAGCTCGGTCGGAACAGGCCCTTCGCCGACCCTGGAGGTGTAGGCTTTCACGACGCCGAGGACCTCGTCGATTCTGTTCGGGCCCACGCCGACTCCGGTGCAGGCGCCGCCCGCCACGATGCTTGAGGAGCTCCCGAACGGGTAGAGGCCGTGGTCGAGGTCGAGGAGAGTCCCCTGCGCCCCCTCGAAGAGGACGTTTTCGCCCATATCTAGGGCTCTGTTTATCGTTTCTGAGACGTCGCACACCGAGTCCGCTATCGACCTCCCGAACTCGAGGGCGTCCTTCGTGATTTGGTCTTTGTCGAGGGCCTCCTGCCCGCCGTACACGTTTTTGATGAGGCTCTGCGCAAGGTCCACGAGCACGTCCAGCTTCCACTTCAGAATGTCCTCGTCCAGGAGGTCAGCGACCCGCACGCCGAACCGCGCCGCCTTGTCCGAGTAGACGGGCCCGATGCCCATCATCGTCGTCCCCGCCCGCAGGTTGCCCTTAAACCTCTCCTGAAGCTCGTCCAGAATCTTGTGGAAGCTGAACACGACGTGGGCGCGATCACTAATGTGGAGGTCGGGCTTGTACCCGTCCTGCTTCAGGGACTCAACCTCGTTGGTCAGGACTTCGGGGTCCAGGACTACGCCGTTGCCGATGTAGAGCTTCTTGCCGTGCAGGACGCCCGACGGGACGAGGCGGAACTTGAAAACCTTCCCGTCCACGACGACGGTGTGCCCCGCGTTGGCTCCGCCGTTGAACCTTACGACTCGATCAGCATTTCCAGCTAGGAAGTCTGTTACCTTGCCTTTGGCTTCGTCTCCCCACTGCGTCCCGACGATGACGGTTCCAGGCATGCGTCTTCACCTTGGCTTCACCGTGGAGAAACGCGGAAATATTATTTAAGAGCTCCGACTTCCGCTTATGAACGAGCTTAGATGGTGCTTTCCAGTTCCCTTCGGCTCTTGCCGTCGAGCTTGTAGGCGTCCACTATCTCGTAGACGTTGTCGTTGACGTCCGTGACGATGATCCTGTCCCCCACGGGGATTATGCTCATCCGCCCGCGGGTCCTGAAGGTGCGGGGCCCCTTGTCCGTCACGATGTCCCACTCGAACTCGTCGCCACTCGTCTCAATCCTTTCTATCTTCACGATCTTCGGGATGAAGTACATCTTGTCTAGAATTGACTGCAAATTCCTCTTCGAATCGTCGTCCAGCTCGTTGATGTCCCTCACGACGCACACGTCGGCGCCGTTACCGTCCCTGAAGATGACGTACTCGGGCGACGTTATCGGGAACGGCTTGGCGGGAGACAAGCTCTCGTAAACCTTTCCGTCGACGTCAAGCCTCAGCACGTTCTCCTTTTCGAGGACGATTTTGACTGTCTTCGGGTCGAGAACGTTGAGCTGACTCAGGAAGTCTGCTAATGGCATCTTTTCACCCTCCGTGCATCTGCAGTAGTTTTTGTTCTTCGCTGAACTGGGCTTGGTAGAGCTGGCTGTACAGTCCGCCTGTCTTCATCAATTCGGCGTGGGAGCCGATTTCGACTACCTTGCCCTTATCCATGACGACGATCCTGTCGGCGTTCTGAAGCGTCGAAAGCCTGTGAGCAATAATTATAGTGGTCCTGCCCTTGGCTAGGTTGTCCATGGCCTCCTGAATCTTTCTCTCCGTAAGAGTGTCCACCGAAGACGTCGCTTCGTCCAGCACCAGAATCTTCGGCTCCGTGATTATGGCCCTGGCGATGGCGACCCGCTGCCTCTCGCCGCCCGAAAGCCTCCAGCCCCTGTCGCCTACGTTCGTGTCGTAGGCAAGAGCCTGCTCCATAGCGAACTCATGCACGTTCGCCGCCTTCGCAGCTGCCACGATCTCGTCCAGGGTCGAGTGTTGGCGGCCGTAGGCGATGTTGTAGGCTATCGAGCCGTAGAACAGCAGGGGGTCCTGCAGGACCAAGCCGATCTGGGACCTGAGGCTCGCGGTCTTGATTTTCTTCAGGTCTAAGCCGTCAACGGCGATGCTGCCCTCGGTTGGGTCGTAGAACCGCAGAAGCAACTTCGTGAACGAGGTCTTCCCCGAGCCGCTTGGGCCGACGATGCCGATTTTTTCTCCCGGCTTGATCTCTAGGTCTACGTTGCTGAGTACTGGGATGTACGGATTGTAGCCGAAGCTCACGTTTTTGCACGTTAGTTCTCCTTTGATCTGCAGCTCCACGGCGTCGGGGGCGTCTTTGACGTCGGGTTCGACCTGCATGATTTCCAGCACCCTTTCGCTTGAGGTGATGGCTTGCTGAAGCGGCTCGAAAATTTGGCTTATAGTTTGGATTGGTCCGTAGAACATCCACATGTAACTGATAAACGCGATTAACGAGCCGAGTGTCACGGAGCCCGCGAGGACTTCTTGCCCTCCGACCCACCAGATTAGGGCTGTGCTTGTGGACAGGGCGAAGCCGATTATGGGGAAGAACTCGATGTTGAGCCGAGTTATGCTGAGGTTGGCGGCGATTGACCTCTTCATCTTGTCGACCAAGCGGCTGATTTCGAAGTCTTCCTGCGTGAAAGTCTTCACCACGACGACGCCTGGAATCGTGTCCCAAAGCAGCGAGCTGATGTCCGCCCACCGCCTCCACGACCTGTGGTAGACCTTGCGGGACTTCTTCCTGAACAGCGTAATCCCGACCACGGTTATGGGGACGGGAATCAACGCGAAGACCGCGAGGTACGGGTTCATGCTGAAGATGATTATGCCTATGCCCACGATCTGGAGGGAGCTGATGATGAGGGTCTGCATGCCCCACGTGAGGAACCATTGCACTCTGCCAACATCGTCCGTGACCCTCGACATCACCCGCCCCGAGCTCATCTTGTCGTAGAAGCCCAACGAAAGCCCCTGCAGGTGCTCGTAGATGTGAATTCTGATGTCGTAGATCACCCTCTGCCCGAGGTAGCTCAACGTGTAGCCCTGGGCTGGACCCAGAACCGTGTTGGCGGCGTAGATCGAAATGAAGGCTGTCACGACGAAGAGAAGCGCCTGCATGTCCCTGTTCCCGAAGACCTCGTCAATCAAAATTCTGCTGAAGTAGGGCGGCATCAGGCTTATCGCCGTGATGACCAGAGACAGAGCCAAAGCCAGAATGGAGTAGTGGAGGTGCGGCTTCAGGTGCCCCATGAGCCACTTCACGGTCTGGCTCTTTTTTACGCCATTCTTCTTGGCGAGGAAGTAGCTGAGGACGTCCTCGTCGAAGGCTTCAGGCTTAATCTCCCGCTTGGCTATCTTGTCGATGAGCTTCGCAGCGTTGTGGAACTCTTCGAGGTGCGTCCGCGAGAACCGTATGACCGCCTTTTCACCTTCAGCAGTTTCCACGAAAATCTCGGCGTTGCCCACGTAGTCTTTGACCGTCGCGGAACGAATGGACGTAAAAGGGATTTTCAGGATATGGCTTGTTGTGGGATTAACTGTGACGACAGTTTCTTTTGATAGAATGAGCCATCTTTCGCCGAAGTTCCCGTCCTCATCTATGTCGCTCAGAACGTAGAAAACGGGGGTTTCGCCTTCGCGAAGAGCGGAGCTAAGAAGATTAACGACCTTTTCGGAAAGTTCCTCTTCCTCTATCACGCTCTGAGCCTTCAGCGACCGCTTTTCAGCGGAAAACCGTGCGCCCGTATTAAAGGGTTTCGCAGATTAATCAGGACGTTATGTTTTCTTGGGATTCCGCTAGTCGGACACTTTCAAACATATAGGCAGGATATAAGACTGCTTAACAGCCATGGATATGCTCAGCTAACATTCCGCGAAAAAAGAATCTTAGATTGCCTGGACGCTTGAAGCTTTGAACGCCAAGTAGACTTCAGTTCCTAAGCTCAGCTTCATCTCGGCGAGCGACTTCTTCGTTATCTGGACCGTGAAGGGCTTCCCGACGTCAATTATGATTTTAACGACGTTGCCTGCGTCCTTGACCTCGGTTATTCTGCCCCTGAGGACGTTCCTCGCGCTTGACGCGAACCTTTTTCTGGAGATGATGATTTCCTTCGGGTCGACGAACACCGAGACCTTGCCCGCCTTCGCTTCGGTCATTTCTATCTGGACGCCGTTCCCCAGGTCCACCAAGGTCGTGCCACTGACGGATGGCTTAGCGTCGCCCGTGAATGTGTTGTCCACGGCTGCGAAGCTCGCCAGAGTCCTCGAAAGGCTCGAAAAGACGTCGGCGGAGGCACCCGTCTCCTTTATTGAGCCGTCCTGAAGCAGCGCGATTCTGTGGGGCAGGGTTCGGGCTTGGAAGATGTTGTGCGTTGCCATCACGAACGTAGTCTTCGACGTTTTGTTGGCGGAGCTGATGATGTCTTCTATCATTGAGGCGTTCCTCGGGTCGAGGTTCGCGGTCGGCTCATCAAGAAGCACCAGTCGGGTCTTAAGCGCCAGCGCCCTCGCCAGAGCGACCCTCTGCTGTTCGCCGCCTGAAAGGTCCTTCGCTTCTCTCTTCTCGAACCCTTCCAGCCCCACTTGCTTTAATGCTTCGCTGGCTTCTTTCCTGATTTGGTACTCGGGCATTCCCCTCAGCTTCAGGCCGTAGGCGATGTTCTTGTGGACGGTTGTGTCGAAGACCGCCGTTTTCTGGAAGACCATCGTCGCCTGCATCCGAGTCTGCTGGACGTTCTTTTCCGTAACCTTTTCTCCACCGTAATACACTTCGCCGCTTGTCGGGTCATCAAGCAGAGCCATGATTTTCAGGAGCGACGTTTTCCCCGAGCCGCTGGGACCAAGCAGAGCATAGATTTCGCCCTCTTCGACGCCCAGGTTGATACTGTCGAGTGCTGAGATTCCGCCAAACGCCTTCGAAACGTTCCTCAGCTCGACGACTAAGCCCACTTTCTCCTCCCCTGGAAGTAGCTGACCGTGAGGGTTATGCTGCCCACCACGATGAGCAGGATTACGGCGAGCGCGACGCTGAGGGCTATGTCGCCTTTGGCTGTTTCGTTCATTATCGTCGTCGTGAGGACGCTCGTGAACCCCGAAATGTTGCCGCCGACCATCTGAGCGACGCCGAGCTCCGCGACCGCGCGGTTGAAGCTCGAAATGGTCGCCAACACGACTCCGTCCCGCGCTTCCCTGAAAACGGCGATGAAAGCTTGATCCTCGGAAGCACCAAGAGTCCTCGCTAGGTCCCTGATCTCGGAGCTCACAGCCGCTAAGGCGTTGGCGGAGAAGCTCACGACAATTGGCGTAACCAAAAGTGCTTCACCGATTATGATCACAGTCGGAGTGTAAAGCAAATGAAAGAAACCGAGAACGCCTGCTCTTGAAAAAACGAGATAGAGGATTAAGCCTAGGGCTACTGTCGGCATGCCGATGAGGGTGGTAAAGAGTCCCCTAAGAAAGAATTTTCCGCGGAAGTCTTTGAGCCCCAAAAATATCGCTATCGGGATTCCCCACAATGCAGCAATCAGCACAGCTGCTCCTGAGACGTACAGCGAACGGAGGGTGACGTCGAGGACTGTGGGGTCTCCTGAAAAGATAAGCTGGAACGCTTTGACTATGCCCTCTAGCAAATCGTTCAATACGTTTTCGCCGTTAGAACAGATATTGGCTTCAACTGTCTATTAACCGTAAAGGTCGTCCTGGTTGTAGCGGTACGCCGTCGGGCACTCTGTCCCGTTGAAGTATGCGTAGTCCCTGATCCATTGGGCAATCGTGCTGTTCGGCTCATCTTCTAATATGTGGACGGCGCCGTGGAACAGGCTTCCACCGTACTCGGTCACTCCGTAGTTCTCTATGAACGCCTGCCCCTCGTCGGACACTAGGTACTTGATGAAGGCCAGCGCGTCGCGGAAGTTGATCGCCCCGTGCCAGGTTTGGTTCGCGGTGAGAGTCGGTATGACGGCGATGACGCTGTAGACGTTCAGCAGGTCCTTGCCCTCAGCCACGAGCGGCACGAGGTCTATTTGCCCCTGCGTCGAGTACGCGAGGAACGTGCCCATGTCCGAAAGCGTATAGCCTTCGTACTCGTTAGCCATCATGAGGGTTTCGCCCATTCCGCCCTGTCGGCTGACGTACCACGCTTCCTTCGACAAAGTCGTATAGTTGAAGCCCGCCTTCTTCCAAAGGGCTTTCTCCGCGGTGTGCGTGCCAGAGTTGTCGCCCCTCGAGACCCAGATGAACCCCGTCTGGTTCCTCCCGTAGTTCACAATCAAGTTCAGCGCTGCGGTCGGAGTCGTCCCGTTTATGTGGGCGGGGTCCGATGCTGGTCCGATTATGACGAAGAAGTTGTACGCGACGATTTTCCTGCAGATGCCCACCCCTTCGGTGAGGAAGGTCTTCTCCAGCGTGGGCGAGTGCACGAGAATAACGTCCGCGTCCCCCTTCTCAGCATGCTGTATAGCTAAACCTGTCCCAGCGGAAATTATACTGATGTCCAGTGGATACTTTTTGCTGAATTCCGTCTTTATCGCGTCAAGCAGCCCCGTGTCGTAGAGGCTTGTGGTCGTGGATATTATGAGCCTTCTCGTGGCGAAGTATTCAAGGTAAATCCACGAGCCCGCGACTATGAGGACGGTCGCCAACGCCGCTATGATAATGATTTTTCTTATGGTTTGCATCCTTAATCACCGTTATGCATAGCCATCTATTTCGGCAACATGATTTATAAAACTTGCCTTCGTAATCATAAGTGATGAAGGACAAGAGAATCGCGCCCGCCTGCAAAATCTGGCTCGAAGCGGACGGCAAGCCGTTCCTCGGAAAAGGCGGCGCGCAAATCCTCGAAACCATCAAGGGCGAGAAGTCCGTCACGAAGGCAGCCAAGAAGCTGGGGATGTCGTACCGCTACGTCTGGAACTACATAAACCGCATGAACACCGTCCTCGGCGAACCCGCGGTGAAAGCCTACAAAGGCGGGAGGCAGGGGGGCGGAGGAGCGAACCTGACTAGCCTAGGCGAACATCTGCTCCGAGAGTACAGGCGAATCGAAAAGCACATGAACGAAGCGCTGTCAGAAGAACCATGCCAACAAGCCTTATAGTAAAAATGATAAGCAAATGATCAGGTAATCGAATAAGAATACATATAGCCCGTCCTCTCGGCAGACAATGATCCCATGAATTTGCGCACCAAAACAATAGATAATTTGTAATGCAAATCAGACAGGTCTTCGCATTGTCACACAAGCTAAAAATATTTTTGTCACGCAAATCAGACTGGTCTAGAGCTGAGAATTGACGCTCAAACGCAAAATTCCGTTGACGCTCAAAACAGAGCAGTCTTTCAAAGATGCGAAATGTCACACAAGAATTTAAAACCGATGTCACACAAAACAGACAGTACCCTCGAAACATTGTACAAAATAAAAAGTGCACTTTGACCACGCACAGGCCTAGTGAATTCGTCCAGACGCAGGTTCTTTTTAGGCTCGACACCTTGGGTGGTTGGGGTCCGCG
>CAZOKM010000040.1:0-13816 GCA_964580405.1 uncultured Candidatus Bathyarchaeia archaeon | reverse complement strand
ATAAGAGTAAACAAGAACAAGGACTAATGAGGCAACAACCGCAAACAGGAGAGAGAAGAATATTTTTTTCTTCATTCTATTTCAATCTTCTTTTATTCAAGTGTTACTTTTTCACAGCTCACCACATGAAGCAGGATAACCTAAGGGGGATTCAAAGTAAGAATTTTATAGCTTAAGGATAGCCTTAAGGGTATGCCTCTTACGCCCTTTCACGTCGGTCCGGGGCTCTTCATCCCCCTGCTCTTCATGAACATAGTCGATTTGCCCACGTTCCTTATCGCCAGCGTCATAATAGACATCGAACCGATTCTTGTCTTGTCCCTAAACCTCCAATACCCAGTTCACGGTCTCCTCCACACCTTTCTAGGAGGTACAATTGTCGCCATAATTCTCGCCGTCTTCATGATTAAAGCAAGAAAATTCTTTTCGCCAGCGATGTCATTCTTAAGGCTTGAACAGAAATGGTCTTTTTCCAGCATCCTGATTGCTGCCCTGTCAGGCATCTATCTCCACCTCTTCTTGGACGCGCAGATGCACCAAGACATGCAGCCGTTCTTCCCGTTCGCGGGGAACCCGCTTCTTGACCAAAGCTCCCTTTCTGGATTAATGCCCGAAGTCTTCTGCGTGTGGTGCTTCTTCGGAGCGGTAATGATATACTCAGTCAGACTCGTCTCTTCCGCGAGGAAACCCCCGAAAAAGCCGCAGAAAAGTTCAGCCCAACAACCACCTGCCGTCAAAAATGCACGCGCGCGGGCTGAAAAGCCTCAGGCATTTATGCACGAAGGAACGAACATCATGGGAAACGCGGGGTGCAACGGTTGAGCGTCCTCCAATGCGTCAAGTGCGGAAACGCCGCTGAGCCCTACCCGCCCAGGAACAGGTGCCCGAAGTGCGGCGGACTCTACGAGTACAAGGTCAACCTCAACAAACCCCTGATTACAGATTCAACACAAGACTTCACCTTCTGGCGCTACCGGAACCTGCTCCCCGAAGTGAGGAATCAGGCGACGATGCACGAGGGCGGAACCCCCCTCTACAGGGCCGAACGCCTAGCTCGGCAAATGGGGATGACGCATCTTTTCTTGAAGGATGAGACCCGCAACCCGACCAACTCGTTCAGGGACAGGGGCGCGGCGCTCATGGTCTCTAACATCCTCGACCTTAACTACAAAGTGGCTGCTTGCGCGAGCAACGGGAACATGGGCGCGTCGCTGGCTGCCTACTGCGCGAAGTACGGGGTCGCCTGCCATCTTGTGATTCCGAAGCTCGTCGACATGGGCAAGCTGGCCCAGATGCTGGTTTACGACGCGGTGATTGAGGAGTACGGCGAAACAGTGGATGAATCCATAGGGCGGGCGGAGAAAATCGCTCAGGAAACGGGCTGGTACCAAGCCACGCCTGAGCTGAACCCTCTCGTCTTGGAGGCGCAGAAGACCGTAGCCTACGAAGTCGCTGAGCAGCACGGAGTCCCCGACTGGTTCGTCGTTTCCATGGGAAGCGGCGGAACCCTCTACTCCGTGTGGAAGGGCTTCAAGGAGCTCCGCGAAATTGGCAAGGTAAGCAAGATTCCAAGGTTCGTGGGCGTCCAAGCCGAGGGATGCTCGCCGATAGTCGACGAATTCCACGACGTGAAGAGGGACTACCCGAAGCCGACGACGCAGGCAATCGGGCTCCTCTTCGCCGAACCCGTCCACAAAGAACTAGCCATAAAAGCCATAAAAGAATCGGAAGGCTTAGCGTCCTCAATTTCGGACCAAGATATCTTCGTGGCTGAGCAGCAAATCGCCAAGCTCGAAGGATTGTTCGCCGAACCCGCGAGCTCAGGCACAATCGCAGCGCTGACCAAGCTCAGGGCTGAAGGAGCCATTGGAAAGGACGAGTCCGTCGTCTGCTTGATTACTGGAAGTGGGTTGAAGGCCACGGATGTCCTGCAGGCCCTTTCGAAGAGGCGGAAGTCCGCGATGGTCGGCGCCGAGTTCAGCACGAAGGAGAAGCTGCTGCGAGCCCTAGACGGTCAGAACAGGTACGGTTACGAGTTATGGAAGAATCTCGGAAAGACGATGACCCGCTCCGCCATTTATCAGCACCTGAACGAGATGCACAACCGGGGGCTCCTCTCGTCCCGCGTGAAGAAGGGGAAACGGTACTTCGCCATCACCGAAAGGGGGCGAAGGGTGCTTAAAGCCATCGACGACTTGAAAACCCTACTTTAAACCGTAGAGACTCTTCGGATTTCGGTTCAGCAGGTCAACGGCAAGCTCCTTGGCGAGCTCCGCGGTTATGTAGCCGTCCTCGACCATCTCGGACAGAACCGTTGCGACCTGCAGCCTCACCATGGCGGACTTGGCGTAGCTCCACTCCACCACGTAGGCGTCGCTGAAGAACCCGTTCGACTTGTTCCGGGGCAGCATCTGCAGCCTCTCCTGCAGGAATTGCTTGATGAACGTCGGGTAGAACGCGTACCACCAGTACCCCGAGACGTGGACGTTCGGGTAATTCTTGGAAATCACTGCTAGCTGGTGCGAAAGCAGAGGAGTCGCCGTGACGACGTCGAACTTCAACCCGCTGAACTCGCCGAACAACGGGCACAGCGTCGAAGCCGTGTAGCTCTCGAACCCCGTAATCGCGTAATCGGAAGGAGCAGCCCCCACGACGGGCCTCTTAGCACCAAGCATGACCTGAAAAACGAATCCTGACTCCTCAGCACACTTCAGGGCTAAACGGAAAGCGTACGACGTGAGCGTCTGCTTTTCTTTGAAGGATATTTTACCGTCCTTCGTGAGTTTTTTAAAAGCTACTACGGCCTCTGATTTAGTCGGGTTCGTGAAGGAATCTTCGGGCTGAAAGCTAACGGTCGCAGCCACGCAGTCAGAAAATGTTTTAAAAATTTGAGTGAAGGAGTCAGAGAAATCGCCAATCGATTTTATGGAGTTGCCTGTTGCCTTCTCCAGACTTTCTACGCTGGCTTTGCTCAAATTGCTGATTAATGGGTCGAGTCGAAGAGCGCCCACGAAAAATTCTGGGTCGAACTTTGGTTTTGGTTCATTGTATGTGATGGTCAGGAAGGTTTTCTCAATCTTCGCTTTTTCTCCTAAAATCCACTTGTACCTGTCAGTCTGCTTGGACCCTTCGCTGATGGCTTTAAGTAACCCGCCCACGTTTTTCGTATCAATTTCGTCGTAGCCGAAGCCGTACAGCTCCTTCAGCATCCTCGTGAAGTACCAGTACGTCGAAGTGTTCCTAATCAATGGCAGAAACGGCAAAACGTTCCTCACCGCGTCCTCCACGGGCAGGTCGCGCGAAACGAGCTCAAGCGGCATCCCCGCTGACCTGAGCTCTGTCACGAGGTAGTGGTAGAACAGGATGTCCCGCGGCGTCCGAACGTGAGGGTGCGAGCTGTCGATATGGGAATGGATGTCGACCATGGGGACGGAGTCAACGAACTCCTTCATTTCCGATAAAATTCCTTTTTGCATGTCACGATTCTCCTTGGGTCTTATTCACCACTCTCTTTCTCCGTGGGGCGATAAATCTGTATGCGTCCGTTCTCAGAGAATTGGCTGTGAGACCATCGATTATGACCGTAAATCTTTTATTTCAGACCCTAGGAATAGTAAAGTTATAACTAAACTATTTGAAGGCTTGGTCATGGCTCAGAAGAAACCTCTGTCCCCGCTCACGATGGCAGTCACAGCCGTGTTCACGGCGTTCGTGTGCGTGGCAACAATGGTTTTCTCGATTTACGTCCCGTCCACCGAGGGCTTCTTCAACATAGGCGAGTCGATGGTCTTCCTCTCAGCCCTCCTATTCGGCCCGTACGTCGGCGCTTTCGCGGGAGGCGTCGGCTCGATGATGGCAGACATTCTCCTAGGCTACTCGTACTACGCGCCTGCGACCCTTATCATTAAAGCTAGTGAAGGGTTCGTCGTCGGCTTCCTGAAGAGGAACAACCCCCGGTTCCTCTCGCTGGCTCATTGGAAGCTTCTAACCTTGATTCTCGGGCTTGTTGCGGGCGGAGCACTCTCGGCTGTTGGCGCCGTCTATTACAGTGGTGATATAGAGTTAACTTTAGGGTCGACAATTTATTCACTTTTTATACCTCAGGCGCTCTGGATACTCTTCGGCGCCCTCGTAGCCAGCTTCATAGCCGTGATAGGGTTTGCCACTGAACCCGAGTTCGGCTGGACCGTCTTTTCCGTCGTGTGCGGCGGGCTCGTAATGGTGCTGGGTTACTTCGTCTACCAGATGTTCCTCATCGGCTGGCTCTTCGGCATCCAAGTCGTCGCGGTAGCCGAGGTGCCGTTCAACATCGGGCAAATGATAATAGGCGCCATGGTGGCCCTTCCCACCGCGAAGGTCGTCTGGCGGGCATTCCCTTCCCTGAAGAAGACGCAAGCATGAACCTGAAATTGGTATGAACTGCCACTTTACACATAATCACGTTATGTTGACATTTTTCTGTTAAAATACCTTTTATTTCCGATTGTTTTTGTAATGTATGGGTAAAATGCACGAGCACTGCGGCGTGATCGGGGTCCTCTCACTTGGCGAACACAACGTAGTTTCCATGCTCCTTTCTGGATTAGAAGCCCTCCAGCACCGCGGTCAGGAAACATGGGGGATAGCCGTTCCGAACCGGCCTCCCTTTAAACGGTTCGGCGTAGTCTCCCAGTCGGTTGGAGAGAAGCCCCAGACCCTCATCAAGCTCATGGGGAACGTCGGCATCGGTCACGTGCGATATTCGACTACAGCAAAAACGATTCTGAGGAACGCCCATCCGCTGCAAATAGGCGAAAAAGGGGACAGGGACAGTTTCCAAATTGCGCACAATGGAACCCTAGAAAGGGAGCTTCTCGTTGACGGGTTGAAGGAGCTCGGCGTCCAAGCTCCCGGTGAGCTAACCGACTCGGAGCTCTTCGGGATGGGGCTTCATCGATGTTTGAGGAAGGGGAAGACATGGACCGAGGCCTTCGAATCATTGAACCCATATCTCAACGGCTCCTTCTCAATTGTTATCCTGACAGAGAAGGGAGAGCTCGTCGCCGCGAGGGACGAAAAGGGGTTCAGACCGCTTTGCCTCGGCTGGCACTGGGAGACGAGCTCCCACATAGTGGCTTCGGAGAGCTGCGCCTTGGACGCCCTCAACGCCCACCTCGTCAGGGACATCCAGCCCGGCGAAATCCTGAGGATAAGCAAGGACGGCGTGGCAAGCGACAGGTTCTCCGACGTTAAAGAACATGCCCACTGCCCGTTCGAGTACACCTATTTTGCTCACCCAACCTCGCGCATAGAAGGAATCAACGTTTACTCGGTAAGAAAGAACATCGGCCGAATCTTGGCTGAAAAATACGCTGTGGACGCGGACATCGTCGTACCCGTTCCAGACTCAGCCAGACCCGCCGCCTTGGGCTATTCCATAAGGTCAGGAATCCCCTTCGAGGAAGGTCTGATGAAGGACAGGTACAGGAGAAAGGGGATGTGGCGGAGCTTCATCGAGCCGAAGAAGCGGGAGGAGGTAGTCTCAAACATCGTGGCAATCGACGAGGCGGTGAACGGCAAGAGAATCGTTCTCGTGGACGACAGCATCGTCAGGGGCACGAGCTCAAGAATAATCGTCGGCCAGAAGCTCAGAAGCGCCAAAGAAGTTTCCTTGCTGTTAACTTTTCCGCCGATAACGTACCCGTGCTACATGGGGATTGATTTTCCGACCCAGAAGGAGCTGCTCGCTTACAGGATTTCGGGGACGACGAAGACTCTTGAAGAAATCAACAAGGCTGTGGCGAAGCACATAGGCGTTCACCTCTTGGGCTACAACGACGCGGAAGGCCTGGTAAAGGGCATAGGGATGCCGAAGACAGAGATGTGCCTGTCATGCACGAACGGCTGCTACGACTGCCTCAGGCGTATGCCCAAGTTCAAGTCGAGGGCTGAAATGAAGTGCCAGTGAAAGATGGTCCCGACACAATTCTGGTGCTGGACTTCGGGGGGCAGTACTGCCACCTCATAACGCGGCGAATCAGGGAACTCAACGTCTACTCCGAGATAGTATCGCCCGACGTCACCCCTGAAGATCTGAAAAAAATTGGGGAAAGGGTCAGAGTCAAGGGGCTTGTACTTTCAGGCGGTCCGTCAAGTGTCTACGAAAGGGACGCCCCAACCGTGGATCCCCGCATCCTCAACATGGACATACCGGTTCTGGGCTTATGCTACGGTCACCAGCTGATAGCCTTTTTGTCTAGGGGAAAAGTGAAGCAGGGGATAAAACGGGAATACGGCATAACGCACGTAATAATAACCAAGCCTGTAGGCGTCCTCGAAGGCTTGGAACACAAAGAAAAGGTTTGGATGAGCCACGGCGACACCGTTCAAGAACTGGCTGACGACTACGAGGTCTTGGCCTGTTCCGAGAACTGCCCCGTCGCCGCGTTCAGGCACAGGCAGAAGCCCATCTACGGCCTGCAGTGGCACCCCGAGGTCGTGCACACGGAGCATGGCAGCGAGATGTTGAGGAACTTTGTCTTCAAGGTCTGTGGGTGCAAGCCGAACTGGAAGCCTTCCTCCATCGTGAACGAGCAGGTTAAAGAGATTAAGAAGACCGTGGGCATAGGTAAAGCCATTATCGCTTTGAGCGGAGGTATTGACTCCAGCACTGCCGCAATCATCGCCTCAAAAGCTTTGGGACAGAACCTGACCGCTGTGTTTGTTGACCACGGGTTCATGAGGGAAGGCGAACCCAAGTTCGTCGAGGAAACCTTCGGGAAGCTCGGCGTCAAAGTCACAGTCGCCGATGCGAGAGACAGGTTCTTCGCGAAGCTGAAGGGCGTGGTCGAGCCTGAGGAGAAGAGGCGGGTCATCGGACACGAGTTCATCAGGGTCTTCGAGGAAGAGGCGAAGAGAACCGGCGCCGAGTTCCTCATCCAGGGCACAATCTACCCCGACAGGATAGAGTCCGGGTTCAGGAAGCACTCGGACAAGATCAAGAGCCACCACAACGTCGCTGGTCTGCCCACGGACATCAAGTTCAAAGCCGTAATCGAGCCGCTTCGGGACCTCTACAAGGACGAAGTCAGGAAACTAGCAAAGAAACTGGGGCTGCCTGACAGCATAACCCTGAGGCAGCCGTTCCCCGGACCCGGGCTCGCGGTTCGCGTCATCGGCGAAGTCACCCCAGAAAAGATCAAGATCGTTAGGAAGGCGGAGAAGATCGTGTCGGAAGAGGTCGAGAAGGCTGGGCTCCAGGGCGGGCTGTGGCAGTACTTTGCCATTCTCACGGACACGAGGAGCACGGGCGTCAAGGGCGACTCCAGAGCCTACGGGTACGTGGTGGCTGTGAGGGCGGTCGAAAGCCGCGAGGCCATGACCGCGAGCTTCGCGCGGATTTCTTTCGACGTGCTGGAGCGGATTTCGACGAGGATAACGAACGAGCTGCCCACGGTGACAAGGGTCGTTTACGACGTGACCCACAAGCCGCCAGCGACAATCGAGTGGGAGTGACCCACTTAAATCCTATATCGGAGAAATTTATTACCGCAACAGTCAACAGCGAAAAAAATGAGCGAAGGGGAACGAGGTAACATGGGAGCCCAGAAAAGAGAACCCGAAACTGACGGGATGAAAAACGTCTTCGCGCTGGGCATCGTGAGCTTCTTCACTGATGTCTCAAGCGAGATGGTGTTCAGCCTTCTGCCACTCTTCGTGGTCGGATTGCCCGGGTCGGGAGCTGAGACTCTAGGTATTATTGAGGGTCTCGCCGAAGCTTTGGGCAACGGCTTGAGGGCGGTCTCAGGCTTCTTTTCGGACAAGTTCAAAAAAAGAAAGATGATTGTTCTCATTGGGTACGCGTTTTCGAACGCTGTAAAACCCTTGTTCGCTGTCGCGCAAACCGTAATTGATGTTCTGGTCATACGCGTCGCTGACAGAATCGGGAAGGGAATCAGGACTTCGCCGCGGGACGCTCTCTTAAGCGAATCTATCCCAGAAAAACGTAGAGGAATGGCTTTCGGCGTGCACAGAACCCTCGACCAGTCAGGCGCCATCATTGGACCGTTATTTGCCTCTCTCGCGTTGTATGTGCTGGGTTTCAACATACGGGACATTTTCTGGATTTCCTTTATTCCAGGTTTTTTGGCTCTCGTCGTTTTGTTGGTTTTTGTTCAAGAAAAAGTAGTGAAGATGTCAGGAGAATTCAAGTTTCTGGCTGGAATACGTGGCGTCTTAAAGGGGAATTTTCCGTTCCTGCTTTTCGTCGTCGGTATCTTTTCCCTAGGAGCTTTCAATTATTCGTTCATACTTCTTAACGCAAGCGAGGCTGGGATTGACTACCGCGTTGTACCAATCCTATACATGCTGATTAACGTGGCTCACACGCTCGTCGCGATTCCGTCTGGCATATTATCGGACAGGATAGGGAAAGAAAAGGTTCTCATGATGGGCTACGGATCTTTTCTCGCAACCGTTGTTCTTCTGTATCTCTTTCCTGCGCATTACGTTTTTGCGTTTTTAGTTGCGCTCATATTCGGCGTCTACGACGGTATCAACAACACTGTCGCCAGAGCCTTGATTCCGAAATATACTGCAAGCGAATTCAAAGGAACCGTGTATGGACTGTACTATCTCGTAGTTGGCTTATGTTACTTGGTGGCAAACGTCGTTGTGGGCGCATTGTGGCAAACAACTGGTCCAGCAGTCTCCGCCACTTACAGCATAATATTGTCTACCGTAGCGATAATCGGCATGATGATATTCACAATCCGACAAAAGGCATAATCCTCGGATAAGGTGGGACAATCAGTTAAAGGTGACATTATTCACTTTATTGTTACTTCTTTTATACCGTTTACTGTTGCCCATTTTGAGATGAACTTCGAGTAGGTCGCGTACCTTCGGTCCATGAGGTAGAAGTGGCACCAGTCGTCCCTGTGGCGGATGCCCCTCCCCATCGCCTGGTTGGCGGCTCGGAACGCGTCCATCACGTACCAGATGTCTCCGAGGCGGGGCTTCTTCTTGTTGAAGTATTCGATCTGCACCTTCACCAGGGGGTCGCGATAATCGGCGTAGGGAACCCCGACGTTGAAGATTCCCCGAGCCTCCTCGTACGGGAAGTTCGAGCCCTCAGCGTTCCGCCCCCTGAAAACGGCGAAAAGAACCGCGCCATTGTCCGTCCGAGCGGTCTTTTTGTAGTTTTCCACAATACGTGAGTTCTGCGATGCGCGGGTTCCCTCAATAAAAACCTTCTTGCTGTCCATAAAAAGGCTGTTGCCTCGTCTTTTTATGAAGCTCATCCTTTGCCACAATTGGGCAGCTTCGTCCATGAGTCTTCTTTGAGGAAAGAAAATCAAAGCACCATTCGGAACCTTTTTCATGATATTCAATATTCGCTTTCCGTACGTTCCAAGCATTTCGGTGCTTCTTTCCTCGAACCTCGTCGTGACTGAAACGTCAACGTACGTTCGGATGTTCTCGGGCTTCGCAATAGCGGAGTAAGTGTGCGTCTCAGCGTCGGACAACCCCAACGTTTCCGTGAACAGGTCTAGTGGCGAAAGCGTGCCCGACATAATCAACGAGGCGTGGGCCTCAGCCAAAACTGGTTTGAGGGCAAGGGTGGGGTCCAAGCATCGGTACTCGACCATGTTTCCGACGTATGGCGACCTGCGGGAGATGGCGACGTAGCTTTCTTTGTCGCTGGACTCCACCAAGGACAGGAAGCCCAGAAGCCCACTCAGGTAGCAGACGGGCGCTTCGCCATCGGAGAGTTTTTTCTCCCTGACCTCGTTGACCGTTGGCGAGAAGGCTTCGACGTAGAACGAGAGCTCGTCGCCCAGCAGCTGCCTGAGGTCCGAGTGGAACTGGGAGCCGCGGATTGGGGCCTCTTCGTTTGAGGCGGCTTCCTCCAGATACTCGATCAGCTGGTCAACGAACTTGTTCGGCAATCGTGCTTGCTCGAGCTCCTTCTTCGCGTTTTTCAGCCCCTTCTCGGACAGCGTGTCGCTGAGCACCTCTTGGCTGATCTTGTCGGCGTTGTGCGCCTCGTCGAAGACCAGGACCTTGCCGTTGATGTCGAGCTTCACGGTTGACCTTATCCTCTCGTTGAAGATGTATTGGTAGGGAGCCACAACCACCACGCAGTCTTCAGCCGCCCGTCTGGAAAGGAAATACGGGCAAAACTGCATCGTCTTCCCGAGCTTAAGCAACCTATTCACAGACAGAACCGCTGGAAGCGAGGGAGGCAAGCTGCTGAACCTTGATTTGAGGAGGCACTTCTTCGAGTCCCTCAGCAATCTGCAGGCTTCCACAGCGTCGTTGGACGGCAGCTTCCTGCAGACATCGTTCAGGCAAAGGTTTTGTCTACTCGCTAGCGCGACAGCTGAAAACTTTGATTCTGACTTCTTGTTTATCTGTTCGACTTCGTGGAGAACCTGCTTCACCTGCTCGTGGGTTCTCGTGGCGTATATGACCTTTCGACCCAGCGGCAGGCAGCTCGACAGCACGCAGACGGTTTTTCCGAACCCGTTGCAGGCTTCGGCGACGAAGACTCCTCCCCGACCGAGAATCTTCGAGGCGTCTCTCATAAACACCAGCTGCTGTGGATAGGGAACGTAAGGAAAAAGCGCCGTTAAACCTTCTTTCGGACCAGAAGGCTCCTTTTCCAGCGCGCTGTTTTGTTCAGTGTTAGCTGCCTTCTTTTTTTGTTTCGCCAAAATGTTACCGCACTGGCGGCAGAAACGGCTCTTATCGTATTCAGCTTTAGAATGCGACTGACCGCACTTGGAGCACGCGTATGCCGCCAAAAAGGGTTCCTCTCTCTACCTTCAGTGAATCTGGGAAAGTAAATTAGCTTTCTGTACAATTCTCTGCACTGACGCAATAAAACGAAAATTTTACTATTTCATTGCGCCTGTTTTGATAAGCCGTTGATTTAGGATTTTTCGTGCTGAAAAGCCATGCTTAGGGCTCCGTAGGCTACGACGTACTCGCCTAGGGGCGTGAGGAATATTTCCGGGAGCCTGTTCCTGGTGTGTTCTTGCACGTACCGTTTTATGGGATCAACGACCAAGTCAGCGTTGTTCAACGCGACAGCGCCTCCGATAGTTATGAGCGAAGGGTCGTACGCGTCGATAACGCAGGCGAACCCGATGGCGTTAAGCCGCCCAATGTCCTCCACCAGCCCGATGCAAAGCGGGTCTCCAGCCTTCGCGGTGTCGAAAAGAATCTTTGTCGTCAATTTGGTTAAATCTTTATTGACCACTTTGTATAGGAGGCTGCTTTTAAGTCCCTGATGCTTCTTTTGTTTTACCAGCATCCTAACAAAATTTGGAATGCCGCTTCCTGAGCAGTAGGCTTCCCAGTGACCCTTCTTCCCGCAACCGCACTGCAAACTCCCCATGCTGTCTATTGTGAAGTGCCCGATTTCGTGCGCGTTCCCGTCCTTCCCGATAAGCAGATGGTCGTCGACGTAGACCCCAGCGCCTATTCCCGTGCTTATCGTTATGTAGACCATGTTCGCGCGCTCTTTACCTGCGCCAAAATTCCTCTCGCCTATCACGGCTGCTGCGCAGTCGTTAAGGAGGTAAATCGGCAGCTTAAGGGCGTCCTCCAATGGCTTAACCAACGGAACGAAGTCGTAGGGCATGTTCGTCGGCTTCATCAACCCGCCCTTCTTCAGGTCTAGGGGTCCGGCTGAGCCTATGCCGATGCTGACGATTTTGTTTGCTTCTGGATGATCCTTTTGTAGAGTGCGAACCATTTTGATTAGTTGGTCGCTTATGCCCTCTGGACCCTTGTTTTTTTCCGTTTTCTCTGAGAATTTTACGAAGATTTGCCCAGATTCGTCTCCCAGCGCGATTCGGACGTTCGTAGCTCCAACGTCAATGCCGACTGCCAAACGCTTACTCATCATTGCTCAACCTTAGTGATACCTTACAAGTTAATTGGGAGTCTGGTTTAAATGTCTCGTTAGCCATTAAGGATAGGGTATTAGGTTTTCTCGATGGAGCATATAAATCATATCCAAAATCCTTTTTTCCTATGAGCACGCAAATAATAAGTTCTATTGGCATTAAGACAAAGGCTCGAGATACCCCGAAGTTTATATGAACCACCTTTTTATAATGAGTGAGCTTGAGAACAAGAATGAGGATTGCAGCCTACGTCGTTGTTGCCATCGCGTTAGGTATAGTAGTGATGCTTGCTCCTCTCATGGCGTTCACCGCTTACGGCTACCATTCGGTAATTTCCCAAAGCGAGGTCGGACGAGAATTCATTAGCGAAAGAGTCCGGAACGGAACGGACGCTACTTTTCAGGGGGGAAACTACAGCAATACTGTGCAGTCATTATACTTTAGTGAGGCTGCCCAGCTCTACGGGTGGATGGATACAGCTGTCGAGCCCTTGCCGATGAGCTTGGTTCCCGCAATCCTCCTGGTAGTCGCAGGCTTCGTAACATCTTTGGTTGTCGTGGTTTTAGTCAAAAACAAAGTGTAACGGGTCTGGGAGCTCGTAAGAGGATTGAATTCTTATTTATACCCCAAATTAATAATATTATCAAGGCAGACGACTCTTCTGAGAGGGCGCATGAAAATGTCGCTTCTGGACGTCATCTTTAATCGTGCAAGCGTAAGGCGCTACACGCCTGAACCAGTTTCTGAAGAGGCTTTGAATAACATTCTAGAGGCGGGAAGGAGGGCACCCTCAGCCATGAACGCCCAGCCGTGGCACTTCATCGTCGTGACGGAGCAGAAGCTGAGGGACCAGCTTTCGAAGCGCAGGTGGACGGGCTTCGTGAAGGACGCTCCTCTCGTCGTAATCGGGTGCGGAAAGAAGCACGACCATCTGTCAACCGTCGACGTGGCCATCGCTTTGCAGAACATGGTTTTGGCGGCCGAGGCGCAGGGCTTGGGCTCGTGCTGGATAGGAGACTTCGACCAGAAGGAATTAAAGAGGATGTTCAGAATCCCAGACAACCTCACCGTTATCGCTATGGTTGCGTTCGGTCACCCCGCGGAGAAACCAGCCTCACGTAACAAAAAAAGCTTGGAAGAAATCGTGCATCATAACAGATTCTAGGATGATTCCGTTTTTTCGGATGCTACTTTGAGATCATTCCGATTGGCTCGCTATTTCCATTTCCAGATTTTGCGGCGCATGAAGACCTCGGGGAAGATGAACAATCCCCAACTGGCAACTCCTACAACATACGCCAAGTCCGTTATGCTTAACGGCGACAAGCCGAACATCTTGGCCGTCACGGGAATGTACGTTATGGCTAGGGTGGCCACAATCGAGATTGCCTCCGCGATGACGAAGAACTTGTTCTTGAAGCTGTCCCGCCCCATCCTCCACACGCTTCGGGTTTCCGAACGGCAGTTCCATACAACGAACAACTCGAACATGGCTGCCTGAACGAAGGCCGTCGTCCGAGCCTCAGCAAGGGTCTCCTCCGTCATAAACCCGTGAGCTGGCCAAACGTAGTATTCGAGGCAGAACACCAAAATCGTGCCCGCAGCCTGAAGAAGGAAAGACGCTAGAATGAAGGCGCCCATGCCGTGCAGGATTCCTTCGTCGGGCTTCCGCGGCTTCCTTTCCATCACGTCCTCGTCGGGCGGGTCCGTAGCCAGCGACACCGCGGGTGCGCCGTCCGTGACGAGGTTGACCCACAGTATCATGGCTGGAAGCAGCGGCAGCGGGAACTGTTCGGGGCTGAATAGTCCTCCCAGAATCGCGAAGGAGCCTATGACGAGGAGCTCGTCAAAGTTGCACGCGATCAGGAAACGGGCGTACTTCCTGATGTTGTCGTAGATGACCCTTCCCTGCTCAACCG
>CAZOKM010000039.1:3228-14125 GCA_964580405.1 uncultured Candidatus Bathyarchaeia archaeon | reverse complement strand
ATCGAGGCAGCTGACATTAAAGAAAAGGTTGACAGCATCGCCGAGAGCTTGGAGCTTTTCCACGTCGTCCCCCAGTTCGTCTACTGTGTGAGGAGCAGGGGCTCCCAGTCCCGCAGAATCCTCGCCCGCATACACGGGCTGGGAAGGATATGGCAGGAGGCGCTCCGCCGACCGCCAGCCTATATCATCGAGGTCGTCTCCGAGAACTACGACCCCCTGCCTGAGGACGAGAAAGAGAAGACGCTCATCCACGAGCTCCTGCACATCCCGAAGGGCTTCTCAGGAGGCTTCCGCCCCCACAAGGGCTACGTGGACCGCAAGACCGTTGAGCTTTTTTATAAAAAGCTGCAGAGCCAGAGAGCTAGCGAAGGAAGAAACCGCATCTAGCGCTGCCATTCTCGGTCCAAACAACCATGTCAGCGTCTAAAATGTTTCCAAAAAAATTTCCCATTACATTTGCGCCCCAAAACAACAGAAAACTTGCGCCCCAAATCAGATAGTGTCTTAGCTAATCATTAATGATGATTATAATTTGAAATCAGTTGATAATCGAATCAGAACAGGTCCAATCTGCATTTGTTAGACAAAATCTGAAAGCCGATGTTACACAAAACAGACCAGACTAGAATCATTGTTTGAGTCCAATAAAGAATGGTGCGGCTGCCGGGATTTGAACCCGGGATTGCAAGCTTGGAAGGCTTGCGTCCAAGGCCAGACTAGACCACAGCCGCAGGAGAAACGTTCAGCTCCGGCTCAGGAGAAACTCGTTTCTGCGACAATTATTAAGCCTTGCGGACGTCGTCGGCTAGAAGCGAGCTATGCGGAACCTCGGGTGAACCGTGCTCAGCCGCTTCCCGTCCTCCATCAGCCCCTGCCCATAAGCTGCGCCAACCAAGCTCAAGGCGGGAAAGACGTATTCCGCGTCGCCGATGGGTCCGTACAGTACGAAGTCCGCTCCTAAAGCCACGGGCAAGCTGTTCGCCACCGCCGAACACGTCAGAGTCAGCATCTTGTCCTTCTTTTGCTTGAGGGACTTCCACGACGAGATGGCGTTGTGGGCTCCGCACCCGACGGGAAGCCCGAACCTGTCCTTCACCTCGCGGATTGCCTTGCACGCCAGCCCGAGGGTGGCGATGTCGAGGACAACGGTGTCCACGAGTGTCTTCTCTACTCCCGCGACTTTGGCCTTCGGAAGCATGGCTTCGAGGAGGTTGACCCTTTCCTTCGACGAGATGATGGCTTTCGCGCTGTACGTCAGAAGCAAAGCTGCCTTCAGACCCGTTTCCCCGATTTTCGCGTATACCCTCTCTTTAGTTTCAGGATTGACCGAGTTTAGAACCGTCCTGTCGATTACGCCGAGCTCCTTGGCGCAGTCCATCCCCGCAAGCGCCGCCTCCTCGGAAACGGCGTCTATGAGCAACGGCATCCGCGTGGCGTCGGCGGCGAACTCGAGGAATCCTCTCGCGGTCTCCGCGTAGGTGCAGACCACGTCCAGCATGGCTGAGAGCCCGGTTCGCTCGCTCATCTCATCGACCTTGGAGATCATTTCGCGGGCTTTTTCCCTGTCGAAGTCTCCCGTCTTCTCGTCCCTGACGAGCTTATCGCCCCTGAAGAAGATGCTGCCGACCATTACCGTCGGATTCTCGCCCGCTTCCCCGCCGACCTTCACTCCGCCAATTTCGTAAACCGTTTGTTGGCTGTTGAACTTGAACACGGTTAATCCTCCATGTGACCTTACTTCCTCGTCTTCGATAATATGTGTGTTCAATATTTTTTCTTTGACCTTTAAATGAATATCGCAGCGAATGGTCTCACGTTAGGAAATATTTAAACCAAGACAGTTACCAAAATGAATGTGTTATATTCATACAACAGATTAGAACCAGCCTGACAGAATGTGGCAATCCCTAAAACGTGTGATGGAATTTGAAAAAGAAAGGATTCTTCGTTTGCATCGAGGGGCTTGACAAGAGCGGTAAAACGACGCAGTCAGTCTTATTGGTTGAGGCGCTGTGCAAGAATGGCTTCGACGCGGTCTACACGACCGAACCGAGCGACGGGGAAATTGGCACGTTCATAAGGAAATACGTCCTGCAGAGGAAAGACCGCGTCCCAACAGTCGTCGAGGCTCTCCTGTTCGCTGCGGACAGGGCGGACCACGTCGAAAACGGGGTCAAGCCTATGCTCGAAAAGGGGAAAGTCGTCGTGTCGGACCGCTACGTGTACTCGTCCCTAGCCTACCAAGGCGCAGCTGGACTGAGCTTGGACTGGATTAAGAAAATTAATAATCAGGCGTTGAAGCCCGACTTAGCGATTTACATCGACGTTCCGGTTGAGGCTCTGATGCAACGTTACCAAAGCGAGAAGTCGGTCATGGAGAAGCTCGAAACCCAGAGGAAAGTGGGAGAAATTTACCAAAAACTCGCGCAACAAAAAGAATTGATAAGCATTAATGGCAAACGGTCCACGGAAGAAGTGGCAAGAGACGTTCAAGCGACGGTTCTGGGCCGACTAAAAGGTTAAACGGTTCTCATCAAGCCGCGCTCCAGTGGATTAAACCCTTGATTTTTCAGCTCTCGGTTGATTCTGGTGAAGAACAGTTCGATTAGCTCCTCGACCGCGAGGTGCATCGGACCCTTCTCGTGGTGGACGAGCATCTCAAGCTCCTGCTCACCGAACAGAATCCTAACCAGGAAGTAGTCGAACTTTAGCGGCTTCCGCTTCTCCCCATCCGGAACGTAGTAGCGGGCGACAACATACAGGTCGAATACCTGTAAAGCGGCATTCGAGACTTCGTTCACGCAGCGTTCAAGGCCTTTTTCGTCGAGGTACTCGAAGGACATACCGTCCGCTATCCCAATATCAAATTCTACCTTGACCTTGTGCCGTACGAACTCCGCGAGGCTCGGGCTCTCCCTCTTCTCGTTCAGCCTCCGCAGGCAGTGAAGAAACGTTTTTTGTAGGTCCTGGGTCGGAGTCTTGTTTATAAAGTGTGCGATGCCGTGGTGGACTTCGGGGAAATTCTCGTATAGCCCAATCAAAATTAATCCTCTGAGCAGTCAGAACCCTTATTTTCTGAGCTTTTTCGCTCTGTCGAGGTTTTCGAGTAAAGATGACAGCACCGAGCTCAGCTTCTGCAGTTCGTCGAGGTTGCTTTCCTCCTTGATGCGTTCGTTAATCTCCGAAATCTTCGCCTCAAGGACGGCCTCCATTGCACTTGTGGAAGCTGGCACCCGCGGCTCCTCGACGTTCTCGCCTTCCTTGACGACAACGACCTTCTTCTGGCACTGGGCGCACCAGAGCTCCTTGTTCTTCAGCCTGAAGATGGGCGAGGAGCACGCTGGGCACGACATGTTAGTCATGGTCGCCCCTGAGCGGAGGAGCTCAGCCATCGACTTGATTCCGTCGTCCGCCTTCGACACAGAACATCCCTAACAAGAACTTCACAGCCTCTACGTTAATAAAGTTTAAAACCGGAAAACGATGGCTTTCCGTTCTTTCAGAAATATTCTTAAGACTTAACGAGAAGATAATACCAAAAGAGGGCAAGAAGGTTCACACTTGATTTTTAAACCAAAGAACCTCTACAAAAGGCTGAGCCAGAGCACCCTAGTCATCGGTTTAGCCAGCCTCGCATGGCTGATTTACAGGTCGGGGACAAAGCCCACCCGCATCGCCTACCCCTGCCAGAAGGCGGCCGCGGCGAACAGCTACACTTTCCTCGTTTACCCGGTTTTCGCCTTTTTCGCCAAATTCGCGAAGAACACCGTCCCTGGGGCTTACCGCACAGCGACCCGTTCCCAAAGGGGAAGCCTAATCCTTCTATCGGCGCTTCTTTGCCTCACACTCCTGTCTTCGGGGCTAACAGCGTACTTCAACATCGTTTTTAGCCCCTGGAGCGCCATAGCGTCCCGGACAACGCTCACCGAAGAGACCACGGAAGTCTCCGTTGTTGGGGTCGAAAACAACGACTTGAACCAATCCCTTCGGGCAGCCCTGGACTATCTGGGAGGCGTCGCGTCCATTATCCCTGAAGGCGCAAAAGTCCTGATAAAGCCCAACCTCGTCCGCCCCCAGGCTCCGCCTGACACGACGCCCCCCGACATCGTGGAGGCCCTCATCTACATAATTAAGGAGAGGAACCCGAGCGTCATCTGGGTCGCCGAGGGCACCGGCGAGGGCAACACGATGGATAACTTTGAGACTCTCGGGTACTCGTTAATCGGCGAGATTCCAGGCGTGGAACTGGTCGACCTGAACTACGGCGACCTCGTGGAGGTTCCCGTCCCCGGAGGAGGCTACGTCTACGACAGCTTCATGTTCAACAGCAAGCTCGCGGAGGCAGACGTCTTCATCTCCCTGCCCTGCATGAAGACCCACAGCACCGCCGTGGTCACGTTGGGAATGAAGAACCTCGTCGGAATATCGGCAGGCTCGGTCTACGGCATCTCGGGCACAGCGAACCATTGGCAGCTCCACAATGCAGCCGCGGCAGCGGATGACACTTACCTAGGCGGCGTCATAACGGACCTGTGCTCAGCTCGGAAAATCAACCTGACCATCATTGACGGCAGGGTGGCGATGGAGGGGCAGGGTCCGCACGACGGGACCCCGGTGAACATGGGCATCTTGATTGCTGGAACGGACCCCGTGGCAACGGACTCGGTTGCCGCTACGATCATGGGCTTCGACCCTGAGAAGGTCCCGAGCATGGTTCTTGGCGCGCAGAAGGGGCTTGGCACGAACGACCTCCACAAGATTAGGGTCGTGGGGAAGACGCTTGCTGAAGTCTTCCGTCTGTTCGCGCCCGCCGAAGGGTTCAGCTCGTTCTTAGTGGTGACGGGGAACGAGTTTCTGCTGTACGAGTGGAGGTCCCTTCTGTTCCTGCCGGCGATTCTTTTGGGGGTCATAACGGTCTTCACACTGTTCAGGTACAGGCGGTCGAGAAGCGCTGAGAATCCCTTGATGACCGCCACGAGCTTCGCCGACACCCACACCAACATTCAACCAGCATATCAGATGGCTCTGGACGAGTTCCAATCCGTCCGTCCGCAGGAGGAAAAGAAGGTTGCTCCGTTTCCCGAGGTCACGTCGAAGCATCTCGAAGACGAGATTAACGACAACATAACGCAATTCCAGAAGTTTACCAAGCAAATCGAAGAAACGTCCCTGAGGCTCGGCGAGGTTACCAAGCTATTAAAGAATGGCGAGATTCCGCAGAGCGCGTACAACCTCATCGCGGAGGACCTTAGCGGGCAGCTGTCCGTAACGGTTGAGGACCTCTTCGTCCTGAGGGAAAATCTGGAAGTAATCAGAGCCAAGACGTCAATCGAAAAATCCAAGAACAAGGAAGCCGCCACAACCAAGGAAGCGCTGCCAAAAAAATCGACTGCCGCCCCAAGAGGCGAGGACCTACGGTACGTCAGAGGCTACGCGGACGTCGTGGAAAGCAATTATTGGGTAGAAGCGGGCAGCGGGCTGGCGACCTACTCTCCGAGCCTCGGAAAGTGGGAAGATTTGATCACCAAGATAGACTCGGCGTTGTCTTCGCTCGCGATGGACAAGGAGTTGTCAATCATCGAGCAGTACCTCTCGTTCATCAGCCAGAACCCCGAGCTCGCCACCAACCGCGAGCAGGCGGAAAAGGCGGTCTCAATCTGCAAGCAGCGCCTGACCACGGTCTCCGAGAAGTGGGCTTTGGCGAGGCGCGAGCGCATTGAGCGGAACATGAAGCTCGACGACGACATCAATTCGTTGAAGGACCAGGTGAGGGAGCTCGACGTGAGGTACTCAGTGGGCGAGTTGACCCAGGCGGTCTACGAGCTCGAAAACAGCAAGCTGCAAAACAAGCTTTCCAAGCTCGTGAAGGAGGCGTCGGACACCAGAAGTCGCCTCGACGGCATGGACAGAATAATCTTCAGGTCCACGGAGCTCCTTCGGAGCGGACCGCAGAAATAGTCGAACAAAAAGGGTCCGCAAGCATTTTTTAATACCAATCCAAAACATCCCCTTTCTATTAAGTTAATAGAAATATTTTATATGCAACAAAAACATTAAGAGGTGGCCCAAATGAGCAAAAACTGGTGTTCACGGAAAGACCTGAACAGCGTCGGAGCCCAGCCCTCGTACACAGGGCGGAACCTAGACGAAATCGCCTTCCCGCTGGGCGGCATCGGCACAGGCTGCGTGAGCCTGGGAGGGTGGGGGCAACTCCGAAACTTCGAAACCATGAACAAGCCCGCAAAGGGGAACATGGTTCCAAACACTTTTTTCACGCTTAAAGTGGAATCCAACAGCGGCTCATCCGTCGCTAAGGTTTTGCAGGGGCCAGCTGGCGGGTCATATGTTGGCGGAGGCCATAACCTCGGGTCCGAGGACGACAAAAACGATGGCGCCCAAGGGCTACCGCATTTCCGAAAAGCCGTCTTCACGGGGACCTTCCCAACCGCAACGTTGGAGCTTGAGGACCCTGAGGTTCCACTCAAGGTTGTTCTTGAAGCATTCAACCCCTTTATTCCCTTAAACGAGAAGGACTCGAGCATCCCCGTCGCTATTTTAATTTACAGCTTCGAAAATACGAGTGACCGCGAAGTTTCCGCTACGGTCTTCGGGAACCTTACAAACATAGTCGGCGAAAAAGAGGACGGCGGAAGAGTCAACGAAGTAAAGAAGGACGAAGCAGTCACGGGGCTGTTTCTTTCCAACACCAAGGTTGCCTCCGATTCGCCGAAGTACGGAACGCTGGCTCTCGCTACGATATGCCCTGATTCTTCGGTTTGGGCTAGGTGGAAGGACGACCGGATATCAAAGTTCTGGGAGGCGGTTACCCTTTCGAAGGACCTCGCGCCGACGAACGCTGAGGGCTCGGACACCGGGACCGTGGCGGCCAACATCACCGTCAAGCCCCACTCCAAGGTTTCGGTCGTCTTCGTTCTCGCCTGGCACTTCCCGAACTACGAACGCTACTGGGGGCAGTGCTGCGAGAAACAGAAAACGCCGACGTGGAGGAACTATTACGCGAGCGTGTGGAAGGACGCGTGGGAGGTTACGCAATACACTGTTGCCCACCTCAAACGCCTTTCGGACGAGACGAAGCTGTTCCGCGACTCGCTCTTCTCCACGACGCTGCCCGTTCACGTGATGGACGCGGTGAGCTCCCAGCTTTCCACGCTGAAGTCTACGACTTGCCTGCGCTTGGAGGACGGAACCTTCTACGGTTTCGAGGGAGTGAGCAACACGAGCGGGTGCTGCGAGGGCTCGTGCACGCACGTGTGGAACTACGCTCAGGCTTTGCCGTACGTTTTCCCGAGCCTCCAAAGGTCGATGCTTGAGGCTCACTTGGCCAATTGCGTCGAAAAGGACGGCTTCATGACCTTCCGCATGCTCCTGCCTCTGGGAACCATGGCTGTGCCCGACTTCCACGCCTGCGGAGACGGGCAGATGGGCACGGTCATTCAGGCTTACCGCGAGTGGCTCATTTCGGGGGACGACGAGTGGCTCAGGTCCATCTGGCCGACCGTGAAGAAAATCCTCGAGTTCGCTTGGAAGTACTGGGACGCTGACAAGGACGGCGTCATGGAGGGGATGCAGCACAACACGTACGACATCGAGTTCTACGGGCCCAACACGATGATGGGGAGCCTCTACCTCGCCGCCCTCCGCGCGGCCCAGAAGATGGCGGAGAAATTCGACGAGTACGACGAGGCCAGGGAGTACTTCGAGCTCTTCAGGAGGGGCTCCAAGTGGACGGACAAGAACCTGTTCAACGGCGAATACTACGAGCAGAAAGTCAACCCCACAGCCCACAAAATCTGGCCGAAGCATTACCAAGAGATGACGGAAGGGCACGGGAAGGACGACATATTCAAGGATTGGCCAAAGTGGCAGTTCGGCAGGGGATGCCTCTCGGACCAGATGATTGGGCAGTGGTACGCCCACATGCTTGGGCTCGGGTACCTCTACAAGCCGTCAAACGTCAGGAAGGCCCTCAACTCGGTCTTCACGTACAACTGGAAGCCCGACCTTTCCGACCACCCGTGCCTCCTGCGCGTCTACGCGGTTAACGACGAGGCGGGGCTGGTCATCTGCACGTGGCCAAGGGGGGAACGCCCAGGGTACGCGTTCTACTTCGCCGACGAGGTGTGGTGCGGCATAGAGTACCAGGTCGCCAGCCACATGATTTACGAGGGCATGCTGAAGGAGGGGCTGTCCATCGTCAGGGGAGTCCGCGAACGCCACAGGGGCGACAGGCGGAACCCGTGGGACGAGTTCGAATGCGGGCACCACTACGCCCGCTCGATGGCGAGCTACGCAGTTCTCCTCGCGCTTTCAGGATTCAGATACTCCGCGCCGCAGAAATTCTTGGGGTTCGCGCCTAAGGTCCACGTGGAGGATTTCAGGGCCTTCTTTTCGACGGCGACGGGCTGGGGGGTCTACTCGCAGAAAATAGGCAAGGAAGGCGCTGAGTTTGGAGTCAAGATTGAGTACGGCTCGCTGCGTCTGGAGATGGTTGAGCTGCCCAAGGTCGAGGTGAAGAACAATGTTCTGGGCGTGTCCCTGAACGGCAGGAAGGTGGACGCGAAAATCAAGAAGACCCGCAACGGCGTCAAGGTCCTCCTGGAACCCGCGCTGATAAAGAAGGGTCAAACACTGGAGATAAAGATTAGTTAGGTGCGAAGGTTTCTGCTGGCTCCTCGTCCATCCCGCAATTAGCCACCATGGACTCGTCTACTCTGTTTTGTTCAACAATAGGAAACGCTGTTTGACCAACAATCGTTATCATAGACTCGTCTGATTTACGTGACAAAACAATTCTTAGTTTGCGTGACAATACGCGAAAACCTGTTTGTTTTGTGTTACACCTGAAAATCATTTTTATGTAACATTTTTTGGAAAGGTTCTAAGCGTGTTGACTGAGAATAAGCAAATAAATACGGCAGTCATTGCTTGGGGTGGGTGGCGAAGAACTCCCAGATTACGTCGGTGGCCAAGATTGGCGTGGTCGGCCAGTCGTGGCCTAAGCTGATTATCGTGTACAGGATGACTTCAGTGTTGTTGTCGCCGCCCGAATAGACGCTTCTAACGACGTTCCCGTCGGCCAGGGTCTCGTTCAACGGGCCCACGTAACACCCGTCGCACTCGACCCAGAAGGCTACTGACTCGGCAACCGAGAGGAACCCGTCGCCGTTATATGGGACGCTCGTGTCGGCTGTGCCGTGGAAGACGAGGACGGACACGGGCTCCGAGGGCACGGGTATGCGTTCGAGGCCATAGGTCATGCTGCCGATTGAGCCCGCGACTGGAGCGATGGCTGCTATCTTGTCCGAGAGCTCCGCTCCCAGAAGGTACGACATCATTGCGCCGTTCGAGAACCCCGTCACGTAGACCTTGTTCGCGTCAATCGCGTACTTCTGTTCGAGCCTGTCGATGAGCTCGTCGATGAAGCCAACGTCGTCGGTGTCAAACTTGAGACTGCCGAAGCCCACGTTCCAGCGCTGGGACAGCCCCTGCGGGTAAGCCACAATAAAGCCCTCCTCGTCCGACTTCTCGTTGAACCCCGTCAATGTCACCATCCCCTCAGCAGTCCCCGTGTACCCGTGCAGCACAATCACTAAAGGCGTCAGCACGCTCTCGTCGTAGCCCGGTGGAACGTGGACCAAGTATGTGCGCGTCAAGCCGTCGAAAACGAAGGACCCCTCGGAAGGCGCACTCTGTGTCAAAAGATTCATTGCTGTGGCAAATATTGAAATCACAACGATAAACGTGACTACAGAAGATAAAATTCTCCGCGAAACCGTTCGGGAGACCTCCGAGCGCATGTTCTACACTGACAGTTCCTGCCTTATGTAAGCATTTGCAGAAAAAGGGAAAGGCGGTTTTTGGCTAGCGGTCACTCGAGGATTTTCTTGATGACATCGTTGTCGACGTCCTCAGCCAGCGGAATCCCCGTGACCTTCGACGCCCTCTCGGTCAGCGCCATGAGGTCGCTCCGCTCCAGCAGGTTGAGGTTCCACTTGCGGGCTCCAGCCATCATCTGCTTCAGCCCAATCTTCACGCGTTCGTTCAGGTACGAGTACAAGCCAACAGCCTCCCACGGGACCTCCTTGAACCGTTCGCCGAGCTTGCCTTTTAGTTTGGGCGTCGCGACGAAGAACTTCTCTGGGTCGTTGCCGTAGTTGTCTGTGAAGGATTTGGGCAGCTTCCCCGACTGTGAGAGCTCAACGAAGTACGAGCTCTTCATGACAGCCGTTATCGGAGACCTAGCCATGAGGACGCCCTTGACTAAGGGTCCTTCGCCAAAGTTGCTCATCGCCATAGCTTTGTAAATCTGGGTCTCGTTCATGAACCCTCCCGCAATAATGATGTCAGGCACGTACCGTCCCTTCTTCTTCAGGATTTGGGCGCACCTCAAGACCAGAGCCTCAAGGTAAATCGTTGGAATGCTCATCTCGTCCATCATCGGAACGGGGCTCATCCCAGTACCGCCGCCGGCGCCGTCGAAGGTGACGGCGTCAATCTTCGCCTCGGAAACCATCTTCATCGTGTAAGCCACCGCGGACGGCCTGTAGGCGCCCGTCTTGAGGAAGACGCGCTTCGCGCCTCGGTCCCTCAGCCACTCAATGTCCTCAACAAACGACTTCTCCTTCGGAATGCCCACTCGACTGTGCCTCTCGAACGAGGTGAAGACTCCGTCCTTGAAGGCTTCCTGCACCGTCTGGTCCTCAGGGTCCGGGTGCACGAGGTAGCCCCTCTTCTTGAGCAGGATTGCCTTCGCCAAGTCGCGTATCCTGACTTCACCGCCAATGGCTTTGGCTCCCTGCCCCCACTTTCGCTCGATGATGTTGACTCCCAGCTTCGAAAGGGCGTACTCGTCGACGCCGAGGCGCTGGTCCTCAAC
>CAZOKM010000039.1:0-3128 GCA_964580405.1 uncultured Candidatus Bathyarchaeia archaeon | reverse complement strand
TCGGGAGCTCCAGCGGGACGCCGCCTATCGTGGTGTCGGTTCTGACGTTCTCGAAGAAAGCCTTGTCAGATTCGGCTTCTATGCCGTGGACCTCAAACAGCCCAGCCTGAATGTTGAAGTGCGACCAGTCCAAGCCGAAGTCCTTGAGCGCAGCCGCGGTGCTAAAGCCGTACTGCACAGGCTCCGGGTAGAGGGCTTCCCTCCCCCTGAAGGCTGAAAGGCTGATTTCGCAGAGGACGGGGCAGTCCCTCACGCATATCGGGCACATGCCACTTTCTGAGCTGACGTCTCTGACTCGGGTCGTTGTCCCCGTCGTCGATTTCCCATTCAAATAAGAAGAATTATGCATTACTCTTTCGGGCACAACCATTCACCTTAGGGTCCTTGTAGTCAAACACTATGTGATAAACCCCTCTCTTATCTTCAGAACCGAATCTTAAAGTTTGTGGTATCCCCTTATAAGCCAAGGTGAAAAACGTTCATTATAAAGCCATTTTTGGCAACCATCTTTCAATCGATAAAACTAGGAATACACGACTCTGAAAAAGGAATGGAACAAATAGAGAGCCTAGTAGGCGTAGAGGTTTCCGTAGGGCCTGCTGGAAACCGGGGCAATCTTCGTGAAGCTGCCCTTCATGACTTCGTCGTAGTCGAAGCCGAAGTACTCGCAGAACTCGGACACCAGTTCGCCGATGACGTGCATGTCTTCCTTTTCGACTGGTGTGGCTTTAACCTCCTTGCTCAAGTGGCTTACCTCTCCGCGCACGTAGATGACGCCGCCATGCATCCCCGTGCCGACGAACCTCGCCCGATGCTTTTCATGTTCGCCCAAGTTCAAGCCGAGGACAATCATCACGCCGCCCGCCATATACTCGCCGAGGAAGTCGCCCGCGGTGCCGCCTATGACGATGCACGGTTTCTTGTCCATGTACTCCTTCATGTGGATGCCCACCCTGTAGCCAACGTCGTCCCGAACGAACAGCTTCCCACCGCGCATCGAGTACCCCGTGACGTCGCCAGCGTGCCCGTGGACAATTATACAGCCGTCGTTCATGGTGTTCCCACAGCAATCTTGAGCGTTCCCGTGAACGACAACCGTCGGGCCGTTCATGAAGGCTCCAAGGTCATTACCCGGCGTGCCATCTATGTCGATGCCTATCTGCTTGTCCACGTCCGTCCCAATGTACCTCTGCCCGTAGACGTTTTGAACCTTAATGTTTTCGGCACCATTGTTACTTAAGGCTCTCAGCAGGACGTTGAGGTCCCTGTAGTACAGGTCGGCAGCGTCAACAGAGTACGTGCCCTCGTCCGATTTTACTCTGGGCAGAAACTTCTTTCCGACTTTTTCAACCAATTCTTCTATTTTGTTCACGTTTTTCAGTTCCTAGTCTCCAGCCAACTTTACTCCTAGTATCCTGCATTCCTCATCTGTCAGCCCCACGGCTCTGAGGTGGAGGCGGTTCCCGCGGAGGCTCTCGACGGCGTTGACGCCCATGCCTCCCATCATCTCCTTGATCTCGAAGCTCCACGCTGTGAGCAGGTTAACGAGCCGCCTCGAAGCGATGTTCGGGTTAATCCTCTTCGCAATCCAAGGGTCAGTCGTCGTAATCCCCCACGGGCACTTGCCCGTGTAGCACTTCTGGCAGATCGTGCAGCCCATAGCCACGAGAGCCGCAGTCGCGATGTAGACCGCGTCGGCGCCAAGCGCAACCGCCTTTACGACGTCGGCGCTGCTCCGAACGCCTCCCGCGGCAACGATGGAAGCCCTGTTCCGTATGCCCTCGTCGCGCAGCCGCTGGTCCACGGACGCGATGGCAAACTCGATGGGTATGCCGACGTTGTCGCGGATGACCCTCGGCGCGCTGCCCGTTGAGCCCCTCACGCCGTCCAACGCGATGATGTCAGCTCCAGCGCGCACCATCCCGCTCGCAATCGCGGCCGAGTTGTGGACCGCAGCGATCTTCACCGAAACGGGCTTCGAGTAGTCCGTTGCCTCCTTCAGCGCGTAGATGAGCTGCCTCAGGTCCTCGATCGAGTAGATGTCGTGCTGGGGCGCAGGCGAAAGTGCGTCCGTGCCCACGGGGATCATGCGGGTCCTCGAAATGTCCTCGGTCACTTTCTCCCCGGGTAGGTGCCCCCCGATACCAGGCTTCGCGCCCTGACCGATTTTGATCTCGATGGCTGCCCCCACGTCGAGGTACTTCGGGTGCACGCCGAACCGCCCAGACGCAACCTGAACAATTGTGTGGCTGCCGTACTTGTACAGCCTCGGGTCCAACCCTCCCTCGCCCGTGTTGAAGTACGTGCCGAACTCGGTCGCTGCCCGAGCCAGAGACTCGTGGACGTTGAGACTCGTCGCTCCGTACGAAATGGCAGAGAACATTATGGGAGCTTCGAGGCACAGCTGGGGGGCGAGCTCAGTCAAGAGCACAGTGTCCCCTCCGCTGCTTTCAAGTTCCAAGCGTTCAGGCTTCGCCCCCAGGTAGGTTCTGGTCTCCATGGGCTCCCTAAGCGGGTCAATCGACGGGTTCGTGACTTGGCTCGCGTTGAGGACGAGGTGGTCCCAGAACGTGAAGTTCGGCTTGTCGCAGCCCATGCCCGTGAGGATCACGCCCCCGGTTTCGGCCTGCTTCTTCACGGTCATGATGGCTTCCTGGGTCCAGTTGTCGTTCTCCTTGTAGGCGGTCGGGTTTTTGATAATCGTGATCGCGTTAGTCGGGCAGAAGACGACGCACCGCTGGCAGTTCGTGCAGTTGATGTCCTTGCTGTAGACCTTGTCGTCCTCGGCGTCGTAGTAGTGGGTCTCGTAAGTGCACTGGTTGACGCAGACCTTGCACCTTATGCACCGGTCTTGGTCCCTTTGCACAATGTACTCGGGGGTCAGGTAGCTCCTCACTCCGCCACAACCTCCACGACCTTAGCCGAGTTCAGCCTGCCGACGACGGGTTCGCCGCCTCTCGGGTTCCACGACCTGTCTAAATTGGGAGAAACGAGACGAATCGCCGATTCCTCTGATGAAAGGTATAAGAAGTCGCCCCGCGTCCCAGCGCTCAGAGGGCGAAGCTTAATGCGGTCGGTCAAACCAATCATTTCTCCCTGATGCGCGACCACGATGCTGAAGGGACCAT